>CAZHLT010000242.1:0-47783 GCA_964533285.1 uncultured Conexibacteraceae bacterium | reverse complement strand
CACGCGATCCGCACCCTCGGGCGCGCGTGGACGCGGGTGCTCTGGCGCTGCTGGCAGGACGGGGTGCCCTATGACCCCGCTCTTCACGGCAACTTGCGGCGCCTCGAAACGACGGGGGGTTGACACAGGGCGTCTCACGGGCGGACCTCCAACCGCTCGCCCTCAGCGAGGGCCAGGCGGCGGGCGGGCAGCTCGCGGCGGCGGGCTCGGGGGCCTAGAGGCCGGGCGAGAAGCCGTCGCCCCCTGCCGCCGGCCCGCCGCACCCGGACCTCCGAGGCGAAGGCCACAGTCGCCGCGCCTCGCACTCGCCCGCGCCGCAGCACGGGCGAGTGCTCATCGGGCGCGACCCAGGCGCGGCTTCCGCGCGCCTGCGGGATACCGGCGGGGGGCAACGCCCGGCCGAGCGATCGGCGCCGGGGCGCCAGGCGCAGCGCGAGCCAGGACGCGGCGAAGCGATCGGCGCGGCGCCCGTCCGGGGTCGCCTGCGTCGCCAGCGTCGCGACCGCGACCGGGAGGACGATCAGCCGCAGTGGCCAGTCGAGAAGACCGAGGGCGAGCTCGCCGGCCCAGAAGGCAGCAAAGGTGCCGGCGCCGGCCAGGAGCGCCCCGCCCCGCCCGCCGACGATGAGGCCGGTCCCCGCCGCGCCGAAGGCGAGGGCGGCGGCGACCGCGGTCGAGCCCGAGCCGATCGCTAGGACCGAGACCAGGGCGCCCGTCGCGTAGCCGAGCCAGCGCAGCGGAACCCCGCCGGGAACCGGAAGCGCCCGACCCTCAAGATGGTAGATCCTCCGCTCGGGGCGAAAGATGCGCTGGTAGGAGCGGATCGACTCGTGGCCCTCGCTCACGGCAGCACCCGCTGGCCGATCGCCCGGGCCGCGTCGACGACCTGATCGGGGCTGAACACCAGCCAGCCGACCAGGATCGCGGCGACGAAGAACATCGCCAGGTCGGTGAACTTCCTGTTCAGGAGGAAGATCAGCCCGACCACGGCGACGAGGCCGCCATAGACCTCGCCCGCGTACTGGCGCAGGAGAGTCCCGATGTTGTGGCCGACGTCGTTGCCGGCGGCGAGCGCCGCGGCCGGCGCCAGCATCAGCGCCAGCGCCGCGCAGAGAACAGCGAAGGCGATCCTCGCCCGCCGCATCATGCCGCCGCCCCCTCGACCCCGGCGACGTACCAGCGCCCGCCGGCCGCCACCACTTCCAGCCGGTAGGAGACCGGGTAGGCCGCGCCGCTCTCAGGGTCACTGACCCGCGCGGTGGCGATCACGATCCGGCTCGGCCCTTCGCCCGCGCCGAGCTGGGCGGTGCCGGTGACCCGATCGAGGGCGACGGCACCGCCGAGCGGTGCCACCGTGGCGCCGGGCGCCAGCAGGTAGGAGAGCGAGCCGGCTTCGCTGGCCGACAGGTACTCGGGCAGGAACTTCGCGACCAGGCCCCCGATCGCCTCGGCATCGGGGCCGGCCAGCGCCTGGGGCCGCTCGCCTGAGTCGGCTCCAGCGCCGCCGGGGGCCGCGACTATGGAGGGCGCACCCAGCGCCGCCACCTCGCCCGCTCCCTCACGGACGATCGGGACGGCGAGATAGAGGGTGCGCGCGTCGCGGAGTTCGGCGGCAACGGTGAGGACCGACCGGCCGCCTCCAAGTTCTTGTGAGTTGCTGACCTCGGCCTGGGCGACCTCGTCGCCGTCCTGCGGAGGGGTGCCGCTTTCGACCCTGACGCCTTCGGCCAGGAAGGGCGCGAGGGCCGCGGAGCTCGGATCGGACAGGTAGGTGCGCGCGTAGCGGACGGCGAAGGCGGCGCTCGCGGGGTCGACGCCCTCGGCGGTTCGTTGTGGAGTCGGAGTGGTCGCGTTCGGTTCCGCCAGCACCCCCCGGACCAAGAGAAGTCCGAGCACGGTCCAGATCGCGATGCGGCCGAAACCGCGCAGCGCAGACCTAACACTCGAATCCGTTGCCTTGACTTTGTTACTTACTTGCTGCCTCACCTTGCAAATACCTCCTTGACTCCGGTGCGATGTGACTGTGTGAGTCAGTCGCGGCGGGTGTGTTTTGCGTTCGGTGAGGTAGGGGTACTGCGGCCCGCTCTGCTTGGCTACCAACGCACCTATCCAGATACGGCCGTAGGAGTGTTGGAATCGAAATGTGTTATGCGCGCCTCCGGAGGGTCCGGATGTGTGGGTTCGCCGGCTCCGGGCAGGGGCTGGCGAGCCGGCGGGGCCGGCTTGGGGGACAGCTATGAGGCAGGCGCCCTGACGCGGAAGCCCAGAGGGCTCCCCGCGTCAGGGACTGCGCTATTCGGTAGGCGCCGAGGCGCCCTGTTCGTCCTGGCAGGACAGCACCCAGCGGGCGATCTGCTCGACCACCCACCACGCGCTCCAGTCAGCGAGCGCGTAGAAGATCACCGACCCCTGCCGGCGGCGGGCAACCACGCCCGCGCGCCAAAGCAGTTGAAGGTGATGAGACGCCGTCTTGTGGGGCCGGTCGATTGCGTCGGCCAGCTCCTGAACTCCGGCCTCGCCGTCGTTCAGCGCCTCAAGCAGAGCGATCCGCGTCGGCTCGGCGATCACCCGAAGGCGCATCGCGGTCAACTCGACCACGTCCGCCGGGAGCGATGCCGGTGCCTGGGTGCGGCCAGCAGGGTTGTCTGCCGCGTTCATGCCTGCCCGTCGTCCCGACGGCGGGCACCCGGCCAACTTTCAGAAAAGTTGCCGGAAGAGAGCCGCTCGTTCGACAGGTGTGTGGATAGCCATGTGCCCTTCGATCAAATCGGCTTTGCCTAAAAGGACTTCTGTATGAAAAAACGGGGTATAACCAATGCGGAGTTCGGCATGAGCACTCGCGAGCTTGATCATCCGCTGGAAGCCGACGCGCTCCGCGAGATCGAGCGCGTACTCCGTGGCAGGCTCAGGGCCTACGGCCTCTCGACGCCGTTCATCGACCGCACCGTCGAGGACGCCGTGCAGAAGGGGTGGGAGGAATACCTGCGCGCCCGAGCCGGTGGTGAGGCAATCGAGAACCCCAACGGCTTCGTCGTTCACGCCGGCTTTTTTCGCGCGATGGACGAGCTGCGGCGGGAGGCGCGGCGAGCTGACGGCGTCGTCCTCGACGCGATCATCGACAGCGGCGCCGCCACTGCATCGGCGCCGTCGACCGACGAGGTCGCCATCGCCTACCTGCAGGCCGAGGAGCTGCACGAGGCGGTCGGCCAGCTCTCGCCAGAAGACCAGCAGGTGCTGAGCCTGCACTACTTCGAGGAACTGACCACCGAAGCCAGCGCCGCGACGATGTTCTGCAGCGAACGCACCTACCGCCGCCGGCTGAGGAAAGCGTTGAAGAAGTTGGGCCAGATCCTCGGTGCCCCGGTTCCCGAGCCCGGCTCCGAGCTCGCGATCGAGATCGGCGTCGTGGCCTGGGTCGCACTCCGTGGCGCCCAGGTGGCGCTTTCGCATGGCCCGCTCGACCAGCTCGTCGGCCTGGCGGAAGGGGTCCACAACCGCGCTGCCTGGCTCGTTGACCGCGCTCGCGACGTCGTCGGCCGGTCGGGTAGCAGCGGCGGCAGTGAACGGGTCGTCGCCCTCGCCAGCAGTGGTCCCGGCAAAGTGGTCGGAACCTGCCTCGCGGCCTGCCTGCTCGCGGTTGGCGGGGTCGAGCTGGCCGGCGTCACCAGCCACGACGCCCCTGTTCATCGGGCCAAGCCCTCGGCGGCGCATCAGCGACCGAAGCCCGCTGAGCACCGGCCGCGGCTGGTCACCGCACCAGCCGTCCCCGCGCCCTCGTCGGCCACGAGCTCAGCGACGGCCCATCGCGCCTCCGGCGGCGGCGAAGGGTCGGCGTCCAGGGCGAAGCAAAGTGAACAGGCAGCGACCGAAGCAGTCAGAAGTCAGTCTCCCGAGTCGCTCGCCTCCTCCGCAGAATCGGCGCCTGAACCCGCACCGGAATCCAGCAGCGTGCCTGCCTCGAGCGGAACCACGCCGAACGAAGCGGTCGGCTCGCAGGGCCTGGAGAGCCTCAGCCCGTGAATTGGTTGCCGGAAAACCGCGCCTCGTTCGACAGGCAGGCAGAGGACCGAAACGTCGTCCTCGTGCCAACCGATGGAGGCCGCCGATGAACCCCACCATTTCAACCGTCTGCCGGACGGCGATCATGCTCACCGCACTCGTCCTGTGCCTGGCCGCAGGCGTTCAAAGCGCCAGCGCCGGCAACTACGTCGTCGCCGAGTGCTCGCCAGGGCTCAACCCCGCCGCTACCGACGCCGCCTACACGTTCTCCACCAACCATTACAAGTCCGCTGTTGACTGCAGCCAAGGTGCCGCCGGACTACAGGTGCAGCACATCCTCGGCGGTGGCGAGACCGGAACCGCTCAGGGCGCCTACGGCGCCTGGGTCTTCACCGCGCCCGCCGGCACCTACATCGTCGGCGGGTCGGTGTTCTCGCGGCTGGCGACTGAATCGGGGCAGCACGGCTACCTCGCCGTCTCCCCCGACGCCGGCGCCGGGACCGCCTTCGCCGTCCAGAACGACAACCAGGGCCACGAAACCGGCATCCCGGCCGGCAACTGGCGCTACCTCGTCGTGCGGCTCGAATGCACCCAGCCCAACGAGGGCAACCGCTGTGTCGGATCAGCGTCGAATGCCCTTGCCTCCGTCAAGCAGGTGAGGATCGCTCTCGCCGACGTCTCCCGGCCCACCCTGACCGACGGCGGCTCATTGTTCTCAGGCGCCGAACTGCGCGGGCCGCAGACCGTGCAGGTCGCGGCCGCTGACCAGGGTGCGGGGCTGCAGTCGATCCAGATCATCGTCAACGGTAAAGGGGCGGCCGGTGACGACCTCTCGGCGAGCTGCAACCCACTTCCCGGCGCGCTGACCTCGCGCATGGCGCCGTGCCCGCCGAGCCTGACGAAGACGTACACCCTCGACACCGCGGCCGCCCCCTTCCATGAGGGACTGAACACGGTCTCGGTCTGCGCCTTGGACTACGCCCAGACCGGAACGCCCAACAGCGTTTGCAACTCGCACGAAGTGCTCGTCAACAACACCTGCCCCGCCTCGCCAGTGGCCGGCGGTACGACCCTGACCGCCGGCTTCGCCGGCAACAAGCGCAAGGACCGCACTCTCTCCTTCCACCGCAAATCGCTGATCCGGGGCCGCCTCACCGATGCCAGCGGCCAGCCCGTCGCCGGAGCCCAGGTCTGCATTCAGGCTCACACCGACCTCGCCGGCCGGCCCTTCCACCTCGTCGCCACCACGACCACCAACCAGAACGGCGGCTGGACCTACAAGACCAACCGCGGCCCCTCACGGATCTTTCGCGTCGGCTACCGCTACGGCGCCTCCGAGACCTCAACCGATCTTGCCCTCCACATTCGGTCGCGGTCGACGCTTCACCTCAGCACCCACCGGACGCCGTTCCACAAGAAGGTCTATTTCTCCGGCGAACTCCCCGGTCCAGCGTGCGCGGGGAGGACCGCCTACATCAGCGGCACGGTGCCCGGTGCTGACCGGCGGTTCCTCGTCGGTCAGGCGACGACCGACCCCCTCTGCCACTTCCGCATCGCCTACGCCTTCCTCCGAATCGACGTCGCCACCCGTTTCGTCTTCTGGGTCAACGTCCCCGAACAGGCCGGCTACGCCTACCGTCCCGGTAGGTCTGTAAACCGCTACATACGGGTACTGCCTCATCCGCCGCCGAAGAAGCCGCACAAACACCACAAGCACAAGAAGCACCACAACAGCGCTGAGCAAGGAGATCCGAAATGAAGGCCAGGATTTTGCGCCCCTCTCCCTCGATGGTGATCGCGATGATCGCCCTCTTCATCTCCCTCGGCGGCAGCGCCGTCGCCGTCACCCGAAACAGCGACCAGAGTGCCGATCGAGCATCGAGCCGAGGCAAGCTGACGCTTCGGTTCGGCAAGATCATCGACAGAGACACGACGCCGTTCGACGGCTCCCCTAACCCCGCCACCGGCCACGCGATCTGCGACAAGGGAGAACGGGTGATCTCTGGCGGTATCCGCCAGGTGGGCGGTGGCGCGGGCATGATCCAGTTCATCTGGACGGTGGAATCAGGCCCGGTGCCGAGCAAGCGGGGCTGGTACGTGTCGATGAACTCCGACCTCGGGGGCGCGGCCCGCAAGGACTTTCTTGTCGTCGTGAACTGCGAACGGAAGTGAGCCCGGCGACCGCTACCCGGTGCCGCTGGGCAGCTCGCTCTCGTCCGGCAGGAGGCGGGTGACACGTCGTCCTCGACCGGCTCCTCGGTGCGTATCAGGAATCGGCCTGGTGCATCCTGAACGCGGAGGCGGTGTCCCGCACGGGCTGCAGATCCTTCTCCTGTAGGACGACCGCTTCATCGGCGGTCGCGACCGCGAGCTGGATCGGTCCGTCCACGCGGAAGCGAGTTCGGCGTCGTCGCCGGTCGTCGTCAGCGTGCCAGGCAAAAGGCCGGCGACCCTGCTGCCGACCCAGCTCGCCGTCGACGGCCTCCATGCCTCAACCGCCACCGCCATCGCGTCGCGGACGGCCTCCTTGCCGGGGATGACCTCAGCCACTCCTGCCGCGATGCGCTGCCTGCTCGGCGGACGCGACTACAGCGCGTAGCCGCCGTCGACATCGACTATCTGGCCGGTCAGGTAGTCGGCTCGCGGCGAAGCCAGGAAGCAGATCGCCTCGGCGACCTGTTCGGCACGGCCGAACCTGCGCATGGGGATCCGCGAGAGGGCGACTTCGGTGGCGTGCTGGTCGAATTCGCCCTCGGCTTTGAGGCGTTCGGTCATGCCGTCGTCGAGCAGCCCCGGCCCGACGCAGTTGGCGCGGATGCCGAAGCGCCCCTCCTCGACCGCCAGGGCCCTAACCAACGCCTCGACCGAAGCCTTTGGGCCGGCCGAGAGGCCGTCCCGGCTCGGGTAGCGACGGACCGCGACGGTGGTCACCGCGACGATCGAGCCTTCCGCCTCGCGCAGCGACGGGAGAAAGGCGTTGACCAAGTTGAAGAAGCTGACGGCCTCGTCGACGAGGTGTTCCCGCAACTGAGCGGGCGGCACCTTGCTTAGGTAGACCTGCGGCACGTGCGGCCCGGCCGCGTGGATCAGCGTGTGCACCGCGCCGAAGCGCTCGAGCACCCCCTCCGCGAACGCTCGGGTGCTCTTTTCATCGGCGAGGTCCACCGGCCAGGGCACGACCTCGCGGCCACTCTCGGCGCAAGCCGCCACTGCATCGTCGGCGGCCGCGCGGCGCGAACGGTAGGTCGTCGCCACGTCAGCGCCGCGAGCGGCGAGCAGGCGACAGACGGCGGCCCCGACGGCGCCGCTCCCACCGCTGACCACCGCCACGCCCGGCCGCTCGGCGAAATCTTGGGAGATACCTGCGACCGGCGCGCTCACGTGACCACTGCCTTTCTCTCGGAGACGGGATCGGCCGTCGCTTTTGCGACGCTGGCCTGGGCGGCCGCGATACGCGCGACCTGAACCCGGAAGGGGGAGCAGGAGACGTAGTCGAGCCCGAACTGCTCGAGGAAGGCGATCGATTCCGGGTCCCCCCCGTGCTCGCCGCAGACGCCCAGCTCCAGCTCCGGGTTCGCTCGACGGCCCGCATCGCAAGCCGTGTCCAGCAACGAGCCGACCCCGAGCGGATCGACTGACTCGAACGGGCTGCGATCGGTTATCCCGAGTTCCTTGTAGAGAGTGAGGAACGACGACTCGACGTCGTCGCGCGAAAAGCCGAGCGCCGCCTGGGTCAGGTCGTTGGTGCCGAAAGAGAAGAAGTCGGCGTACAGGGCCAGCTCGCCGGCGGCGAAGCAGGCACGCGGGAGCTCGACCATCGTGCCGACGGCGATCGCGAGCCCGTCGCCTTCGCGTTCGATCAGCTCACGGATCGGCGCGGCGCTCAGCTCCAGCTCCCTGGCGAAGGAAACGAGCGGGATCATGATTCCGACCGACGGGGCGGTGCCGGTGCGTCCGAACACCGCCTTTGCGGCGCCGACGATCGCCCGCGCCTGCATCAGGTAGATCTCCGGGTGAAGCAGGCCCAGCCTCACGCCGCGCGTGCCCAGCATCGGGTTGACCTCCGACAGCTCGACAACCCTTTCGGCCTCGGCACGGAGCGAATCGAGCTCGGGGTCGCCTTCGGCACGCGCCTCCTCCACCCGCTGCAGCGCCTCCCCCAGGTCTGGGAGGAACTCGTGCAGTGGCGGATCGAGCAGCCTGATCGTCACCGGCAGCCCGTCCATCGCCTCGAACAGGCCTTCGAAGTCTGCCTGCTGCAACGGCTGCAGAGCTGCCAGCGCGGCCTCGCGCTCGGGCTCGGTCCCGGCCATGATCATTGCCCGCATCAGTGGCTGCCGGTCGGCGGTCATGAACATGTGCTCGGTCCGGCAGAGCCCGATTCCTTCGGCGCCGAGCTGGCGGGCGCGGAGCGCGTCCGCGGGCGTGTCGGCGTTGGCCCGAACCCGCAGCCGCCTCGCTCCGTCGGCCCAGGCGAGGACCGTCTGCAGACGAGGGTCGGGGGCGGGCTCGACCAGCGAGACGTCATCCGTCGTCACGACCCCGAGCCCACCGTCGATCGCGATCACGTCACCGCGTCGAAGGACCCGGCCGCCGACCCGCACCGCCTCCGCGTCGAGGTTGATTTCCAGCGCGCCGGCGCCACAGACCGCCGGTGTTCCCATCCCCCGCGCCACCAGGGCAGCGTGGCTGGCCTTGCCACCCTCGCTGGTCAGCACTCCCGCCGCGGCGTGGAAGCCGGCGACGTCCTCGGCATCGGTGGACGGCCGGACCAGGATCGCGTCTCCCCCGGCCGCCGCGACGGCGACCGCGTCCGCCGCGGTGAAGACGATCTCGCCCTTGGCCGCGCCGGGGGACGCAGCGGCGCCTTCGACCAAGACCTCGTAGTTCGCGGCCGGGTCGAAGTTGCGGTGCAGGAGCGCCTCCATCGCGGCCGCGTCGATCGTCAGCAGCGCCTCCTCGGGCCTGAGCAGACCCTCCTCCACGGCGTCGACCGCAAAGCGGATCGCGGCACGCGCGGGACGCTTCGCGCTCCGCGCCTGGAGCATGAACAAGCGGCCTTCCTCGACCGTGAACTCGGTGTCCTGCATGTCGCCGAAGTGACGCTCGAGGCGCCGCAGGTGGTCGAGCAGCTCGGCGTGCGCCTCGGGCATCGACTGCCCCATCTCGGCGAGGTCGCGCGGGGTGCGCGCCCCCGAGACGACGTCCTCGCCCTGGGCGTTGACGAGGAAGTCGCCCGACGGCCTGGGAGCGCCGGTGATCTCGTCGCGGGAGAAGGCGACCCCGGAGCAGCTTCGCGGCCCACGGTTGCCGAAGACCATCTGCTGGACGGTGACCGCCGTGCCCCAGCTCTCGGGAATCCCGCTGATGCGGCGGTACTCGCGCGCGCGGCGGCCGTTCCAGGAGTCGAAGACCGCGCGGGTCGCGCTCAGCAATTGCGCCATCGGGTCCTGCGGAAAACCGGCGCCGACGGTGTCGCGGTAAAGCTCCTCGAGCGTGGCGGACAGCTTCCGGAGATCGTCCGCCGAGAGCTCGGCGTCGGTGTCAACCCCGGCCTCGACTCGCTGGCGGGCGATCGCCGCCTCGGCCGCCGACCCGGGCACTCCGGCGCAGACAACCGAGAACATCTGGACGAAGCGGCGGTAGGAGTCCCAGGCGAAGCGGTCGTCGCCGGTCTGATCGGCCAGCGCCGCGACCGATTCCCGGGTCAGCCCGAGGTTCAGCACGGTGTCGAGCATCCCCGGCATCGAGACGCGAGCGCCCGAGCGAACCGACACCAGGAGCGGGTTCTCGAGGCTTCCGAACTTGCGCCGGGTGGTGCGCTCCAGGCGTCCGAGGGCCTCCGTCATCTGATCGGCAAGCCCGGGCGGATCGGTGCACCCGGACGCAAGGTAAGCGAGGCATGCCTCGGTCGTGACCGTGAACCCCGGCGGCACGCTCGCGGGACCCAGGACGCGGGTCATCTCGGCGACGTTCGCACCCTTGCCGCCGAGCAGCTCTTTCATCTCGCGGGAGCCTTCCGCGAAGTCGAGTATCCAGGTCTCCATCGGATCTGAATCTACCAAACGATTGGTCGAGAACCAGGGATGACCAAGTTCACCGTCGCGAGCAGTCGCTCGGTTCCGGCAACCAACGCGGAGAGCTCCCGGCGGTGCTTGGCAAGTTGCTCGGAGCGGAGATACGCGCCAGCATCCTCGAGCCGCTCGAACCAGAGCGCCTCGATCGCGTCGAAGAGGCTGCAGCGCTGACCGGCCTGCCTCCCCTCAATCGCGAGGAAGACCTCCCTGCCGACGACGCCGTCCGCGGTTCGGTCTGACTCCAGGGCGCCGGCGAGCTCATCCCGAGACCGCAAGGGCGCGAGGCTCATGAAGGTGAGCAGCCTCACGCCGTCGAGGGCCGCTTCCCCGATCGCCAGCGAGCGCCGCGCCAAGACGAAGGCAGCGTCGGACCAATCGAGCAGCTTTTCCTCGTCGGCGGCCACCGCTGCGAACTGCGGGGCAGCCCGCATCGCATCGAAGGCCGCGGCGTCGGCCGCGTCGAGCTCCGCGCAAGCGTCGAAGCCCGGCCAGGGCAAGGGGCCGCCGCCCGGCGGCGTCGCATGGTTCTGCCAGTAGCGGGCTATGCCCGGCAACTCGACCGCGAGCCTCGCGTGCTCGCCCCGCCAGTGGCGCTGGAAGGACTCCGTATCGGTCCCGCTGCGACGCGGGATCAAGCCAAACCGGGTGACCAACGTCCGGCTCAGGCGGGATCGCCAGCGCTCTTGAAGCGCTGGTAGGTCTCCAATGAGAACGGCAAGGTGCCCCTGCCGATCGTCCGTTCGGGCCAGTTCGCCGGTTCCTGCTCGAACGGATTGCTCTCCCGCTCCTCCCCGAACCAGAGCTGGTGATCGCGTCGGACGAACAGCCAGCGGCCGTCCTGGAGGGTGTAGCGGTCCTGGTACATGATCGTCTGGTCGATGAACATCCCTTCGGTTTCGACCTGGACCAGGCAGTAGACGGACCCATGCGCGTTCTCGTCGTCGTCGAAGACGATTCGGTGGTTGCCGACGAAGAGAATCGACGGCCCCATGTCGAACCAGCGCTCGAACTCCGCTCCCTTCGCGTAGTGGCCATCCATGACGTTGGGCGGGGCCGGCTCCTCGGTATCGGCCCAGAGCGAGCGGACCAGCTCGACGTCGCGGGTATCGAACCCGTACGCGTAGGCGTAGGCGAGCTGGCGGATCTCGTTCACCGCCCAGAGACGGGCGACGCGCTGATCGGGGGTCAGGTCGCCGAAGCGTGCTTCGAACTCAGGCATGTGGCTCTCTCTCCTTGGTTGCGGGGCGATACGTCGTTCGACAGCGGCTCAGGCGGAGTCGGGGGCCGCCTGACGCTCGGTCGGGAGCTCCTGCCGCTCGGCCGCTTGGACCAGGGTCCAACGGCGGTGGATGTCGCGTCGCGCAAAGCGCCACTCCCCGTCGGGCGATCGGCGGTAGCGGTCCTCGTAGCGGATCAACATCGTGATGTCCTTGGCCGTGCCCCCCTCCTCGACCAGGTGATGGGCTTCGGTGTAGACGGTCCCAGTCGCCGACGCCCCATCGAGGTCGATCCGGACGTTGGTCATCGGGTGGAAGGTGGCGTCGTAGATCAGCACGAGGTCGAGGATTTCCCGCAGCTCCGCGGCACCGCGGTAGACCTTCGCCGGCTGCTTGGCGCCGGCCTCGAAGATCGCGACCTCGCCGTCGCCCTCGAACAGGGACACGAAGCGATCGGCTTCGCGGCTGTCGATGGTCTCGGCATACTCGTAGACCAAGCGCTCGATCGCTTGCTGGTCCATCTCCTATCCTCCTTGTTCGCGGCTTCCCAACCGAGATTCAAACAAGCGTCTGTTTGATGATAGCTCCTTGCGATCGTTCTACCAACTGGTAGTTTGAGGAGGTGGACGCCCCCCGCCGTTACTTCGCCTTGGCAAACGAAGAGAGCTTCGACGAGCTCATTGCCCTGTTCACCCCGGACGCCGTTCTCCTCGCGCCCGGTACCAAACCGAGGCAAGGCGAGGCCGCGATCCGCGAGTACTACGAAAAGGCGTTCGCGCCCTATCCCGAGCACTGCGATGAGCCGACTCGCTTCATCGAAGCCGGCGCGACCGTCGTCGCCGAGATCCACTTCAAGGGCAAACTCGCTACCGGGGGCGAAATCGAGTTCGACGCGGTCGACGTCTTCGACCTCACGGAGGACGGGCGAATCGCTCGGCTGAGCAGCTGGTACGACTCCCACTACGCGCGCCGGCTGATTCGCGAAGCGTCCGACTGAACTGAGGAAGGCGTGCGCCCAGAACGCTAGTGAGCGTATGAGGCGGCGACCACCCGGTCCGCCTCGAACGGCGCCACCATTTCAAGCGACTTGCGACCCTCGACCAGGACGATCACACGGTTGCAGAGGAGGACCAGCTCCTCGGGCTCCGCGCAGGCGACGACAATCGTCGCCCCTTCGTCGGCCAGACCTCGGATCAGCCGGTGGATCTCTGCCCGAGCGTGCACGTCGATGCCAATCGTCGGCTCGTCGAGCAGGAGGAGCCGCGGCCGGCGCAACATCCACCGCCCCAGGAACGCCTTTTGCTGGTTTCCACCGGAGAGGGAGAGGATCGGGGCATCCAGATCGCCGATGAGATTGACTTCCTCGCCAACCTTCGCCGCGACACTCCGCTCGCGCCCGCGGGTGATCAGCGTGTTGCCGAACCGGGAGACCTCGTCCAGCGCGGCGATCGTCGTATTGGCGGCGACGCTGAGTCCCGGAAAGGCCATCGCCCGGCGCCCCTCCGGCAGGTAGCCAACCCCCCGCTTCATCGCGGCCCTCGGTGAGCGTGGCGCCGGTCCGCCGAGGATCTCCAGCTCGCCGGCCGCCGGCCGCTGGCTGCCGCCGAGCAGCCGCAACAACTCCGAGCGGCCCGAGCCGTAGAGCCCCCCGACGCCGACTATCTCGCCTTCGTGCAGGTCGAGGTCGACGTCGGCCACCCGTCTCGCCGAGAGACCCCGCGCCCGTACCGTGCACGGCCGGCTCAGGTCCACCCCCGTCTCCGGCTCGGGCTCCTCGGCCAGCGCCCGGCCGCCGACCAGCTCGACCATGCGCGAGATCTCCCGCTCCTCTCCCTCGAGGCTGCCGGCGATCCGGCCGTCCCGCATCGCCACCACCCGGTCGCAGAATTCGTGGATCTCGCCCAACCGATGCGATACGTAGACGATCGCGGTGCCGCTGGCCGCAAGCCGAGCGATGATCGGCCCGAGCAGAACGGCGGCATCGTGGGGGAGGGCCGCGGACGGCTCGTCCATGATCAGGATTCGCGGCACTTTGCAGATCGCCTCGGCGATCCCGACCAGGCGCTGCTGGACGGGGTTGAGCGACCCGGCGGCCACCCGGGGGTCGACGTCCTCGAGCCCGACCGCGGCGAGGCCGCGGCGTGCCCGCTCGGCCATCGTCCGCCGATCGACGAGACCTACGCGGTTCGGCATTCCGCCGAGAAAGATGTTCTCGGCCACCGATTGATCCTCGATCAGGGCCAGCTCCTGAGGGACGACGGCGATTCCGAGGCGCATCGCCTCACGCGGGCTGCGGACGGTGGCGGGCTCGCCCGCCACCGCGAGCGTTCCCGAGTCCCGCTGAACCTGGCCGGAGATCACCTTGACCAGAGTCGACTTCCCCGCCCCGTTCGCACCGATCAAGCCGACCACCTCGCCGGCGCCCGCCGTGAAACTCACTCCCTTCAGGGCGTGGACCGACCCGTAGTGCTTTTCGATGCCGACCGCCTCGACCAGCGGGGCACCAGCGGGGGCGCTCATCAGCGGGCGCTCCGGGACTGCGCGGCGACGAAGAGGATCACGATCAAGGTCAGACCGGTGACGATGTTGGCGACGTAGGCTTCCGAGCCGACCACGGTCAGGCCGGTCTGCAGCGTGGCGACGAAGAGAGCGCCGACCAGGGTTCCGAAGACGTTGAAGCGCCCGGCGGCGAGGACGGAGATCCCGAAGAAGGCGGCTACATAGGGTGGGATGAAGAGGCCGCCGGCGATGTCAGCCGACCACTGCTGCGTCTGAGAGGTGAGCAGAACCGCGGCAACTCCGGCGCACAGGCCGTGGAAGCCGAACGCGGCCACCTGGGTGACGCCGACGCGCACGCCGGCAAGGCGAGCGGCGCCGCGATTGGCCCCCAGGGCCAGCGTCTGGCGGCCGAAGACGGTCCATCTCATCATCGCGAAGGCGACGATCACGACAACCAGGGCGTAGATGACGACGAGGGGGATGCCGCCGACGTCGTTGAAGGTGATGTCGCCGTAGGCGTGCGTGACCCCGGAGATGGTCACCCCACCACCCGAGATCGCCAGGGCCAGTCCGGTCCAAACCGTGCCCAGGGCCAGCGTTGCAATGAACGACGAGGTGCGCTGAGCGGCGACCAGCAGGCCGGCGACGACGCCACCGGCAACGCCGACGGCGAGGCCGAGCAGGACGGCGGCCACGGTGCCCGCCCCCCAATCCACCATCGCCTGTACTGAGGCAACGCCCGCGAGGCCCACCAGGCCGGTGAACGAGAGATCGAACTCGCCGCTGCAAAGAACGACGGTGAGGCCGACGGCGAGGATCAGGATCGGCGCCGTCGATTCGAGGATCGTGCGAATGTTGTCCCAGGTCGGGAAGATGCTCGGCTCGGCGACCCAGAACGCGACGAACATCACCGCGAACCCGATCAGGGTCGCGAAGCGCCCAAACCAATCCAGCGCCTTCTTCAAGTCCGGGCCACCCGCCGGGTCGCCGCTGGCGGCGGCGCTGTCCGCGGCACTCGCGGTCTTCAGCTGCTCAGGCATCGTTAGGCCTCCTTGCCGGCGCGAAAGATGCGGTGGCGGGGCACCGGGCCCCGCCACCTGTCCGTGTGCTTGCTATGAACCGAATTCTTCTTCCCATTTTTCGAAGAACGGGGCGAGAATTTCTTCGTTGGGGAAGAGCTCGGATTTGCCTTCGAGCTTTTCTTCGATGTTTTCCCGCGAGACGACTTCGTAGACGAGCGGATCTTCTTCGAGCGCGTTCGGGTTGATCGGCGTTTCGTTTTCGAACAGCTGCACGAACGCTTCCATCGCGAGAGCACCCGTTTTGGCCAGGTCGACGTCGGCCACGGCCTCGAGCGGGGTGTCGCTCTCGAGTGCTTCGACATTGGGCTGCGAGGTGAAGTACGAGTAGACCTTCGCGTCGCTGCGCTTCTGCTGGACCCCAGTCATCGCGCCGCTGACCATGTTGTCGAAGATGGCGTAGACGGAGGTCGCGTCGGGATTCGCGGTCAACATGTCGACCGTCGCCTTTTGGGTGTTGACGACCGGATCGGTCAGGTCGACGTCCTGCTGGGCGACGATTTCCGCACCGCCATCTGCCGCCGCTTCTTCCAGCGCTTTGGTCCGTTCGACGCCCGAGTAGTTGAGCGAGGTGAGCAGCCCGATGATCTTCGCGTTGGGCGTCGTTTCGACGATGTAGTCGCTGATGATCCGGCCCATTTTGTACTCGTCCTCGACATAGGCCGCTTCGACCATTTCCTGCGAGGACTGCGGGATGCCGCCGTTGACGACGATCATCGGAATTCCCTTGCTCTTGGCCTGGGAGACCTGCTTGGGGATCGACGAAGGATCGATCGAGTTGAGGATGATTCCGTCGACGTCCTTGTTGATCAGGGTCTGCATCCCCGCCTGGACTTTCGCCGGATCGGCCACCGCGTCGATGTAGTCCACGGACCAGCCGAGCTTTTCAGCCGCTTCTTCGATGATCGTGCCGGTCTTGTCCTGGATTGGCGACTGCCGGATCTGATCGATCACGCCGATGGTGTGCGGTTTCGTCGTCAGCTCCGCGCTGCCACCACCGCCCGCTTCTTCGGTCGCGGCGGTACTGGTCGAGTCCGACGAGCCATCGCTGCCGCAGGCGGCAGCCCCGACCGCCAGTAGGGCAACCAGGAATAGGGCCAACGCGAGGCGCGGAAGACGCGCTCTCCTCAGACTGCTCATATCACTCTCCTCCTGCGGGCTCGGCCCGCTGCGTTCACCGAATTGGATTGTGGGTGACGAAGTTTCCATTATCAACCAAGCGTTTGGTCGATAATCGGGACATTAGCGCGTCCTCCCATGCGCCGCAAGGAGGCGACCAAGTAAGGGGTCGAGGCGGGGCGCGGACTCAGCAGAGCTCGTCGAGCAGCGAGCTGGTCGACGCTACGGCGTCTGGCACGACGGAGATCGAGTCGATGCCGGCCCGGACCAGGAACTCGACGAAGCCCGGATCTGACGAGGGTCGCTCGCCGCAGATCGAGATCGGCTTGCCGACCGCGTGCGCCCCGGCGATGAGGCGCGAGATCGCCTCACGCACGGCCTCGTCGTCGTCCGCATAGCTCTCGCCGAGTCCCGGGGAGTCGCGGTCGACGCCGAGAACGAGCTGGGTGAGGTCGTTCGAGCCGATCGACAGCCCGTCGACCTCGGCCGCGAAGGGCTCGGGAAGCAGGGCCACCGAGGGAACCTCCGCCATCGCCCAGACCTTGGGCTCGCCCTCACCGAGCTCCGCCGCGATCATCCGGCGGACGGAGACCAGCTCACGCACCGTGCGGGCAAAGGGGATCATCAGCTCGATGTTCTGCAGGCCGCCGGCGCGCGCCTCGCGAACGGCGCGCAGCTCCAAGGCGAACTGCTCGGGCTGGGCGAGGTAGCGAAAGGCGCCTCGGCGGCCGAGCATCGGATTCTCCTCGACGGGCTCGAAGCGATCGCCGCCGAGCAGCCCCCGGTACTCGTTTGACTTCAGGTCACTGAGCCGGAACACCACGGGGCGGGGATCGAAGGTAGCGGCGACCTCGATCAGCCCCTCCCGATACAGGTCGACGAACGCCCCCTCGCCGCCCTCCTCGAGCAAGAGGCCGGGGTGTTTGCCGCAGGCCAGTGCGAGGAACTCCGCCCGCATCAGACCCACCCCATCGACGGGCATCGCCGCGGCGCGGGCCGCGGCACCGGGCATCGCCAGATTGACCAGCAGCCGGGGCCTACGCACGGCTGATCGAGCCGTCGGCTCCGATGGTCACGGTTGCCCCCTCGTCGACCGCGCCGAGGTCAGCTGCCATCACGCAGGCGATGCCGAACTCGCGTGAGACGATTGCCAGATGGGAGGTCGCGCCGCCGGACTCGCAGACGATTCCCCGCACCCTGCCGAGCAGAGGCACCACGGCCGTGGCCGAGGGGGACCCGGTAAGCAGGATGACCTCGTCGAGGTCGCCTCGTTTCATCAGTTCGAAGACCTGCGCCGAGTCGTCCGCGCGGTGAAGCCGGCCTGATACTTCGCCGCCGGAGGTCAGTTGTCCGGCTCCCAGTGATGCGTTCATCTAATTCCTCCGTGTCTCATCGCCCCAGGCGGCGCCATTGCTCATCAAGCAGGCCGCCGGGCAGTCTTTCGGACCCGACGATGGCACTCGCCCCGGCCCGGGTCCAGTTCAGCGCCCGCACCCGCCAGCGCTCCTCCCACTGCTCGAAGAGGTTGATGCTCGCCCAGTCGATCCGCGTCGCCCAGGCGCGCGTCAAGGGCGCCCCGGTGATCTCCGCCAACAGCGCCCGGTTGGTACCTCCGTGGGCAACGAGGATCGCGTCGTCGGCCTCGGCGCGAACCTGATCGAGCAAACCGGCGACCCGTTTGGCGACGTCGCTCATGCTCTCGCCGCCGGGCAGCCGGGCCAGGGGATCGCGACCGAAGTCCGGGCACGCTTCGAAGATCCGCTCGGCAGCGGCACCGTCGAGCTCGCCCAGCGACAGCTCACGCAGCCTGGCATCGGCAACCACCTCGCGTTCGCCGGCCAGCTCCGCCGCGGTTTCCGCCGCGCGCAACTGCGGGGAACAGCGCGCCACGACTGCCTGAAGCTCCCGAAGCGGCTCGCGCAAAGCCGCTGCCTGGGCGAGGCCCGCCTCGGTCAGGCTCAGCTCGCCATCAGAGCGCACCCGCCCATCGCCGCCAAAGGTCGGCGCTTCGGCGTGGCGCACCACCGCGACCCGCCGCCCAACCCCCAAGAGAGTGTCGAGCGGATCGAGCATCGCCAGCCTCAAGCTCGTCGCGCGAGGGGACTCGAAAACAGCAATCGAGGCCGCCGCGGTCGCGATCTGGTCCCGCCCCCCGGGCAGACCGAGTGCGCTGGAGACCAGCGCCTGGAGGTTCTCCATGGGAACCACGAGAACAGGAATTCTGCCTCCCTCCGAGGCTTGCCCGGCGGCGACGAGGACGCCATCGCGCTCCCGGGCTCGCAGGTCTGGCTCGAGGTCAATCAGGTCGGCCTGCAATCTGCCGGCCAGCGTCTTGGCGAATGCCGATGCGGCGGCGTCGGCGCTGGCGGCAAGCGCACAGGGACCGAGCTGCCGAAGCCGGCGCTCGGCCTCGGGCAGGACCGCGTCGCTCCCCTCTCCGACCCCGATCAAGATCGTCACCAGCAACTGGATCTACCTCCGGGTCCCGTCCCAGCTCATCTTCGTTAATCTACCAATCACTTGTTTGAATTTGTAGCCCGGCCAAACACCTGAATACTTCGCGGAGGAACCAATGACGCCGAGCACGCTTGCCCCCAAGGCCCTTGATCGCATCCTGCGACCGCAGGCGATCGCGGTGCTCGGTGCGTCGGCTCGGCCAGGGGCCCTGTCCGGCCGCTTCATCAATGGCCTCCACCGGCACGGCTTCGCTGGCGAGGTGCTGCCGGTGAACCCGAAGCGCGACGAGGTGCTGGGACACCGAGCCTACCCCGCGATCGGCGACGCAGTGGCCGCGCAGCCGGTCGACCTCGCGGTCGTTTCGCTGCCCAAGGAGCACGTCCTCGACGCACTCGAGCAATGCGCCCGGGCAGGCGTGGCGGGCGCTCTCGTTTTCAGCTCCGGCTTCGCCGAGAGCGGCGAGCAGGGTGCAGCCGAGCAGGCCCAGCTGGGCGAGCTGGCGCGGTCCTCGCAGATGCGAGTCATCGGACCCAATAGCCCTGGCTTCATCAACGTCACCGACAGCGTCTGCGTGGCCACCCTGGGCGTGACGTTCCGCGAGCAACTCGAGGCTGGCGGTGTCGGCGTGATCGCCCAGTCGGGCGGGGCCCTCGGACTGATCGTCAACCGCGCCCTCGACGCCGGGGTCGGAGTCAGCACCGCGATCGCCACCGGGAACGAGGCCGACCTCACGGTGGGAGAGCTCCTGCCCTGGTTCGCGGCCGACCCGGCGACCAAATCCGTGGCCCTCTTCGTCGAGGGAATCCGGCGCCCAGAGCAGCTGCGAGCGGGCTTCGCCGCGATGCGGCAGGCCGGCAAGCCGGTGGTGATCGTGAAGGCCGGAGCGGGGGAGGCGGCCGCCCGTGCGACCGCCGCGCACACCGGCGCGCTTGCCAGCTCCGACGACGTCGTGGACGCAGCCCTGTCGCGCGACGGCATCGTCCGGGTGCGATCGATCGAGGAGCTGGTGCACACCACCGCGACTCTCGAACGCCTCGGGCCATCTGCAGGCCGCAAGGTCGGAATCATCACCACCTCCGGGGGCATGGGCGTGCTCGCTACCGAGGCGGCCGAGCGCCAGGGCCTGGACGTCGCGCCGCTCGCCCCGACGACCGCAGAGAAGCTCGAGGTGGTCCTGCCTGACTTCGCCTCGCTGCAGAACCCCGCCGACATGAGCGGGATGTTCGCCCAGGATCCAGAGATCTTCCGCAACGCCCTCCACGCCTTCGGTGAGGCGACCGAGTTCGACTCTCTGGTTCTCGTCCTCACCGTGCATCCGACTCCTTTCGGGGAGGAGCTGGCAGACCGGTTGATCGAGTACCGCGATCGTGTCGGTACGCCGCCCGCGATCCTCTGGACGGCCGGTGACATGAACCTGGCGGCAATCCGGCGCCTGCGCAAAGCGGGTCTGGCCATCTTCGAGGATCCCGACCTCTGCATGCGCGCGCTCGCCGCCCGCGCCGAGCTCGGCGCCGCAAGGGACGCCGAGATGACCTCCGAATCGCTTGTCCTCTCGTTGCCTGAGGCGAGGAACCAGCTCTCAGAGAGCGAGGCGCTGGAGCTGTTTGCGGCAGCGGGCGTCCCGGTGATCGCTGCGACCACCTGCGCCACCCCCGAGGAAGCGGCCGCGACCGCCGAGGCGGCAGGCGGCCCGGTCGCGATCAAGGCGCTGGCCCGCGACCTCGCCCACAAGAGCGATGCCGGTGCCGTTGTGCTCAACGTGTCCGGCGGTGCGGCGGCGGCAACAGCTCACGAGCGCGTCGTCGCCGCAGCGAGCGCCGTGGGGGCGACGGTCGAAGGCTCCGTGGTCGAGCCGATGGCGGAGCCGGGGTTTGAGTTGATCGTCGGCGCCCGCACCGATCCGGACTTCGGCCCCGTCCTCGTCGTCGGCCCCGGCGGCATTGCTGCCGAGCTCTCGAAGGACGTCAGCCGGCGGCTGCTACCCCTGCGCGAAGGAGAGGCCGTGCAGATGCTGCGCGAACTTCGGTGCTTCCCGCTGCTCGATGGCTACCGGGGCCTGCCGCTTGCCGATGTCGCTGCGGCCGCAGCCGCGATCGAGGCGTTCGGGCAACTCGCGCTCGCGATAGGCGACCGCTTGGAGGCTGTCGAGGCGAATCCGCTGCTGGTTCACCAAGACGGCGCGGGAGCCACCGCCGTCGACGGCTTGATCAGGCTGCTTCCCCCGAGCTGAAAGCTCAGTCCTCGAATCCGAGCGGCTCGAACACACCGATCGAGAGCTCGAAGCAGGCCGTCCCGACCTTGCCATCCTCCTCGACCCTGACGAAGTGGTCGATGATGCAGGGCGGGATTGCTGCGATGTCCTCCTCGCTGGCGGTAGACCAGACCTCGCCGTCGTGGCCGGCATCCGCTTTCGTCCCCCCCTGTCCGGTCTCGTCGTCGGCGTAGCCGCCGCCGGAGAGGAAGACGGGCAGCAGCAGCTCCGCCTCGATCCGCTTTCTCGCCCCGCTCTCGGCCTCGAGGTCCAGGCTCGCCTTCTGCAGGATGCGATGGGTCCCAACCTGCTTGAGGTCGAGCTCATAGCTGAAGTCCTCGAGCGGATCCGGCTCCTCCATCCCGCTCCTCAGCGCCCCCGAGAACCCAGTGCGCCTTCCGTTCGGTCGCTCGCTGATCCAGGCCCAGGGCGCGTTGTCGGGCAGCTGGATCGGGAGCCAGATGTGCAGCCCCCGGTTGACCTTGCCAGAGGCGCTGCGCGCACCCCAGGACCGATCGCGCTCGCCGAGCCATCCGTCCACCTCGTACCGCTTTCCGTCAGCTTCGATCCAGCCGTCATAGCGCCCGGACTGCACGAAGTGCCGGTAGGCGATCACCAGCCGGTCGTCTTTGTGGATCAGCAGCGGCGTCATCTCGTAGGGCTGTGAGCGCGCCGTGAAGGTCAGGTCGAAAGCGATGCCGACGTCCGAGCGAGAGGCGCTGAGATGCCACTTCTCCATCGGCGCCTCGATCTTGAAGGCAAGCGGCTCGGCGTCGAGCGTCCAGCGGCTCGGCGAGAGCTTGCGCCACGAGCGAAGGTTGTGCTGGCGGCCTGGCTCGACGACCAGGGCGAGGGCGTCGACCATGTCGGTGTTGGGGTAGGTGCCGAGGCCGCAGATCAAGCCGACCTCGCCGTCGGGAGAGCAGACGCCGAACCAGAAGCGCTCCATCCAGCGCTCGTCGTCGCTCTCGATCTCGTCAACGGTGCCGAACCTCTGGTGGATCAGATAATCGTCGTAGGGTCCCAGCATCTCTCAGCCCGCCTGGAGAGCGCCGGGGGCGGCGGCGCTCGGGTCGCTTTCGGAAAGCTCCAGCACGAGGTTGCCGGCGGCGTCGGCGACGCCGGCGTAAAGCGGTGGGATCCCGATCGTCGTCGTCGTGCCCTCGACCACGGCGGGCCCCTCGATCAGCGCCCCCGGCGGCAGGTCCTCGCTGCGGTACACCGGGCTCTCGATCAGCTCGAACCCCGCCCCATGCCCCTCGAGCCAGGCGACCTTGCGGCTGCCCGAAGCGGTGAGGCCGCCGGCGGCCTCGGTCGAATCGTCGGCGAAGACGCTCGGCTGCGGCAGCAAACCGCGCCCGACGACGCGGCAGAGGACGATCTGGGTGCCGGCGCCCTCGAGCGCCGCGCCGACCCCGAAGTGCTCCTCGTAGCGGGCGAGGAAACGTCCCGGGAGCGCCTCGACCACCTCCTGGTCGACCTTGCCGGCGACGATCGGGACCTCCACCTGATGGATCTGCAGCGAGTACTTCATCTCCACCGTCCGCTCGATCCGGCGGCGCTCGGCCGGGATGTTCTCGGAGTCGAGCTTCTCACCGACCTCAGCCTCGAGCTTCTCGAACACGAGGTCGAGCGCCGCGGGGTCGTAGGGACTCGGCATCACCTCGGCGTGCTCTGCGATGTGGACGATGTCGGCGCTGGCGCAGCCGAAGGCCGACCAGGTCGCCGCCCGCGCGCCGAGCGGGACGACCGCCTGCAGGCCTCCCAGCTCGTGGATGTAGCCGGCGACGTGCATACCGGCGGCGCCGCCGAACGCGTGAACCGCGAAGTCGCGCGGATCGAGGCCGCGCTCGACGGTCATCTGCCGGATCAGGTCGGCCATCTGGGCGTCGACGATCCGCTTGGCGGAAGCGGCCACCTCGATCGCGCTCATTCCCAGCGGCTCTCCGACTTCGCCCAGCGCCCGCTCGGCCGCCCCGCTGTCGAGGGTGATCTCGCCGCCGAGGAAGTACTCGGGGTCCAGGTAGCCGAGCACCAGGTTGGCGTCGGTGACCGTGGCGCGTTCGCCGCCGCGGCCGTAGCAAGCGGGGCCGGGGAAGGCTCCGGCGCTTTCGGGGCCCACCCGCAGGGCCGAGTGACCCTCGGCGTAGGAGATGATGCTGCCGCCGCCGCTGCCGATCGACTCGACGTCGGTGCGGGTCACGTAGAACTCGTATTGGTTGAGGACGGTCGAGGACGCGCGCACCACCTCGCCCCCGACGATCAGGCCGACGTCGAAGCTGGTGCCGCCCATGTCGGTGGTGATCACGTTCGGCTGCTGGTGCCGGCGCGCGAGCACGGCGCTGGCCGCGACGCCCGCCGCCGGCCCGGAGCCGATCGTCGTGGCCGGCCGTTCCACCGTCTCCGCGGCGGTCGTAACGCCGCCGTTGGCCTGCATGATCAGCAGAGGGCTGTCCAAGCCGCCGGCTCGCAGGCCTTGCTCGAGGCGTTCCATGTAGCCAGAGGTCTCGGGCCCAACGAAGGCGTTGACCGCGGTGGCGACGAATCGCTCGTACTCCCCGGCGCGAGCCGAGACTTCGTGCGAGGCGACGATGAACAGCTCGGGGGCGACTTCCCGGGCGATCTCGGCGGCGCGGCGCTCGTGCGCGCCGTTCGTGATCGACCACAGGAAGCAGACCGCAAGTGCCTCCACCTCCATCTCGACCAGCTCGCGGACCCGGGCCGCCACCCCCTCCTCGTCGAGCGGGACCACGACCTCGCCGGCGACGTCGATGCGCTCGCCGACCTCGAGGATCCGCGTGCGCGGAACCAGCGGCTCGGGCCTGTTGGTGTGGGACGCGCGCAGCATCTGCTCCAGGGGGATGCCCTTGGTCCGTCCCGAAGCACGCATCAGCGGCAGGGTGTCGGCGTGCCCCTTGGTCGTCAGCACACCGAGCTTGCTGCCCCGCATTTGCACCGCCGCGTTGGTCGCGACCGTGGTGCCGTGGAGAACGATCTCGGCGTCGCCGAGCAGCTGCTCGGAGCTGACCCCGTAGAGATCGGCCAGCTTGGCGATCCCGTTGAGGAACCCTTCCTCGAAGCGCGGTGGCGTCGAGGAGGTCTTGGTGGCTTGAACGCGACCGTCCTGGTCGACACCGACGATGTCGGTGAACGTCCCGCCGATGTCGATTCCGAGGTACAGCTTCATCAGTTCTCCTTTGCGATCGCCGGGACCTGCAGCCGCAAGTCCCACAATGGCTCGTCGGCGCTGCGGCGGATCTCGTTCTGCAACAGTCGGTCGCAGCCCGGGCAGGCGTACTGGATCAGCACGACCTCGTCATCGGTCACATTCTCGACCGGAAGCTGATGACGGTTGCCGGCCTCCAGCGGGATCGTCGTCTGACGGCAGCCGTCCTTCCAGTTGCCCGCCCCCGCGGCGAGCACCGTGCGACAGCTCGAGCAGACGATCGACGGCCCTCCCTCCTCGACCATGATCTCGAGCTCGGGTCCGGCGGGGCCGATCGTTTCCGCGTCGGCGGCCGCGCTGCGCGTCTCCTCGGGGCCGGGCCAGGCGCGCCGCTCGGCGCGGATCTCCTCGCGGCGTCGCTCGGTCGCATCGGAGTCGAACCGCTCGCCGTCGGCGACGACGCCGTAGAGGCGCTGAGCCTCCTCGGCGCTGACCGCCCCGGCCAGGACGTCCTCGAGCACCCGCTCGGGCTGGCGCTCGAGCGGGTCGCCGTAACCGGCGGCGCCGCTCCAGCTGAAGACGAAGACGTCGTCAGGCCCTTGCCGAATCCCGAACGCCTTCGCGGGGATCTCCTCCACGGCGCCGACCGCGAGCTCGTCCGCGGCGGGAAGGCGGCCGGCCGCGAACTGCGCCTGGATATCGGTGTCGTGACGGATCGCCCAGCGGTGCAGACTGCCCGGGTAGCCGCCGTGCAGGGGCGGGATCGGCACCGCGTTGTGCGCGGCCGAGGCCATGTGGTGGCTGATCTGGTCGACCCCGTGGGCGACGACGCCGAGCTCCAGGCTGTTGCCGCCGCGGTAGCGACCGGCACCGCCGGTGTCGGGCAGCACCGTCCGCCACAGGTAGAGCATCGGGTAGAAGCTCTCGTTCTCCTCGACGTTCGGAATCGCCCCGAGCGGGTCCCACGGATAGCCGCCGGCGTCGAGACCGTCGCGCCAGCTCATGCCGGGGATCGCTGCCCCCATGCAGTCCATGAAGAGACTGGCGAAGGGTTTGCCGCCGACTTCGCCAGAGAAGGCCGCAACCGGGAAGGTCGCCGCACCGAGGCCCGAGTAGACGTCTTTTCGCAGCTCGGGATCGGTGCTGCAAGCGAGCATCTTGGAGATGCAGGACGCGGCCAGAGCGATGCACTGGTCGAGCGTGAGCACGGCGAGGCTGAGCGCCGAAGGGTGCAGGGCGGAGGTGATCGTGCCGGGCTCGGGCTCGAACTCGATATGGCGCAGGGCGCCGGCAGGAGCGAAGAGCTGGTCGTGCATGAGCTGCGGGTTGATCATCGCCAGGATCGAGCCGACCCAGGCGGCCCTGGCGCAGTTGATCGTGCCGATCTGGGGGTCGGTCCCCTCGTTGGAGAAGGTCAGCCGGTCGCCCTGTTTGCGCAGCACCATCGCGTTGCGGTACAGCTTGCGGTCCCCCGGCATCGCCATCTCGAGGAAAGCCTCCTCGCGCCACTCGCCATCGGGGATCGTCCCGATGCGACTGACGAAGGCGGACTCCGAGTCGTCCTGGATCTTGCGCATGACGCCCTTCACCGTGGCGGCGCCATAGCGCTTGATCAGCATCTCAAGCTGGGCGATCGCGGCCCGGCAGCCGGCGATCTGGGCGCGGAGGTCGACCAGGGCCACCTCGGGCAAGCGGGAGCGACGGGCGAACTCGTCCTCGAGATCGGTGCGGATCTGACCGTCCTCGACGATCCGGATCGGCGGGAAGACGCCGGACTCGTGGAAGATGTCCTCGGCGATCGGGTTGAAGCCGCCCGGCGCGGTCCCTCCCAGGTCATTGTGATGAAGGCTGTTGCCGACCCAGCAGAAGAGCTTGCCGTCCGCGAACACGGGGGCCAGCATCGAGACGTCGGACTGATGGGTCGCGCCGATCCAGGGGTCGTTCGTCATGAACATCGAGCCCGGCTCGATCCCCGGCTTCGGGTGGCGGTTTTCGAGGATCCACTTGACCGCGAAGCCACTGGCGGAGATCAGGTACTGCAGCCAGGGGCCGAAGAAGATGAAGTCTCCCCGCTCGTCGAGGATCACCGGATTGAAGTCGTGCGAATAGGCGACGACCGGCGAGCCGGAGGTGCGTTGGATCGTGCTGCCGTGCTCGATGTTGAGGTTCCACAGCGCATGGCGAAGGACCTCGAAGGTGGTTGGATCGACAGCCTCGTTCCGACTGTCGAGGATCTCCTCCACCGTCGGCGGAAACGCCTCAGGTGGCACATAGGGATAGGTCCTGCCGTCGAAGCGGATGTCGTCAGTCACTGTCTCTCCTCCAGAGATCCTGTTTCCCAAGCCGGAGCCAAAGCCGGACGTCTACAATCGTCGTGTATTCTACCAAACGACCGTTGGATTTGTTTACCCCGGGAAGCGGAGATTCAGGATGGAGTCGATGGCGATGGCGACTGAGCTGACCGACGCTGCATTGCGTGCGGCCAACGACGACCTGCACGTCTTCGGGGAAGCGTGGAAGCACGACCTCCGCGCCGAGCGCCGGGCGACGATGACGTCCGTCTTGTTCGATCTGCCGAGGCGTTCCGCGCTCGGATGGGAGCTCTTCTACAGGCACGTGCCCACCCTTCTGCGCCGGGTCGGAGAGGAGACCTCTCCGGAGCAGATCGGCGCCGCGATGCGACGCCTCGGCTCCCGGCCCTACGCGCTGCAGAGCTTCATGCTGATGTGCGGCTACTTCGGCGCCCGCCAGCAGCACATGATCGACCTCGACCTGCGTCCCGGCGAGCCGCTGCCGGGCGGATCGGCCGCCGACGATGCCTTCGTCGCCGACTGGTGGAGCCGCCAGAGCCGGGCCCACCGCGGCGACGGCAGGCGCGTGCCGCACGAGGGGTCGGGGGACTGGCCGGTGCTCGACCCGGCTCAGGTCGAGGAGGTCGCGACACTGCTGCGGCCAGTCGACGCGGAGGCGCACGGCCGGACCCGGCGCACCGCGGCGACGCTGCAGCTCTACAGCTTCATCCTCCACGGCGAGCAGCGCGACGGGCTGGGCGGCCACGGCCCCTACCCGCTTGACCAGGGGCTCCTTTTCGTCAGCGAGTTCAACGACCTGCGCAACCGCTGGCTGCCGTGGGCGCAGACCGAGATCCGCCTGCCGCTCGACAACCTCTGCCTCGTCTACGCCGCGGAGGGGGTCGAGGTCCACTGCGACGTCTTCGGCTCGCTGCGGGTCAGCCCGCCCGAGCACACCGAACGGCTGCGCGGATTCTGCGCGCTGACCAACGAGGACGGCGAGCTGCGCCGCGTCGATTCCGACGAGCTGGCCGCGGTCGAGGCAGCGGCCCAGGCCGCTCAGGGGGAGCTCTACATGAAGGCGATCGAGTGGGACGACCATTACAAGGTGGCCTACGCGGGTCCTCTGTTCGCCAATCATCTCGCGCCTTTCCTGGAATTGGCCGGTTGCCCGGACGAGGAGATCCGCGAGCTGTTCGATCGCTTCGCGGCCGAGGCCGACGAGCTCGCCGCCGCGATGGTCGAGGAGGAGGTCCCGAGCATCTGGAAGCACCTCGGCGAGGCCGAAGGCCCGCTGCTCTATCCGATCGCGCGTGAGGAGGAGGACTGATGGCAAGGCTCGGCTGCAAGGTCCCCAGCGCCGGCGACCTTCCCCTCGAGCCGGGCCTCGCCCGGATGGCGACCGTGGCCGAGGCCGCGGGCGCACGCTCGCTGTGGGTGGCCGATCACGTCGTTCAGGTGCGCGACCCGCAGTCCCCGTACCCCTACTCGCCCGACAAGAAGCTGACCCGGTGGCAGCCGGACAGCCCCTGGTTCGAGGCCCTCACCACGATGGCCTGGCTGGCGAGCGCAACCGAGGAGGCGACGATCGGCAGCGCCGTGCTGGTGCTCCCCCAGCGGGACCCGGTGCTGGTCGCGAAGACCGTTTCCACCCTCGACCAGCTCAGCGGCGGTCGCATCGCGCTCGGGGTCGGCGCCGGCTGGCTCGCCGAGGAGTTCACCGCCTTGGGCTGGGACTTCGAGACCCGGGGTGGGCGGATGAACGAGGCGATCGAACTGCTCCGCGCCTGCTGGACCGGCTTCCCCGACTTCGAGGGCGAGTTCTTCAAGCTGCCCGACGGAGTGATATCGCTGCCAGCGCCGGCGCACCCGGTTCCGATCCTGGTCGGCGGGATGACCAAAGCCGCTCTCGCCCGGACGGCGACCCTCGGTGACGGCTGGCTCGCCCTGACCCGCTTCGACACGCTCGACCGTGAGAAGCTGAGCGAGCAGCTTGCCCGGGTCAAATCGCTTCGCCCCGCCGGCAAGCCGCCGCTGCAGACGGTGATCTACATCCTCGGCGAGGTCGACGCGAGCTCAGACGAACAGCTCGAGGTGCTCAGCTTCCTCGCCGGGCTCCGCTTCGACGACGTCGTGATCGACGTTCCCTGGCCGGACGAGAAGGCCGTCGCCGCTTCGCTGGCGGCGGCGATCGCGGCCACCGCCTGAGCCAGGGGCCACCGTGGCGAGAACCGCCACCCCCCTGCGGCGCTCGTAGCCCCGCTAGAGGCCGAGGGAGCGGCCGACTATCTCCCACATGATCTCGTTGGTGCCGCCGTAGATGCGCTGCACCCGCGCGTCACGCCAGAGCCGGGCGATCTCGTACTCGCGCATGTAGCCGTAGCCGCCGTGGAGCTGGACGCAGCGGTCGACGACCTCGAACTGCAGGTCGGTGGTCAGGGCCTTCGCGCCCGCCGCCTCAGCCGCGTCCAGCTCGCCGGCGTTGAGTGCTTCGATGCAGCGGTCGACCAGCGTACGCGCCGCTCTCACCTTCGTCGTCAGCTCGGCGATCGCGAAGCGATTGGCCTGAAAGCTGCCGACCGGCCTGCCGAAGGCCTGGCGCTCCTGCACGTAGGCCAGCGTCATCTCGAGCGCCCGCTCGCTGACCGCCACGGCGCTGACCGCCATCGAAAGCCGCTCACGCGCGAGGTTGCGCAACAGATAGCGCAGCCCCTCGCCCTCGCTGCCGAGCCGGTTGCGCTCCGGCACGAACACGTCGTCGAAGAACAGCTCCGCGGTGTCCTGGGCCCAGCGCCCGCTCTTCTCGAGCTTGCGGCCACGGCGGAACCCCTCTTGCTCCGCTTCCACCAGGAGCAGCGAGAAGCCGTTGGAGCCGCCGCCGGGATCGGTGCGGGCGGCGACGATCACCAGGTCGGCTTGAATGCCGCTGGTGACGAAGGTCTTGGCCCCGTTGAGCAGGTAGCCACCGTCGACGCGCTCCGCGGTGGCGGCCATCCCGCGCAGGTCCGAGCCGGCCCCCGGCTCGGTCATCGCGATCGCCGCGACCAGGTCGCCGCGGACGAAGCCGGGCAGCCAGCGTGCCCGCTGCTCCTCGTCGGTGAGCTCGAGCAGGTAGGGAGTGAGGATGTCGTTGGCCATCGCGAAGCCGTCGCCGACCGCTCCCGTGTAGGCGACCTCCTCGTCGATCACCGCGTTGAACCGGAAGTCGGCCAGGCCCGCCCCGCCGAACTCCTCGGGGACCTCGAAGCCGACCATGCCCTGCGCCGCGGCACGCCGCCAGAACTCGCGCGGGACGATCCCCGCAGCCTCCCACTCCTCGACGTGGGGAACGGCCTCGCGGCGCAGGAAGCCGCCGACCGACTCGCGGAAGTCGTCGTGCTCGGACTCGAAGATCGTCCGCTGCATCAGCGGGGAGGGAGGCGGGTCGCGGCGTCCAGGCGGACGACGTCCCCGTTCAGCAAGGTCACCTCCATGAAGGTGCGGACGAGCCGGGCGAAGTCCTCGGCGCGACCGAGCCGTTTCGGGAAGACGTGGAGATCGACCAGCGCCTCCCGGCGCTTCTCGTCGATCCCCGCGAGCATTCCGGTGTCCATCATTCCCGGCGCAACCGTCATCACCCTGATCCCCTGCCGCTCGAGGTCCCGCGCGAGCTGGATCGTGAGCGCCGCGACGGCGCCCTTGGAGGCGCAATAGGCAGCCTGTCCGACCTGGCCCTCCAGCCCGGCGATCGAGGCGACGTTGACGATCAGCCCCCGCTCGCCGTCCTCTCCCGGCTCCTTCTCCGCCATGAAGTAGGCGCTCCAGCGAACCATGTCGAAGAGGCCGACGAGGTTGATGTCGACCGCCCGCTTGAACTCGTCGAGCGGGTGCATCTGCCGGTCGCGCCCGAGCACCCGGATGCCGGGACTGACGCCGGCGCAGTTGACGGTGAGGTCGGGGGCGCCGTTGGCGTCGACCGCCGCCACCATCGCCGCCTCGACCTGGGCGGGATCGCTGACGTCGACCGCGAAGAAGGCGGCGGCGTCGCCGATCTCGGCGGCCAGCTCCTCGCCCCGCGAGCTCGGCAGATCGAAAATCGACGCCCGCCCGCCGTCGGCGGTGAGCATGCGGACCACGCCCTCGCCCAGACCCGATGCGCCTCCGGTGACGATTCCGTGTGAGCCTTCGACCTTCATTTCCCTCTCCTCGTTCGCTCGTTGAGTTCAGCGCTGCCTGAAAACCGGGGTCTCGCGGGCGACGAACGCGTCGACCCCGAGGGTGGCGTCCTCGCTCAGGGCGACGCCGATGAACTGCGCGCGCTCGGCTTCCAGCCCCTCCTCCAAGGGGATCTCGAGGCCGTCGCGCAGAGCCGCCTTGGCCCCGCGCAGTGCCAGCGAAGGGCCGTCGGCGAGTCGCCGCGCCAGATCCCCCGCCCGCTCCAGCGCCCGGCCGGCTGGCACGACCTCGCTGATCGCCCCCAGTTGCAGGGCTTCGGGGGCAGTGAGCGTGTCGCCGAGCAGGATCAGGCGCGCAGCCGCCGCGAGGCCGATGCGGCGCGGCAAGCGCTGGGTCCCTCCCGCCCCGGGGATCAGGCCAAGCTTCACCTCGGGCAGGCCGACGCTCGCCCTCTCGTCGACCACGGCAAGATCGCAACACATCAGCAGCTCGAAGCCCCCGCCCAGGGCAGGGGCCCCGACCGCGGCGATCGTCGGCTGAGGCAGCGCGGCGAGGTCGCCAAGCACCCTGCGGGTCAGCGCGGTGTGGTGCTCGAGGGCCACCCGGTCGCCGAGAATGCCGCGCAGTTCGCGCAGGTCGGCACCGGCGGCAAAGGTCTTCTCCCCGGCCCCGGTGATGACGACGACCCGCGTCTCCGCCTCGCCGGCGAGCTCGGCGACGACGACGCCGAGTTGCTCGAGCAGCGGCTCGCACATCGCGTTGACGGGCGGGTTGTCGAGGGTCAGGAAGGCGACCCCACCAGACCGCTCGACCCGGACCAGCGGGGCGGCACTCACAGGCGAACCTCGGCGACGCCGCCGAGAACAGGACGGTCGCCGACGGTCGCCTCCAGCTCGATCGTCGCGATGCCGGCCTCGGTGTCGACGGCGCTGACCACGCCGCCGCACTCGACCCGCTCGCCAGCGAAGACGTTGCCCAGGAAGCGGACCTGGAAGCGGCGCACTCGGTCCGCCGCCCCGGCCGCCCCGATCACCGCCTCCAGGAGGTAGCTCATGTTGATCGGCCCCTGGTTGACAGGACGGTCGCCGAGACCGAGCGCCGCGGTGACCTCCGTGTCCCAGTGGATCGGATTGGGGTCGCGCAGCAGCACCGCCATCGTCTTCATCGGCCCGGGCTCGGCCTCGAAGGATCGGGCCGGGATGCGCTCGCCGACGGCGAGGCCGCTCATGCCGCCTCCGCCTCGCGGCGAGGGAAGATCCAGACGTGATGGACGTCGACCGCCGGCTGGCCGGCCTGCTCGCGAATCTCGTGCGTAAAGGAGACGCGGTCGAACACGCCCGCCTTGCGTCCCCGCTTGCGCTCGACCGCGTCGATCTGCCCCGTCACCGCGTAGGAGGCCCCTGGCAGAAGGGGGCGATGGAAGCGAAGGTCGATCTCGCCGAAGAGGACGCCGGAGTCCTGGTCGGCCTCCAGCAGGTCGAAAACGTCTTGGATCGATGCGCCGCCTCCGTGCAGGCCGACCATGTAGGCGATCCCGGGGTGCGCGAGCAAGGGGTCAGGCATCGCCCCGATCGCGTCGGCCCACAGCCAACACTCGTACTCGGGGAGATCGTAGGTACCGCCGGCGAAGCGGTGACCGACCAGGTGCTCGAATCCGCTGCTTGGCATCGACACCCGCTAGCCTAACAGACGTTTGGTAGGAGATTTAGGCGGGTGAAGGCGCGCTCACCCCGATCGCCGAGGGGCCTTGACGGGCGAGCGCCGCTGGCTCTGGCAAGATGCGGAACCGGAGGGCAACGATGGCGGAGCGAACCAGGAAGAGTCGGGGCGGCGCGAGCAAGGCGTCGCAGCGCAAACGGGAATCCGAGGTGTTCGAAACCGCCGTCAAGATCTTCAACGAACGCGGCTACGCGAGCACCTCGATCCAGGACATCGCCGATGCCCTCGGCATCCTCAAGGGATCGGTCTACTACTACATCGACTCGAAAGAGGACCTGCTCTTCGAGATCATCGACGCGGTCCACGAGGACGTACGGCGGATCTTTTCCGAAGCGCTCTCTCGCGACGACCTTCGCCCGCTCGACCGGCTGGCCGAGTACATCCGCAACCAGACCGAGTACAACGCCCGCAACGTCGCTCAAATCGCGGTCTACTACCGAGACCTCGACCGGCTTTCCGAGGGCCGGCTCAATGACGTCAAGGGCAGGCAGGCGCGCCACTTCCGATCGCTGGTCGGGTTGATCGGCGAGATCAAGGCCGAAGGCGAGATCTCCGACGAGGTCGATCCCGCGCTCGCTGCGCGCGGCGTGCTGAGCACGATGATCTGGGTCTACACCTGGTACAGGCCGGGCGGAGCGATCAAGCCGGAGGCGCTGGCGGAGTTCACCGTCGGCTTCGCGATCGGCGGGATGAGCGGCTACCGACCGCTCCCGGTGCCCGCCGAAGCCTCAGCGAACGCCGCTTAAACAGAGCCGCACCCCGCTAGCCCACCGTCCACCGAAAGCACCACGCCGGTCAGGTAGGAGCCGGCCCTCGAAGCAAGGTAGAGCGCCGCGCCCGCGACGTCTTCGGCGCGGCCGGCGCGGCCCAGGGGAACCGACTCCTCGATTTCGCGCCACCGCTGCTCGTCTTCTTCGGCGAAGGCGATCATCCGACTGGGGAAGGGGCCGGGGGCGATCGCGTTCACCGTGATCGCTTCCCGCGCGAGGCGACGGGCGAGCTGGCGGGTCAGCATATGGACCGCCGCCTTGCTCGCCGGGTATGCGTAATTCTCCCACTCGGGCACGACGAGGCCCTCGATCGAGCCGACGTTGATGACCCGAGCCGGGTCGCCCTCGCAAGCGCCCGTGAGGAGAGCGGGGCGCAACCGCGCGGTCAGCTCGAAGGCAGCGGTCACATTGAGCCGGAAGACCTTGGCGAAGCTCTCGATCGGATACTGGTCGAGCTCCGCACCCCAGGTGACGCCGGCGTTGTTGACGAGCACGTCGAGCCGGCCCTCCCGCTCGGCGATCATTGCCACCACCTGATCGACGCCCTGAGCGAGGTCGGCGGGGAAGCCGACGCATTCCCCGCCTGCTTCCGACAGCCGCGAGGCAACTCGCTCGCAGGCCTCCGCCTTGCGCGAGACGACATAGACGCGGGCGCCCGCGGCGGCGAAGCCCTCGGCGATCATCTCGCCAATGCCGCTCGTCCCGCCGGTCACGAGCACGACCTTGCCAGCGACCGAGAAGAGCTCGGAGGCGTTCATGCGGTCGCGCCGCTCTCCCACTTCCCGTCCACGGCCTTGTACGGGCGGGCCACCTCGACCAGGACGCCGTGGGCGGACTTCGGCAGCACCCAGGTCCACTGCTGCCAGGGCAGATCCGGGTCGGAGTACACGTTCTCGCTGTCCACGCTCAGACCCGTCGCAGCGAGCTCGCGGGCGGCGGCCGGCACGTCGTCCACGGTGAAGCAGAGATGGTGGACGTGCTCGCCGTGCTTAGCGAGGCGGCGGCCCAGCGGCGTGTCCGGGGCCGGCTCGCAGAGCTGGATCTCGGTCCCGTTCGCCACGAAGGTGATCCAGCGCATCGCGTCCTCACCCCCGGTGAAGTCGTCATAGCGGACGATCGGCTCCTCGAGCTGACCAGGGTCGAGGACCCCGAGGATCTTGCGCCAGTCCTCGACAGCTTCGTCGAGATCGACGACGACCAGGCATACGTGTGCGAATGGGCCGCTTGGCATGTGTCACTCCTTCTCCGTGGATTTACTTTCGAGCTCGAAGACTGTTTCGCTCGCCAACTCGTCGCGATGCCAGGTCACAGTCGCGGAGGCGACCAACTCGCCGTTGGGGCAACAGATCGCAACCTGCGCCAGCTCTCCCGCGGCGCCGCCGGCCATCTCCGCGCGGGCTTCGAGCGGCGCGTCGGTGGCCGACCGCATGAAGCGGACGCTGATGCCGGCAGGGCCGGTCGAGGGGGCAACGGTGGCTCGAGCGAGACTCGCGCTGCGCTCCGCGAGGGCCCCGATCAGCACGCCGGGGATGGATCCATTGGGGTGACGGACGTCGCTGCCCACCGCCATCGCGACGACCGCTGCACCCCGGCCCAGCTCGACGCAGCGCATCCCCAGCTCACGGCTGAGCGGAGCGGCGTCGAAGCTCCCGGCAAGCGCGGCCAACACGCTCAGGCACGCCCGATCCGGGTCGTATCTCCCCATCCCGCTCGATCGCCCCGTGGCTTCATCCGTCCTGGATTCTACCAAGCGTTTGGTTGTTGGCGGAGGAAGGCGTGCGGGCTCGCCTCGATCACCGACCACGTCCCAGAGGCCACCGCGCAGAGCGCGCCCCCCGAATCGAACACCTGCGCGTCGGCAAAGGCCCGTCGTCGCCCGCGGTGGATGACCGTGCCCTCGGCGATCAGCGCGTCGCCGAACGCCGGTAGGGAAAAGTGGGTGCTCAGCTCGATCGTCACGTGCAGGTCCGAGAGCGGGACCACCGTATGCAGCGCGAAGCTGGCGGCGACATCGGTGAGGCCGATGATCAACGCCGCCGGCACCTCTCCCCTGTCTGCCAACAGGTGCGACGGCGTCCGCATCTCGACCCGCGCCCAACCGATCTCCATCTCGGTGCAATGCAGGCCTCGCGAAGTGCAGACCGGAAGCAGGTTGAGCTTTTCGCGGAGGCGCTCTAGATCAGAGGGCATCGCTCGAACTAGAGATGCTCGACGGATGGCGGATCTGGGAGCAGGTCGCGGTCCATTACCACGGTTCGAGAGGAGAACTTCCACCCGTCTGTGGTTCGCAGCAGGCGGTCGCTGTATCGCCCGGTCCCAAGCAGGCGCTGCGGGCCGCGCTCGCGGCTGCGGGAGGCGACGACCAGCGTGCACTCTTGCTCGGCAGCGTCGCCTTCGACCCTGACGACGGCGTCGGTCGTGGCGTGGACGACTCCGAAGCCAATCGCACGGACCGCGGCTGCGATCTGCGCGCGGCCGACGAAGCGAGCGCTGCCGACGATCTCGAAGACGCCGTCCTCGATGAACTCAGCGGCAAACGGCTCGGGTTCGGCGTCGTCGAACGCGCGGTTGTAGCGCGCCGTAAGCTCCCGGATCGCGAACCGATCTTGAATCTCCGCGACCGTCTCGGCCAGGGTCGACTCGTGGCTTCCGTCGGCCATTTTGCTCCTCCATCTGTGTTTGAAAATTCTACCAACCATTTGGCAGGTTACAATGGTCGAGCGGCGACCGCAATTCGAGGATCCCAAGCTCTATCTGGATAAGCGAGGTCTGGAGGAAACATGGCGAAAGCGTTCATCACGGCGGCGGTCAGGACGCCCGTAGGCAAGCGTGGCGGCGGCCTCAGCGAGGTCCACCCGGTCGACCTGGGCGCGTTCGCGCTGCAGCAGCTTCAGCAGCGGAGCGGTCTCGACCCAGCCCTCGTGGAGGATGTCATCTTCGGCTGCGTCAGCCAGGTGGGCGCCCAGTCGTTCAACGTCGGCCGCGGCTGCGTCCTGGCCGCGGGGTGGCCCGAGCACGTCCCCGGGACCGCAGTCGACCGTCAGTGCGGCTCGTCTCTTCAGGCCCTCCAGTTCGCCGCGCAGGCCGTGAAGTCGGGCACCCAGGAGGTGGTCGTCGGCGGCGGGGTCGAGGTGATGAGCCTGGTCCCGATCATGTCTTCGACCACCGTGGGCAGCGAACACGGGCTCGGCGATCCATTCGAGGCCGTGGGCTTCAAAGACCGCTACCAGAGCGAGGTCAGCCAGTTCCTCGGCGCCTGCCTGATGGCGCGCCGCTTCGAGCTGAGCCGCGAGGAGATGGAGGCCTTCGCCCTCGAGAGCCACCGCCGCGCCATCGAGGCGTGGGAGCAAGGTCGGCTCGAGCAGGAGGTGGCGCCGATAGCCGGCGTGAACCGTGACGAGGGCCCGCGCGCCGACACCGACGCGGAGAAGCTCGCCTCGCTGAAGACGCTTCCAGGCTACCCGGAGCTGACCGCCGGCATCGCCAGCCAGATCTCGGACGGCTCGGCCGCCGTCCTCGTCGCCTCCGAGGAGGCGGTGGAGCGCCACGACCTGACCCCAAAGGCCGAGATCGTCGACTGCGTCGTCGTCGGCTCCGACCCGATCGAAATGCTGAGCGGTCCGATCCCGGCGACGGAAAAGCTGCTCTCGCGGACCGGCCTCACCGTCGACGACATCGACCTCTTCGAGGTCAACGAGGCATTCGCGCCCGTCGTCCTCGGCTGGTCGAAGGCAACCGGCGCGCCGCTCGAGAAGACGAACGTGAACGGCGGAGCAATCGCCCTCGGCCATCCCCTCGGTGCCACCGGGGCGAAACTGGCCACCGGGCTCGTCCACGCCCTCGCCGACCGCGACCTGAAGCGCGGCTTGATCGCCATCTGCGAGGGCGGCGGCACCGCCAACGCGATGCTGATCGAACGCGTCTAGCGGTCAGAAAGACCGCGGCAACCCGAGGCTTTCCGCGAGGAAGTTGCGCCCCATCTCGTTGTTGATGGGCGCGACCCGGTACAGCCGCATGTCGCGCCAGTAGCGCTGCATATCGTACTCGGTCGAGTATCCGTAGCCGCCCATGATCTGCATGCCGCGGTCAGCTCCGGCGAAGCACTGCTCGGAGGCGATCAGCTTGGCCATCGTCGACTCCACCCCGCAGGGGCGTCCCTGCGACTGCAGCCAGGCGGCGCGATAGGTGAGGAGGCGGGAGGTCTCGAGGCCTGCGTAGGTGTCCGCGATCATGTGCTGGACCGCCTGCAATTGGCCCAATGGCTTGCCGAACGCGGTCCGCTCCTCGGCGTAGGAGACCATGTCCTCGAGCACGCCGGCAAGGGCACCGGTGCAGTTGGCGCCATTCATGATCCGCTCGCTGTTGAGCGTTTCGGCGAGGATCTTCCATCCCGAGTCGACCTCGCCGAGCACGTCCTCATCGGGCACGAAGACATCCTCGAAGAGGACCTCGCAACTGCCGAGGGACCGCATCCCGATCTTCGGGATCGGGGTCGCGGTGATGCCGTCGGCTTTAGCGTCGCAGAAGAAGACCGTGACGCCGTGGTGTGCCCGAGCCCCCTCGCCCGTCCGGGCGACAACGAACAGTCGATCGGACTGATGCGCGAGCGTCGACCACATCTTGGTGCCATTCAGGACCCAGCCGCCGTCGACCTTCTTGGCCGTCGTCTTCATCGCGCCGAAGACGTCGGTCCCGCCGTCGGGCTCGGTGAGGGAGATCGAACACATCAGCTTTCCTTCGGCGATCTGCGGCAGGAAGCGCTGCTTTTGCTCGTCGGTCCCCGCCATCGCGATTGCCTTGGCGTCGAAGAGGGTGATGCCGAGAAGCCAGTAGAGGCCCGCCAGCGATCGCGAGAGCTCCTCGTCCAGGATCACCTGCTCCATGATCCCGCCGCCTTGGCCGCCCCACTCCTCGGCGATCCCGACCCCGGTGAAGCCCACCTCGACCAGCTTCTCCCAGAGGTCCCACGGGAACTCCTCGGAAGCCTCGAGTTGGCGGGCGTAGTCCTTGGTGACGACGGCGTCGACGTAGTCGCGAACGGTGCGCTGGAAGAGCTTCTGCTCGTCCGAAAGATCGAAGTGGAGCCCTTGCTGTTGGCTCATAATTGCGTCGCTCACGTCATCTCCTCCGTCGTCGCCTATCCTGCCGTCACCTTATCGAGTCTGCCAATCGTTTGGTAGTTTTCCTACTGGCCAGCTGCGCCGAGAGGTTTCCGGGCCTCGCGGTGAAAGAGCCTGACCGCGATCGCGTACTCACCGTTCCACTGGGCAGGCCCGCTCGCCGAAACGCGATCGATGCCGCGACCCACGGCGGGCGGGGCGAGCTCTGGCTACATCTGAGCGCGAGTCGGAAATCGGCGCCGTTCTGATCCCGCGGCGGCAGCGCACACCAAAGGCCGCCTCGCCGGGACCAGAGGCGGCGATCCAGGTGGCAACGACGGCGGCGGAGGTCCGGTCGGGACACCGAGGTCCATTTCCCATCGTCCATATCCCGCCGCTGGCCAGCGGAGCCGCGCCTGGCCGTGCGCTTCGCCTTTGAGGCCGCGGGAGCGACCCAGCCTTCGACTCCAGGTACTCCTCGAGACGGGTGAGCCGCAGAAGCGGCCGTTGCTCGACTCCTTGTAGCCGGCGAACGGGACGCTCACGTCCATCTGGGCCCGATCGACGATCACCTGGACGGCGCGGAGCCGCGCCGCGACGGCCCTCACCTGCTGTTGGTCACCGCCGTCGACCTAGGCGGCCAGTCCGTCGATCCCGACCATCCGGGCGTCATCGTCCTGGAATGCAGGCTTGCCGCGAAACTGGCGACGCGATCCTCGGCACGGTTCAACGGCGGCCCAACTTCGCGGGGCTGGTGAGAACGGCGGATGCGACTCTGGCTGACCAGGACCGCCCGGCTTTCGGGATGGAGCCGCAGAAGGAGCCCAACAGGAGTTGCTTGTCCTAGACCGAGGTCGTCCATCACCCTGCGCGACAAAGTCCAGAGGGGTGTTGCTGAAGCACGGATCGCGAGGCCCGCGTGAAGATTGAGGAGCCAAATAGATCTTCGGTTCGGTGATGGGTCTCGACCGGGCTGTCGGTGGAAAGCCCGCTCCACGGATTGGGAATAACCATCGCCTGGAGCGAACTTGACAAATAGCTGTCCGATCGGCAAGCAGCCACCAGAGCGGCCCCTGTGACTTTTGCCTGCCCAGAGTTGGCCTTGGAATTGAGCCACTCGGGGCCGACGAGTGGCTCAATTGGCGGTAATCCCCCAGAATCGGCAGGGATCGAGCGTGATGAATGGCAGCTAGAATGAAGTTTCGACGGTTGGCCGGGTGCTACTTTTGCACTGCAAATCGCCACTTTCCGGGGCTATAGCTCAGTTGGCAGAGCGCTTGGATCGCACCCAGGAGGTCGGCGGTTCGAATCCGCCTAGCTCCACTAGGACGTCGTCTCTCGAACCGTCGTCGTGGTTCGAGAGGCGCCCGCTTGCCTCCACTGGAGGAAGTCGCTTCGCCCTCGGCGGGGTGCCGTGTGGCCTGGCCGAGGGGGTACGGCCAGTCCGGCCAAGCGGGCGATGATGCTACTCATAGGTCTGCAGACTGTCGAGTAGCGGCGCGTCAACGTGTTCTTCATGGAAGGCGACCTGCAACGCATCCTCGGCCAGAACCTGCGCGGCTGCCGGCAGGCCAAGGGACTCAGCCAGAAGGCCTTTGCCGACGTCTTGGGACTCCATCGCGCCTACATGGGTGGCATTGAGCGCGGCGAGCGCAACCTGACCCTGAAAAGCGTCGAGAAGATCGCCGCCAAGCTTGGCCTGGAGCCGCTCGTCCTGTTGAAGCAACCGCGCTAGTCAACGTCGCGTCAGGAGCGCTCGGCAGCGCCGGCGGGGCTTCGCCCCCCGATTCGCCTGTGCGGCCTCACGCCGCCTGGGCCTATGGACCACCCTGCCTGAGCACCGGCCCATAGTCGACTGGACTGACCCCCCGGCGAGGCACGCCCCTTCGCCGCCTCCGACATTGACCACACTCTGGTGTGGTCAATGTCGGGAGCGCCTCGGCGAGACTGCTAGTCGCCTGTGCGGGCGGGGGACGGCGGTGGGCGGGACGGCGCACCTACCTGCCCTCGGGTGCGTCGGCCCGCCCACCGGCGGCAGGCGCCTCAGCCGTCCAGGCGGGCAGGTCGGGGCGCCGGTCGGCTAAGGCGACTGGGGCAGCTTTGCGGTGCCGGTGCCCGTGGCCGGCGCAGAGGGGGGCGGGACGACGGGGCCGATGTCGCCGTCGGGGGCCTCGTCGAGGTCGACGATGACGGGGGCGTGGTCGCTGGGGCCTTTGCCTTTGCGGGCCAGGCGGTCGACCCAGGCGGCGCGGACGCGGGTGGCGAGGGGGGCGGTGGCGAGGACGAGGTCGATCCGCATCCCGAGGTCGCGGTGGAACATGCCGGCGCGGTAGTCCCAGTAGGTGAAGACGCGCTCGCTGGGCCAGCGGTCGCGGACGACGTCGCGGAGGCCGAGTGCCTGGAGCTCCGCCAGGGCGGCGCGCTCGGGGGCGGTGACGTGGGTGTGACCGACGTAGGCGGCGGGGTCGAAGACGTCCTCGTCGGCGGGGGCGATGTTCATGTCGCCGCAGACGACCGTCTCAGCCGGGGCCGCCACCAGCGCGTCGCGCAGGGCCGCAAGCCAGGCGAGCTTGTAGCGGTAGTGGTCGGAGTCGGGCTCGCGGCCGTTGGGGACGTAGACGGAGAAGACGCGGACGCCGTCGCAGGTGGCGGCGAGGGCGCGCGCCTCCGGGTGCGGGAACCCCGGCGCCTCGGCGAGGCCGGCGACGACGTCCTCGAGGCCGACCCGGGAGAGGATCGCGACGCCGTTCCAGGTCGGCTCGCCGTGCACCGCGGCCTCGTAGCCGCGCGCCGCCAGCTCCTCGCCGAACAGCTCGCGAAAGGCCTCGTCGCTGAGCTTCGTCTCCTGCAGGCAGACGACGTCGGGGCGCCGTTCCTCCAGCCAGGGCAGCAGCCGCGGCAGCCGCTGCTTGGCGGAGTTGACGTTCCAGGTGGCGATCCGCACCCGGCGGACGGTACCCGTCCGCCGGGTGCGGTCGCCGCGAGGCCAGCCGGCCAGCCGCAGCGCGCCGCTGGCGGTCGTGGCCTTGCCGCCGCCGGAGGGTCGGAAGGCGACCTTCGTCGTCAGCCGCAGCGCCGCGCGGCCGCGCAGGCTCTTCGCCGCCTTGGCGGTGAAGCGGAGCCGCACCGCGACCGTCCCCGCCGCCTTCGCGGTGGCGGCGCCGGCGGCGACCTTCTTGCCCTTGAGCCTGGCGACGGCGGTGATCTTGCCGGGGCCGGGGACGGCGACCTTGACCACGACGCCGTGCTTCAGGGCGGCGCCGAGCTTGGCGGTCTTCGACGGCTTCAGCGCCAGCCGCCCCTTCCCCGGCTTCCCGGATCCGCAGTCGGCGCAGGGCCGTGGGCCGGGGTTGACGTCGGCCGGGCCCCAGTCGGGTTCCGCGCCGCCGGCGACGACGACGTGGCTGGAGCTGGCCCCGGGGCAGTCGCCGGCGACCACGCTGGGCAGCGGCAGCACCTCGATCCCCTCGCTGTCGACGAAGGCGAGGGAGCGGCCGTCCGGCGACCAGGTCGGGCTGGCGAGCTGCGCGTCGGCGCCGCTGAAGCAGGCGGGCTCGATGCCGCCGCCGACCGAATCGACGTGGAAGATCGCCAGGTGCAGGTTGGAGCCGTAGCTGCGCAGCAGCGCCAGCCGGTCGCCCTGGCGGGAGAGCTCGCCGTCGTCGAGGTCTTCCATTTCCCCGTCGTCGAACCAGTGCGCGGCGTCGTCGTTGCCGCCGCCCGGCGAGTCGAGGTTGACCTGCGAGCCGGCGCCGCCGAAGAGCAGGATCCGGTCGCCGTCGACCCAGGCGGGGTTGCGCTTGTTCAGCTGCTGGCCGAAGACGGAGACCGGGGTCAGCCGATCGGCGTAGGAGTAGAGCACCACCTGCCGGGCGCCGCAGGGCGCGGCCGGCGGGCAGGAGGAGCGGTAGTAGGCGAAGGCGATGCGGGAGCCGTCGGGCGAGACGGCGATCTCCTGCGGCACCTCGTCGATCGTCGCGCCGACCGAGTCGGTGGCCGCCGGCGGGTCGAAGTGCGAGAGCACCTCGCCGTTCTGGCGCAGGCGGACGATCTCGGTGCCGTGGCCGACGACGATCGTGCCGTCGTCGGCCTGCGCGGGCGAGAGGTAGGGCCGGACTTCGGTGCCGTCGCCGGTCACCTGGTAGAGGCCGGTGCCGTCGGGCTTGGCCAGCCATACGTTGTGGTCTTTGGTGAAGACGATGCTGTCGGCGCGGGCCGCGCCCGGCAGGGCGAGCAGCAGCAGGGCGGCGACGGCGAAGAGGACGCGTTTCATCTGGGGTCTCCTTTGCTGGGAAAGCGGTCGATGGCCTCAGATTCGGCTCTGCAGGCCGCTTCCACATCGGGGAGACCCCCAAACCGAACCCCGCAAATCAAGCGCGGGCACCCCCAAGCCCCCGGCCCGGGCGGGCTAGGGGCCTGGGAGCGGGGGTGGGGTGGCTAGGGGGTGGCTTCCCTGTTGACCAGCGGCACGTAGTCGCGGCAGGGCTCGCCGCGCAGGCCCGGGCAGGGCGGCAGCGCGGTCGGGATCCTCGCCTGGGGAACCACCGGGAGGAGGAGGTTGGAGGGAGCGTCCTTGCCGTAGGCGATCGCGACCTGGGCGGTGCCCCGGGGGTCGGCGTCGGCGAAGGCCCAGATCGGCTGGCTGCCGCCGGGGGCGGCGATCGTGACGCGGATGCGGGAGCCGGCGCGGTAGGCGTGGCCCTCGTAGTAGAGGGGGATCGTGACCTTGACGAATTCGCCCGGCGGCAGCGGCGAGACATCGGCCTCGCGGAGGCTGAGGACCGGCTCCAGCTTGGTGCTCTTGGCGGGGTCGAGCTTGCGCTCCTCGGCGCGGACCCAGCCGTTCTGGACGAAGCTCTCCTTGCCGTCGGGCCGGACCTCGCTGACGGTCGCCTGCAGGTCGACGTTGGGGGTCGAGGAGCGGACCCAGACGTTGACCGCCCCGGCGCCGACGACGGTCGTGTCGCGGGGCAGCGGCGCGGTCAGGTAGGAGAGGGCGCTGCCCGGCGGGCTCTGCGCCCACTGGTATTCGGGGGCGGCGGTCCAGAGGCCGCCGTCGCCGCTGCCGGTGTCGCCGCTGAAGTCGGTCGCGGGGAGGGCGCTGGCGTCCCAGGTGAATTCGTCGGCGTGCCGGCCGGCCGGCCGTTCGTCGCGCAGCGCCCCGTCCGGCGCCAGGTACCAGGCCTTGGCTTCGGTGCCCGGGACCGGCAGCGCGTCGAACGATTCCTCGTAGCCGGCGTAGGGCCGCCCCGGCGCCAGGCCGCCGGCGCCGTTGTCGAACAGCACCCGCACCTGCTTCTGGCTCTCGAAGGCGCTCAGCGCCGAGCCGTAGGTCAGCTTCGTCTGCACCGGGTCGGGCGGCAGCGTCACCCCCGGGATCCCCATCGCTTCTTCGTAGACGACGGGGGCCAGGGCGCGCAGCGCCGCCGAGTCGTAGAGCGGCGCCCGCTTCGCCACGTAGAGCTCGAGGAAGTCGAACCAGCGGTTCAGCGTCGCCGGGTCGAGCGAGTCGACGTGGGTGCCGTTGGTGAAGGTGAACCACTTCTTCGTCGTGCCGGTGAAGTGCGGCACCAGGGCCGGGCAGTGGCCGCCGGTCTGCTCGTCGGTCCACTGGCAGGCCATGAAGGTCGGCACGTCGATCTCGTCGACGAAGGTGATCGGCGCCAGCGGGTCGGCAACCGCGGGGACGTAGTGGTCGTTTTCCTCCACCTTCTTCAGCAGGTCGACCGCCTCGGGGTGCAGCGCCTGGTTGGCGGCGCAGGTCGCGTCGCCTTCCTGGACGCGCTTGTAAGCCCATTCCTGGCCGCTGGCCGGGCCGGCCGCTTCGGCGTCGTGGACCCGCTCCTTCGCCCATTCGAGGGCGAAGCCGGTGTTGAGGATGCCGCCCGGGTAGAGGGTCGTCTGGGTGTTGTCGATCACCGAGAGCGGCGTGATCGCGGCCAGGTGCGGCGGCCGGGTGGCGGCGGTGAAGAGCTGGCTGATGCCGCCGTAGGAGATCCCCATCATCCCGACTTCGTGGTGCAGCGCCCAGGGCTGGCGGGCGATCGTCTCGACCACGTCGTAGCCGTCGAGGTTCTGCAGCGGCTCGAAGAAGTCGTAGGCGCCGCCCGAGCAGCCGGTGCCGCGCATGTTGACGTCGACCACGGTGAAGCCCATCAGGTTGGCGATCAGCGAGATCCCGTTCTGCGGCCCGGCCGGGTCGGCGAAGCCGTAGCCGGAGTACTCGATCAGCGTCGGCTTCGGCCCGCTCGGCAGCGGCGGCAGCTCGACCCCGAGCGCCTTGGTCACGTCCTGCGGCGGGTGCACGTCGATCGCCAGCTTGGTGCCGTCGCGGGTGGTCAGGTAGCCGTAGCCGCTGGCCGGGATCGACTGTTCGTAGACAGACGTGCTGGGCGGGGCCGAAGCGGCGCTCAGCACCCGCAGCGGCGCCGAGGTCGCCCCGCCGGAGGCGACCCGGTAGCCGCTGCCGGGCGCGACTTCGCGGAAGAGGACGCCACCGAGGCTGTTGGCGCTCCGGGTCGCGACCGTCCCGCCCTGGCCGTCGAGCAGCGCGACCTCGGCGCCCGGCGCGAGCCCGGTCGCGTAGACCTGCTCGACGCTGCCGTGCGCGTCGAACGGCGCGGCGGCCGCCGCCGCCGGAGCCAGCAGCAGGACGACCAGCCCGGCGGCCAGCGCCAGCCACGGCGGCACCCTGTGCACCACCTCAGCGCCGCCGAGAACCCGCTCCCAACCCATGCTCGCTCCTCCCGTCGCCTGACGTCAGCGAGCGACTCTTACCCGATAGTAGGTAGCCGCAAACCGACCGGAAGCCGGTCCCGACGGCTCGGTCTCGATCCACGTCGCCGATCGCCGACAATGGCGCCGTGAGCGGCGGCGCCGAGATCGAGCTGAGCGCGCGGCGGGCGCGGATGGTCGCGCTCGCCGCCCAGGGGTTCGGGCGGCCGCGGCCGGGCGGGCGGGTCGACGCGCGGCACTTGCGGCGGGCGATCGCCGACGTCGGGCTGCTGCAGCTGGACTCGGTCAACGTCTTCTGCCGCTCCCACTACATGCCGCTGTTCTCGCGGCTCGGCCCCTACCCGCGCGAGACCCTCGACCGGCTCGCCTCCCACCACGGGCCGGGCGTCGGGCCGCACCGCGGCGAGCCGGAGCTATTCGAGTACTGGGGGCACGAAGCCTCGCTGCTGCCGGTCGAGCTGCAGCCGTTGCTGCGCTGGCGGATGGCGCGGGCCGACACGCTCGCCTGGAAATCGGTGCAGCGGGTCGGGCGCGAGCAGCCCGAGCTGCTGGCGGCGGTGATGGCGACCGTGCGCGAGCGCGGCCCGATCCGCGCCGCCGACCTCGCCGCCGTGCTCGACGCCGAGCGGCCGGCGCGGCGGGCGGGCGAGATGTGGAGCTGGAGCGAGGAGAAGAAGGCGCTCGAGTACCTCTTCTTCGCCGGCCGCCTCAGCTCCGCCCGCCGGGTCAACTTCGAGCGCCACTACGACCTCACCGAGCGGGTCCTGCCGGCCGCCGTCCTCGACCTCCCGACGCCGGCCGAGGAGGAGGCGCAGCGGCGGTTGACGATGGTCGCGGCGCGGCGCCTCGGCGTCGCCACCGAGCCCGACCTCGGCGACTACTTCCGCCTGCGCCGGGGCGACTCGAAGGCGCGCGTCGCCGAGCTGGTCGAGGCCGGCGAGCTGGTCCCGGCCCGGGTCGAGGGCTGGGACGCGCCGGCCTACGTCGCCGCCGGCCCCCTGCCCGCGACCCGCCGCCGGCCGCGCGCCCTGCTGACCCCGTTCGACTCGCTCGTCTGGCGCCGCGAGCGGGCCGAACGCCTCTTCGGCTTCCGCTACCGGATCGAGATCTACACGCCGGCGCCGCAGCGGGTCCACGGCTATTACGTGCTGCCCTTCCTGCTCGGCGACCGCCTGGTCGCCCGGGTCGACCTCAAGAGCGACCGCCGGGCGGGGACGCTGCGCGTGCTCGGCGCCTTCGCCGAGGAGAGCGTCGACGCGGCCGAAGTCGCCGCCGAGCTGGCGGCGGAGCTGCGGCTGCTCGCCGGCTGGCTCGGCCTCGCCGAGGTCTCGGTGGCACGCAAGGGCGACCTCGCCGCGCGCCTCGCCCGCGAGGTCAAGGCCACGCCGGCGTCGCCCTGGACGACCGACTCCACCACCAGTCCCACCTGAACCGGCCAGCTGCCCCCGGCGGCGCCAACCCGCGGTCAGGCCGGCCCCGAATCGAGGGCGGCGGTGAAATCTTGGGGGGCGATCTTAGGGGTGCGCCCGATGGCGGACGCGCCGCCGGCGGCGAGGCTGTGGCCCACAGTCAACCCCGACCGGAGGAACGCACCCATGAAGCGCATCGCCGCAGCAATCGCCCTCACCGCCCTGCTGGTGGCAGCAGCCCCGGCGGCGGCCAAGCCGAAGCCCCTCTACTACGACGGCAAGACCGTCGACGGCAACTCGCTCTCGCTGACCCTGAAGGGCAAGGTCGTCACCGAGATCGAGGGCTTCATCCCCGCCACCTGCGTGCCGACCCACGGCACGCCGCTGACCTACAGCAGCGACTTCAAGCCGCCGGGCGGCTACAAGCTCGGCACCACCCGCAAGTCGAGCGGCACCGAATACATGTCCTACAAAGGCGACGTGCAGAAGAACTACACGGTCTCGATCAAGAAGGTGAAGGGCCGCGTCTGGAAGGCCGACCTCAGCTTCAACTTCTCCTACGAGGAAGTCAACTTCGGCAGCTTCAGTGAACTCGAACAGAAGTTCTACATCTGCCAAGGAGACGACGCCTTCCTCTTCAGGATCTAGCGAGGGCGGTCGAGAACGCACTTCTTCCCGCATAGCGGAGAGAAGTGCGTTCTCACCGGTGGGCCCGCGGCTAGCCGAGGTCGGCGAGCGGGCCGACGGTGCGCTCGCAGACCTCGGCGGCCCAGGCGGGCGGGTCGGGGACCCGGTTGGAGACCCAGACCTTCTCGATCCCGAGCTTGGCCAGGGCGTCCATCTCGGCGAGGAAGCCGTCGACGTCGTCGAGCGGGTTGCCGCGGTGGATGATCGTCTTCTCGATCTCGGAGTAGTCGCGGCCCTCGCTCTCGCAATGGCCCTTCAGCACCTCGAGCTTGCCGGCGACGACCTCGGGGTCGCCGCCGAACAGGTTGCAGGCGTCGGCGTACCTGGCGACCAGGCGCAGCGTCTTGCGCTCGCCGGAGCCGCCGATCATCAGGCTCGGCCGCGGCTGCTGCACCGGCGGCGGCGAGCAGAGGGTTTCGGCGAGGCGGTAGTGCTTGCCCGCGAACGGGCCGTTGTCCTCGCTCCACATCTGGAAGCAGATCTGGATCGCCTCCTCGAGCCGCTCGAAGCGCTCGGCCAGCGGCGGGTAGGGGACGCCGAGGGCGTCGTGCTCCTGCTCGAACCAGGCGGCGCCGAGCCCGAGCTGGGCGCGGCCGCCGGAGAGGACGTCGAGCGTCGTCACCGTCTTCGCCAGCAGGCCGGGATGGCGGTAGGTGACGCCGCTGACCAGCAGGCCGAGGCGCATCCGCTCGGTCTGTCCGGCGACGTAGCCGAGCGCCGTGTAGCCCTCGAGCATCGGCTCCTCGGGCGCGCCGACGCCGGGGATCTGAAACCAGTGGTCCATCAGCGTGTACTGGTCGGCCCCGCCTTCCTCGGCGGCGCGAGCGGTGGCGGCGAGGACCGGGGCGATGTTGGCGGCGCCACCGTCGTAGGTGAAGGAGGGGTTGTGGATCGCGAGCTTCAAAGGCTGTCCTTCCGACTGGGGTGGGGAGGTGGTCCTCCCAGCCTAGGAGGGATTGGCGAAACCCGCGTGTGCGATCCGGCGAGCGCCGGACCAAGCGGGGCAAGGACGCAGGGAGCCCAAATAGCAGCGCTATTCGGGCTCCCGAGGACG
>CAZHLT010000241.1:0-6388 GCA_964533285.1 uncultured Conexibacteraceae bacterium | reverse complement strand
TTCCGGCCCCGCCGCGGGCGCCCGTCCCGGCGCCGACGAGGCCCGCCGACGGGTCCGAGGAGTTCGCGCCGCGCTGACCGCGCTCCGGCGCCCTCCGCTCGTCGCTATAGTCCTTCGCCGTTTTGGCAGCAGCACGCGAATACGAGCTGGTCCTGATGCTGGACCCCCAACTTGACGCCCCGGCGCGCGACGCGCTGGCGGGCGAGGCGCGCGGCCAGATCGAGGCCAAAGGCGCGCTCAAGCACGAGAACACCTGGGGTCTGCGCAAGATGGCTTACGAGATCAACCACCGGACCGAGGCCGACTACCGCTGGTTCCGCTTCGAGGCGCCCAGCGAGCTGCTCGACTCGCTCGACCACAGCCTGAAGATCGCCGACGGCGTCCTCCGCTTCCGGATCTTCAAGGTCGACCCCGAGGCGCCGGTCATCGTCCCGCCCGCGGTCGCCGCCCCCGGCCCGCGCGAGCGAGCGCCGCAGGGAGCCCGCGAGGACCGCGGCGACTCCTACGCCGAGTCGGTCGAGTAGCGCCCGCAGGCCCCGCTCTTTGCGGAAACCGCTCCCACCCGGGGGGCGAAGTCGCGCCGCGCGCGCTCTTAGACTGAGGTTCAACGACGAATTCAAGGGAGTGAGTGTTTTGGCAGCTTCGAACGTGAACGTGGTGGTCATCACCGGGAACCTGACGCGGGATCCGGAGCTGCGCCACACCGGCGGCGGCACCGCGATCTGCAAGCTCCGCATCGCGGTCAACAGCCGGCGCAAAGACGGGCAGACCGGCCAGTGGATCGACAAGCCCAACTACTTCGACGTCACCGTCTGGGGGGCGCAGGGCGAGAACTGCGCCACCTACCTCGCCAAAGGCCGGCCGGTGGCGATCGAAGGCCGCCTCGACTGGCGCGAATGGGAGGACCAGAACGGCAACAAACGCCAGAGCGTCGAGATCATCGCCAACACCGTCCAGTTCCTCGGCTCGCGCGACGGTTCCGGCGGCGCCCCCAACGGCAACGGCGGTGGCTTCCAGCCGTCGCAGAGCGACGTGCCGGTCGACAACTCCGACTTCGGCGAGGCGCCGGTCGGCGGTGGCGGTGGTGGCGGTGGCGCCGAAGACGACATCCCGTTCTAGGAGGGATTGGCGAAACCCGCGTGTGCGATCCGGCGAGCGCCGGACCAAGCGGGGCAAGGACGCAGGGAGCCCGAATAGCAGCGCTATTCGGGCGACCGAGGACGCCGCCCCGCGCCGTGTCCGCCGCCGCCGGGCGGGCGCGGGGGTTTCGCCAATCCCTCCTAGGCAGTAGGCGGCAGGCGGCGCGGGACCTGTACCATCCCGCGTCGCATGCCTAGAACCAAAGACAGCACTTCCGAGGGCAGCCGGCGCGGCCGACGCGGCGCCGATCGTGCCCGTCCCCGCAAGTACACGCGGGTCAACGCCGACACCGTCGACTACAAGGACCTCAACCTGCTGCGGCGCTTCCTCTCCGACAAGGGGAAGACGCGCGGCCGCCGGGTCACCGGCCTCTCCCGCCGCCACCAGCGCCAGCTCTCGGTCGCGGTGAAACGGGCGCGCGAAATCGCGCTCCTGCCTTACGTCGGAGAGCGCTGATGGCGCAGGCGATCCTGCTGCAGGACGTCGAGTCGCTCGGCGAGCGCGGCCAGGCCGTCGACGTCGCCCCCGGCTATCTGCGCAACTACCTGATCCCGCGCAAGCTGGCGCAACCGGCGACCCCGGGCGCGCTCGAGGAAGCCCAGCGCCGCAACGAAGCGATCGAACGGGCCGAGAAGCTGCGCGCCGAACGCGAAGCCGAGGCCGCCGGCCTGCTCTCGAAGACGGTGCTGACGATCCACCAGCGGGCCGGCGAAGACGGCAAGCTGTTCGGCTCGGTCGGCGCCAAGGAGATCGTCGACGCGCTGCGCGAGGCCCGCGACCTGCGGATCGAGAAAAAACGGGTCCGGCTCGAGCAGCCGCTGCGCGAACTCGGCACCTTCATGGTCGAGATCGAGCTCGCCGACGGCACCGTCGCCGCGGTGAAGACGATCATCAGCGAGGAGAAGTAGGCCCCCGCCCCGTTCGGGGCCGGCGGCGGATCATCTACGCTCGACCCGTGGCGTTTCCACGGGTGGCGAAGGAAGACAGGGCAACGGTCGGGCTGGCGACGGTGGCGCTGCTCGGCGCCGGCGCGGTGCTGACCGACCAGTTCGGCCGCATGCTCGCCCGCCGCGCCCGCGAGCGCCGGCGCGAGGAGGCGCCGCCGCAGCTGACCCTGGCCGACAACCTCTTCGAGGCGGCCGCCAAGGACACCGTCTCGGTTGCCGTCAGCGGCTACGCCGCCGCCCCGCACAGCGAGACGGTCCTCTTCAACCTGCTCGCCGGCTTCCTTGGCTCCTTCGCCACCGTCCGCCTCTCGACCCTCGGCATCCGCCGCCGCCGCGGCCCCTTCCGCAACGTCCACATCCGCGGCCGCCACATCCACCACTTCGTGCCCGGGATCCTGATCGCCTTCGGCTCCGGTGTCGCCGCCGTGGTCAGCGAGAGCCCGCGCGTCGAGCAGCGCCTGGCGCTGCCGCTGGGGATCGGCATCGGCCTCACCTTCGACGAGGCGGCGCTGCTGCTCGACCTGCGCGACGTCTACTGGACCCGCGAGGGCCTGCTCAGCGTCCAGCTCAGCCTCGGCGCAACCGCGATCCTCAGCATCGCGATCCTCACCCAGCGGATGCTGCGCCGCGGCGAGCGCCGCCAGGAGGAAGAGGGCCTGATCCCGCAAGCGGCCTGAGGGCGGGGCGGAGCGCCCGCCTCGGGATCGTTGAAGCGATGCGAACGGCCGTGTTTGAATAGCTGCGGACCATGGCCAACGCGATCGCCGACCTGATGGCGCGCGAGCTCGACCACTTCGCGGCCGGCCATCCCCGCTCGCGCGAGCTGCGCGACGCCGCCGAGGGCGCCCTCCTCTCCGGCGTGCCGATGAACTGGATGACCCGCTGGCCGGGCACCTGCCCGGTCGTCTTCGCCAGCGCCGAGGGGAACACCCTGACCGACGTCGACGGCAACGCCTACGTCGACTTCTGCCTCGGCGACACCGGCGCGATGTCGGGCCACTCGCCGGCGCCGACCGTCGCCGCCGCCGAGCGCCGGCTGCGGCACGGGATCACGACGATGCTGCCGAGCGAGGACGCCGGGCCGGTCGGCGAGGAGATGGGCCGCCGCTTCGGGCTGCGCCACTGGCAGTTCACGACCTCGGCGACCGACGCCAACCGCTTCGTCCTGCGGATCTGCCGCGCGATCAGCGGGCGGCCGAAGGTGCTCGTCTTCAACCACTGCTACCACGGCAGCGTCGACGAGAGCTTCGCCACGCTCGCCGACGGCGCGGTGGTGGCGCGCCACGGCAACGTCGGGCCGCCGGTGCCGCTGGCGGAGACGACCCGCGTCGTCGAGTTCAACGATCTGGCGGCGCTGGAGGCGGAGCTGGCCCACGGCGACGTCGCCTGCGTCCTCACCGAGCCGGCGCTGACCAACATCGGCATCGTCCTCCCCGAGCCCGGGTTCCACGCCGCCCTGCGCGAGCTGACGCGGGCGAGCGGGACGCTGGTGGTGGTCGACGAGACCCACACGCTGTGCTGCGGCCCGGGCGGCTACACCGCCGCCCACGGGCTCGAACCGGACCTGCTGACGATCGGCAAGGCGATTGCCGGCGGCATCCCCACCGGCGCCTACGGGATGAGCGACGCGGTCGCCGCACGGATCCTCGAGCAGACGATCTGGGAGGCGGCCGACGTCGGCGGCGTCGGCGGCACCCTGGCCGGCAACGCGCTCTCGCTGGCGGCGGCGCGGGCGACCCTCTCCGAGGTGCTGACCGAGGCGGCCTTCGCGCGGATGATCGCCCTCGGCGAGCGCTTCGCGGCCGGCGTCGACGAGGTGATCGCCGCCCACGACCTCGACTGGCAGGCGACCCGGCTCGGCTGCCGCGTCGAGTACATGTTCTCGCGCCGGCCGCCGCGCAGCGGCGGCGAGGCAGCGGCCGCCTTCGACGAGAGCCTCGACGCCCTGCTCCACCTCTACATGCTGAACCGCGGGATCCTGATGACCCCCTTTCACATGATGGCTCTGATGTGCCCGACGACGACCGCCGCCGACGTCGACGCCCACACCGAGGCGCTGGCCGAGATCGCCGCCGAGCTGAGCGCCTGAAGCGAGCGCCGCAAAGCGGCGAAACTGTCACGGAAGCGTCAATTCTTTTTCACGGCAGATGCTCGGAAGAGCGCCCGGCCGGCCACCTGCCTCTGGTTTGATCGTGCCCCCCGCGCCGGTCGGCCCTTGCCGCCGCCCGGCCGCCTTAACTAAGAGACATGCCCCAACCTCCCGCCACCCACGTCCCGCCGCAGAACATCGAGGCGGAGGAGTCGGTGCTCGGCGCGATGCTCGTCGCCGAGCCGGCGCTGACGCGGGTGATCGACGAGGTGAAGCTGAACGCGGCCGACTTCTACCTCGACCGCCACCGGGCGATCTTCGAGGCGATCCACGCCCTCTACGCCGCCTCCAAGCCGGTCGACGAGCTCTCGGTCTCCGAGCAGCTGACCCAGCACAACAAGATCGACGAGGCCGGCGGCAAGCACTACGTCTCCGAGCTGGCCGCCAAGGTCCCGGCCGCCGGCAACGCCCGCCACTACGCCGAGATCGTCCAGCAGAACTCGCTCCTGCGCCGCCTGCTCAGCGCCGGCCAGGAGATCCAGGGCTGGGTCAACGAGCGCGACGGCGAGCCGCGCGAGCTCTCCGAGCGAGCCGAGAAACTGCTCTTCGAAGTCGCCCACAAAGAGCAGGCCAGCGACTTCCGCCTGCTCTCCGAGATCCTCCACGACGAGGTCGACCGGCTGGAGAAGCTCTCGACCGGCGAGACCGAGCTGACCGGCACCCCCTCCGGCTTCCGCGACATCGACGCCATCACCGGCGGCTTCCAGCCCGGCAACCTGATCATCGTCGCCGCGAGACCGGCCATGGGCAAGTCCGCCCTGGTCGCCAACATCGCCGAAAACGTGGCGATGAAGAGCAAGCGCGCGGTCGCCTTCTTCTCGCTCGAGATGTCGGAGGTCGAGCTGGCCCAGCGCTTCATCGCCTGCCGGGCGCGGATCTCCGGCGACAAGCTGCGCAAGGGCCAGGTCAGCCAGCGCGATTGGCCGAAGGTGCTGCGGGCCAGCAACGAGCTCGAGGAGGCGCCGCTGTGGTTCGACGACTCCTCCGACCTCGGCATCCTCGACCTGCGGGCGAAGGCGCGGCGCCTGCACGCCCAGGAGCAGGAACGCGGCGGCCTCGGCCTGATCATCCTCGACTACATCCAGCTGATGCGCAGCGACGACCACCGCGCCAACCGCGTCGAGCAGGTCGGCCAGATCAGCCGCGGGCTGAAGATCCTCGCCCGCGAGCTGGAGGTGCCGGTGGTCGCGATCTCGCAGCTCTCGCGCGCGCCCGAGCAGCGGACGCCGCCGAAACCGCAGCTCTCGGACCTGCGCGAGTCGGGCCAGATCGAGCAGGACGCCGACGTCGTCGCCTTCCTTTACCGCGCCGACTACTACCGCGACCCCGACGAGGAGCCCGACGGCCTGGCCGATGTGATCATCGCCAAGCACCGCAACGGCCCGATCGGGACCCGCTCGCTGGTCTTCCTCGACCGCTTCCCCAAGTTCGCCGACCACACCCACCAGGAACCGCCGATCGAGCAGCCGTCCGGCGAGGAGCCGCCGTTCGTCGACGACGTCGCCGCGGGGCCCGACTTCTGATGGCGATCGCCCGCTCCGAGCCCTTCCGCGACCAGGTCTGCCCGCTCGGCGTCTGCGACGGCTCCGGCTGGATCCTCGGCCCGGAAGACATCGCCCGCGAATGCGAGTGCCGCGCCCAGCGCCTCGCCCGCGGCCGCAGCCGCGGCGTCTCCTCGGTGATCCCGGCCCGCTACCGCGGCGTCTCCTTCGACCGCCCGCCGGTCTCCGACATGGCGCGCGACCTGCAGACGAAGGCGGCGGTGGCCGAGGTGCGCACCTTCGCCGCGGACCTCGAGGCGCGGCTCGCCGAGGGCCGCGGCCTCTGGCTGTTCGGCGACACCGGCACCGGCAAGACGACGCTGGCGATGCTGATCTCCAAGGCGGCGCTGGAAGCCGGCAAGACCGTCGCGATCTACTCGCTGCCGAAGCTGCTGGCGCGGATCCGGCAGACCTACGACGCCGAGCCCGGCGGCGACTCCTACACCACCTTCTTCGAGCGCCTCACCTCCGTCGACCTCCTCCACATCGACGACCTCGGCGCCGAGAAACGCTCCGACTGGGTGCTCGAGCAGCTCTACGCGCTGGTCAACGAGCGCTACGAGGCGCAGCGCTCGATGCTGATCACGACCAACCTCGAACACGCCGAGCTG
>CAZHLT010000240.1:0-7891 GCA_964533285.1 uncultured Conexibacteraceae bacterium | reverse complement strand
GCCCCGCGCCGCGCCCAGCCGCGGCTGGCCCTGGTCGTCGGCCGCACCGCGGCAACCGTCCGCGACCTGCCCGACTCCGGCCTGATCGTCCGCCTCACCCGCGGCCGCGCCTGGATCGCGGTCCTCGGCGTGCTGCTCGCCGGGATCGTCGCCCTCAACGTCCTCACCCTCAGCTTCGCCTCCTCGCTGGGCAAGGTCGACGAGCAGATGACGACGCTGGAAGCCGAGAACTCGGTCCTCGCCAACCGCGTCGCGACCAAGAACGCGACGCCGCGGGTCCACGCCGAAGGCCTCAACCGGGGCCTCGTCGCCGGCAACCTCGAGGAAGCCGCCGTGATCCAGGCGAGCCCGGGCGACGCCGCCACCGCGGCGGCGCGGCTGGCGGCCGCCGGCGGGTGAGGTCGCAGCGCCGATGCGCCTGATCGAGCGCCGGATCGGGCTCCTCTTCGCCGCCTTCCTGCTCTGCTTCCTGGTCATCGTCGGCCGCGCTTTCTGGCTGCAGGGGGTGAAGGGGGCCCAGCTCGCCTCCGAAGCCGTCTCCCAGCAGACCGAGACGGTCACCGTCCCCGGCCTGCGCGGCGCCCTGCTCGACCGCCGCGGCACCAAGCTCGCCGCCTCCGAAGACGCGGCGACGATCTACGCCACGCCCTACCAGGTGAAGAACCCGCCGCAGGCGGCGGCCAAGCTGGCGCCGATCCTCGACCTGCAGAAGGGCGAGGTGCTGGCAGCGTTGACCGAGGAATCGGGCTTCTCCTACGTCGCCCACAAAGTCAGCCTCGAGGCGGCGGCGAAGGTGGAAAACCTGCACCTGGAAGGGATCGGGCAGCTGCCTGACAGCCGCCGCGTCTACCCGCAGGGGACGATGGCGGGCCAGGTGGTCGGCGCCGTCGGCTCCGAAAACCAGGGCCTGAGCGGCCTCGAGGAAGGCGAGGAAGCGGCGCTGGCCGGCAGCGACGGCGAACGCCGCATCGTCAACGATGCGCTGGGCGAGCCGATCCGGCTGGAAACCGTGAAGGAAGCCGAAGACGGCGAAGACGTCGAACTGACCCTCGACCCGGCGATCCAAGGGGTGACTGAAGATGCCCTGGCCAAGGTCGGGGAAGCGTACGCGCCGCAGGGCGCGACGGCGATCGTCGTCGACCCCAAGACCTCGCAGATCCTGGCGATGGCCAACTGGCCGCCGGTCGACCCCAACGACCTCTCCGAAGTCAGCAACGCGGACCTGACGAACAAGGCGACCTCGTTCAACTACGAACCGGGTTCGACCTTCAAGGCCTTCACCGTCGCCGCGGCGCTGGAAGAAAAGCTGGTGACGCCGGCGACCGAATTCGTCCTGCCGCCGCAGCTGCAGGTCGCCGACCGGACGATCGAAGACGCCGAGGAACGCGGCACCGAAACGATGTCGGTGGCGCGGATCCTGGCCCAGTCCTCGAACGTCGGCGCGGTGACGATCGGCCAGGAGGTCGGCGAAAAGCACCTCAGCCGGTGGATCTCGCGCTTCGGCTTCGGCCGCCCGACCGGGGTCCAGTTCCCGCACGAGGAACGCGGGATCGTGCCGCCGCTCTCGCAGTGGTCGGGCTCCTCGATCGGCAACATCCCGATCGGCCAGGGCCTGGCGGTGACGCCGATGCAGATGGTCGCCGGCTACACGGCGATCGCCAACGGCGGCATGCTGCGCCCGCCACAGCTGATCAAGCGGGTCGGCGAAGAAGCGATCCACGAGCCCAAGGGCAGGCGGGTGCTGGCGCCGGCGACCACCCTGGAGCTGCGCGAAATGCTCGAAGGCGTGCTGGCGGCGGGCGGCACCGCCTCGGAGGTCAGCGTCCCCGGCTACACGCTGGCGGGCAAGACCGGCACCGCCCAGGTCGCCGAAAACGGCGGCTACTCGGAAACCAAGTACGTCGCCTCGTTCATCGGCTTCGCCCCGGCCCGGGAACCGAAGTTCCTCGCCGCGGTGATCGTCGACCAGCCGCAGTACGAAATCTACGGCGGCTCGGTGGCGGCGCCGGCCTTCGGCGAAATCGCCGCCTACGCGCTGCCCTACCTCGGGGTGCCGCAGGAATAGTGGGGCGGCGAGCGGCGCCCACGGGGCGAGCGGCGCCCGGACCTCTACCTAGAATCGGGGCGGCATGAGGCTGGACGAGCTTGTCGCGGGAGCGCCGGGAGTCGACCGGGTCGCCGGCGACGGCGCGGTCGAGATCGCCGATCTCGTCTTCGACAGCCGCCGGGCGGGGCCGGGGACGCTGTTCTTCTGCGTGCCCGGCGCCAAGGTCGACGGCCACGACTTCGCCGCCGACGTGGTCGCGGCGGGGGCGGCGGCGCTGGTCGTCGAGCGCGAGCTGGCGCTGGCGGCGCCGCAGGTCGTGGTCGGCGACGCGCGGGCGGCGATGGCGCCGCTGGCGGCGCGCTTCCACGGCGACCCGACGGCGCGGCTGCGGGTGGTCGGCGTCACCGGCACCAACGGCAAGACGACGACCGCCTTCCTCGTCCGCGAGATCCTCGAGGCGGCCGGCGTCCAGTGCGGGTTGATGGGGACGGTGAAGCAGGTGGTCGGCGGCGCCGCGGAGGACGTGGTGCGGACGACGCCGGAGGCGATCGACCTGCAGGCGACCTTCCGCCGCATGCTCGACGGCGGCGACCGCGCCTGCGCGATCGAGGTCTCCTCGCACGCGCTGAGCCTGCACCGGGCCGACGCGATCCACTTCGAGGTCGCCCTCTTCCCCAACCTGACCCAGGACCACCTCGACTTCCACCAGACGATGGAGGAGTACTTCCAGGCCAAGCGGCGGCTCTTCACCGAGCACGCGCCGCGGGTCGCGGTGGTCAACGTCGACGATCCCTACGGGGCGCGGCTGGCCGGCGAAATCGAGTGTCTCACCTTCTCCGCCGCCGGCGCCGCGGCTGACTACAGCGCGACCGACGTCAGCTTCGACGCCGCCGGCGCCGCCTTCACGGTCGGCGGCCGCGAGCTGCAGACCGCCCTGCCCGGCGACTTCAACGTCGCCAACGCGCTCGGCGCCTACGTGGCGGCGCTGGCGCTCGGGGTCGAGCCCGAGGAGGCGGCCGGCGGCCTCGCCGCCGCGGCGCGGGTGCCGGGCCGGCTGGAGCCGGTCGAAGAGGGGCAGGGGTTCGCCGTCCTCGTCGACTACGCGCACACGCCGGACTCGATCGAGAACGTGCTGCGGGCGGCGCGGCGGCTGACCGGCGCCGGCGGCCGCTTGATCGTGGTCTTCGGCGCCGGCGGCGATCGCGACCGCGACAAGCGGCCGAAGATGGGGCGAGCCGGGGGCGAGCTCTCCGACCTCGCCGTCGTCACCTCCGACACCCCGCGCTCGGAGGAGCCGGCGGCGATCGCCGCTGAAGTCGCGGCCGGGGCGGAGGGGCAGGCGGCGGCGGTCGCGGTCGAGCTCGACCGCCGGGCGGCGATCGCGCTGGCGCTGGCGCGGGCCGAGCCCGGCGACACGGTGGTCATCGCCGGCAAGGGGCACGAGACCTATCAGGAATTCGAGGGCGGCCGGCGGATCGAGTTCGACGACCGCGCCGTCGCCCGCGAGGAGCTGCGGCGGCTGGCCGGCGCGGGGGCCGCGGCGTGAGGCCCGGCGGGACGGTGATCGTCGCGTGAAGCTGACCGGCGAGCAGATCGCCGCCGCGGCCGGCGCCGCGGTGCTGGCCGAGGGCGCCCCGGAGCCGCCCCGGCGGGCGACGATCGCCTCCGGCGAGAGCGGCCCCGGCGACCTCTTCTTCGGCCTCCCCGGCGCCAACCGCGACGGCGGCGAGTTCGCCGCCGTCGCGCTCGCGGCCGGCGCCTGGGGCGTCCTCGCCCGCCCCGAACACGCCCGCGCCGCCGCTGCCGCCGCGAACGCCGCGAACGCCCCGAGCGCCCCCGACTCCCCGGCGTGGCAGAGCTTTTCCCTCGATAGCGTGAGAAATGACTGCCACGGGTGGGTGTTTGGGGCGGAGGAGCCGTTGGCGGCTCTGCAGGCGCTGGCGCGGGCGCAGCGGCGGGCGCTGGGGGCGCGGGTGCTCGGCATCACCGGCTCGGTCGGCAAGACCTCGGTCAAGGACATCGCCCGCTCGCTGCTGCCGGGCCGGGTCCACGCCAACCGCGAGAACCTCAACACCGAGATCGGGCTGCCGCTGACCGTGCTCGAGGCCCCCGACGACACCGAGCTGCTGGTGCTGGAGATGGCGATGCGCGGCGCCGGCCAGATTGCCGAGCTGGCGGCGATCGCCGAGCCCGACGTCGCCGTGATCACCAACGTCGGCCCGGTCCACATCGAGCTGCTGGGCTCGGTCGCGGCGATCGCCGCCGCCAAGGCCGAGATCCTCGACGCGCTGCCCGCGGGCGGCGTCGCGGTCGTCCCGGTCGATGCCGGCGAGCTCGAGTCGCACCTGCGCCGCGAGGGCCTGCGGACGCTGCGCTTCGGGCCCGGCGGCGACGTCGAGACGACCGAGGTGCGGCGGCTGGAAGGCGTCACCGAAGCGCTGATCGCGACCCCGGCCGGCTCCCAGCTCTTCCACTTCCCCTTCACCGAGGCGCACAACCTGACCAACGCCCTGGCCGCCGTCGCCGCCGGCGTCGGCCTCGGCGCCGACCTCGAGGAGATGGCCGACGGCGCTGCCAGCATAGGCTTCTCCAGCTTCCGCGGCGAGCGGCTCGAGCTCGGCGACGGGATCGTCCTCGTGAACGACTGTTACAACGCCAACCCGGTGTCGATGCGCGCGGCGCTCGACCATCTCGCCAGCCTCGGCGCGCCCCGCACCGTCGCCGTGCTCGGCGAAATGGCCGAGCTCGGCAGCGACGCCCCCGGCTACCACCGCGAGATCGGCGAGCACGCTCGCGCCCACGGGATCGACCTCGTGATCGGCGTCGGCGAGGCGGCGCGCGAGTACGACCCCGACGAGCTGGTCGCCGACCCCGGCGAGGCGGCGGAGCTGCTGGCGGCGCGGCTGGATGCCGGCGACGCGGTCCTGGTCAAGGGCTCGCGCTCGGTCGGGATGGAGCAGGTCGCCGAGATCCTGCCGGAGCTGGTCTGATGGGAGTCGCCTGACATGGGCGTCGTCCTCATCGCGGCGATGGCGGCGATGCTGATCTGCATCTTCCTCGGCCCCAAATTCATCGAATACCTGCGGGTGCGCGAGTTCGGCCAGAACATCCGCGAGGAGGGGCCGCAGGGTCACCACACCAAGGCTGGGACGCCGACGATGGGCGGCCTGATCGTCTTCGCCTCGATCTGCGTCCCCTACCTCGTCCTCTCCGACCGTGACCCGCAGAGCCTCGCCGTCTTCGGCGTCGCCCTCGGCTGCGCCGCGCTGGGCTTCGCCGACGACTACATCAAGATCGTCAAACGGCGCTCGCTCGGGCTCTCCGGGCGCTGGAAGCTGCTCGGCCAGCTGCTGCTGGCGCTCGGGCTCTGGTGGGTGGCGCGGCACGAGGTCGGGCTCGAGCCGGTGCTCCAGTTCCGCATCGGCGACGCCAGCCTCCACCTCGGGCCGGTGCTCTACTTCGTCCTCGTCTTCCTCGTCATCGCCGGGACTTCCAATGGTGTCAACCTGACCGACGGGCTCGACGGCCTCGCCGCCGGCTCCTGCGCGATCGTCCTCCTCACCTACACGGCGATCGCCTTCATCGCCGGCGAGCAGCAGGACCTGGCGCTGCTCTCCGCCTGCCTGGTCGGCGCCTGTATCGGCTTCCTCTGGTACAACGCCTTCCCGGCCTCGATCTTCATGGGGGACACCGGCTCGCTCGGTCTCGGCGGCGCGATCGGGGCGCTGGCGGTGATGACCCAGACCGAGGTCCTGCTGATCATCATCGGCGGCATCTTCGTGATCGAGGCGCTCTCGGTCCTGCTCCAGGTCTTCGCCTTCAAAACCTTCCGCCGCCGCGTCCTGCTGATGGCGCCGCTGCACCACCACTTCGAGATGATGGCCTGGTCGGAGACGAAGATCATGCTCCGCTTCTGGATCATCGCCGCGGTCTGCTCGGGCATCGGCTTCACCCTGTACCAGCAGTCGATCGGCCGCTGAGTCTCGGCGGCAGGCCCCGCCTGACCGGTGCGTGCGCTCGCATTGATGCGCGCGCATGCACCAGTACGATGAAATGCACCACGCAAATTAATTTGGATATTTTGCGCATTGACCCGCTGCCGGTTCGCGGGTAGCGTCGAAGCGTGTACGCACCAGTGCCGCGTATTCAGCGCCGGCGAAGCGAGGGGGTGGGTTGAGCGCCGACCACAGCCGCGAACGCGCGAGCGAGGAGCTGATCCGTGCGCAGGCGCAGCTCGTTCGCGCCCGTGCCGCCGAGATCGAGTCCCGCCCCGGCGAGCGCCTGCGCCTGCTGCTCGCCGACGTCGCCGTAACCGCCTTGTTGACGGTCGCCGCCGTGGCCGGCGCCCACGGTCTGGTCGGCTCAGGCGCGATCGGTTCCGTCGCGCTCGCCTGGGCGTTTCGCCGCCGCCGCGGTCGTCCCCCGGTGCCCTGACGCACCAGCCTCCCAACCCGCGGCTCCTTTGTTGCTCCTCCCGCAACCAGCGAACCACGACCCGCCGCGTCGTGGCGGACCCCCGTTGCGCGGTTCCTCTGTTGCGCCTGGCGCAACAAAGGAATCACGACCTGGCAGGGGTCGCGGGGCGCAGGCGGAATCATCGTTATGTGAACTTGCTGCCCGTGAAGGAGATCCGGCCGCCGCTGCCGCCGGGGCCGTTCCTGGTCGTCGGCCTGGCCCGCTCGGGGCAGGCGGCGGCGCGGCTGCTGGCGGCGCGGGGGGAGACCGTGCGGGCGGTCGATTCCGCCCATCCCGAGGGGGCGGGAGGACTTGCCGCGGCCGGCGTCGAAGTCGCACTGGATACGGATGGATTGGCGCAGCTCGAGGTGACGAAGACCGTCGTCAAGAGCCCGGGGGTGCCCCGGGAGGCGGCGGTGATCGCGGCTGCCCGCGAACGCGGGATCGAGGTCGTCGGCGAGCTCGAGCTCGCCTGGCGGGCGCTCCCCAACCGCTTCCTCGCCGTCACCGGCACCAACGGCAAGACGACGACGGTCGAGTGGCTCGGCCACGTCTGGCGCGAGGCCGGCGAGCCGGTCGCGGTCGCCGGCAACGTCGGCACGCCGCTCTCCGACCTGGTCGGCGCGGTCGACCCCGCGGCGACGATCGTCTGCGAGGCCTCCAGCTTCCAGCTCGAGGACACCAGCCACTTCGCCCCCGAGTGCGCGGTCTTCCTCAACCTCGCCCCCGACCACCTCGACCGCCACGGCGACCTCGCCGCCTACGGCCAGGCGAAGCTGCGGATCTTCGCCAACCAGGGCAACGACGACGTCGCCGTCTACAACGCCGACGAGCCGGAGCTGGCCGGGGTCGACCTCGGCGGCTGCGCCCGCCGCGTCTCCTTCGGCCACGGCGCCGGCCCCGACTGCGAGGTCGCCGTCGTCGACGGCACGATCTTCTACGACTCCGAGCCGCTGCTCGAGGTCGCCGAGCTCGGCCTGCCCGGCGAGCACAACCTGCAGAACGCGATGGCGGTTGCCGCCGCGGCGCTGGCGCTGGGGATCGACCGCGAGGCGGTGCGCGCCGGACTGCGCAGCTTCGGCGGCGTCCCGCACCGGCTCGAGCCGGTCGCCGAGCTCGACGGCGTCCGCTTCGTCAACGACTCGAAGGCGACCAACGTCGCCTCGGCGGCGGTCGGGATCTCGGCCTTCCCCGGCGGCGTCCAGGCGATCCTCGGCGGCAGCGAGAAGGGCGAGCCGTTCGCGCCGTTGGTCGGGCCGATCGTCGCCCACTGCGCCGCCTGCTACCTGATCGGCGAAACCGCCGAGCGAATGGCGACCGAGCTGGAGCCGGTCACGGTCGCCGACGTGCCGCTGGTCCGCTGCGCCGACCTCGAGGACGCCGTCCGCC
>CAZHLT010000239.1:0-6214 GCA_964533285.1 uncultured Conexibacteraceae bacterium | reverse complement strand
GCGGCCGCCCTCGGCGGCGACCAGGTCGGGCACGGCGCGGCTGGAGCGCGGGTCGTAGAGGATCGTCGCGCCCGGGTTCTTGCGCAGGACCGAGCGCGCCAGCAGGGCGCAGATGAAGTCGCCGTCGCAGAACTCGCCGCTGCCGTCGATGAAGAAGCAGCGGTCGGCGTCGCCGTCCCAGGCGATGCCGAGGTCGGCGCCGGACTCGCGCACCCGGTCCATGATCATCCGCCGGTTCTCCGGCAGCAGCGGGTTCGGCTCGTGGTCGGGGAACTCGCCGTTCGGCTCGAAGTACATCCGCTCGAGGTCGAGCCCGAGGCGGTCGAGGATCGGGCCGACCATCGGCCCGGCCATCCCGTTGCCGCCGTCGACGACCACCTTCATCGGCCGCACCGCGTCGGGGTCGATGAAGGAGAGCGCGTGGGCGCGGAATTCGTCCCAGACGTCGACCTCCTCGAAGGAGCCGCCGCCGGGCGCGTGGCCGAGCCCGGCCTCGATCTCGGCGCGGACGTCGCCGATCCCGGCGTCGCCGGAGAGGGCCAGCGCCCCCTCGCGCAGCAGCTTCACCCCGGTGTAGGCCTTCGGATTGTGCGAGGCGGTGACCATTGCGCCGCCGTCGAGCTCGCGCGAGCCGACCAGGTGGTAGAGCATCTCGGTTGCGACCATGCCGGCGTCGAGCACCCTCGCCCCCTCGAAGATCAGGCCGTCGCGCAGCTCGGCCGCCATCGCCGGCGCCGTCAGCCGCATGTCGCGGCCGAGCCCGACCCGCAGCTCGCTCGGCTGCTTGCCGCGCAGCCGCGCCAGCACCCGGGCGAAGGCGCGGCCGATCGCGTGCGCGGTCGTCTCGTCCATCTCGCTGCCGTAGAGGCCGCGGATGTCGTAGGCCTTGAAGATCCCCGGCGGTGCCAGGGGGGACCGCTCGCTCACCACTCGGCTCCCTTCAGCGCTGCGTAGCTCTGCTCGATCGTCTGCGGCATCACTTTCGTGTCGGCGATCACCGGCATGAAGTTGTTGTCGCCGGCCCAGCGGGGGACGACGTGCATGTGGATGTGGTGCTCGACCCCGGCGCCGGCGACCCGCCCCTGGTTGAAGCCGACGTTGTAGCCGTGCGGCTGGTAGACCGCCTCGAGCCGGTCCATCGCCCGCTGCGCGAAGCCCATCATCTCCGCCAGCGTCGCCGCCGGCAGCTCCTGCAGGCGGGCGATGTGGTCGTAGGGGGCGACCATCAGGTGCCCGTTGGTGTACGGGTAGAGGTTGAGGATCACGAAGCTGCGCTCGCCGCGGTGGACGATCAGGTTCGCCTCGTCATCGTCCGCGCGGGGCTTCGCGCAGAAGATGCACTGCTCCTCGATGTCCTTGGACGCGTCCTTCACGTAGGCGAGGCGCCAGGGCGCCCAGATCCGGAAATTGGCCACAGGCGACCCATCCTATTCGGCGGCCGGCGGCGACCGGATACGGCGGCTGCCGTATTGACGGCGGCCGCGCGGAGCGCGAGCCTCTGCGCAGGCTGAAGGAGACGAGGGGGGGAGAAGATGAAGGGGCGAGCGCGGTTGCGGCGGCGGATGGCGGTTCTGGCAGGCACGGCAGCGCATCCCGCGGTTCCTTTGTCCGCCTGGTGGCGGACAAAGGAACCGCGGGATGGAGAGACTGGCCCTACCGCCAATCGGGTGGTTCCTTTGTCCTCCCATTCCGGACAAAGGAACCACGAGTCTTGGGCGGGGCTCGAGGCGGGCGGGCCGGCGCACCTGCCTGCCCTCGGGTGCGTTGGCCCGCCCACCGCAGCCGGGAGCATCCAGTCGGCTGGTTGAGCTTCGTCGCGGATAGGGCGGCAAAGCTCAACCACGGCCTTCAGGTGGTTGGGCGTGGGATCGACCGGCTAGAGCCAGCGGCGGCGGCGGAAGTAGAAGACGAGGCCGACGAGGATCACGGCCATGACGGCGAGGGCGATGAAGAAGCCGGCCTCCTCGCCCTGGTCGGGGACCCAGGTGTTCATCCCCATGATGCTGGCGATCAGGGTCAGCGGCAGGATCACGACGCTGATCGAGGTCAGCACGCGGAGGATGTCGTTGAGGCGGTGGGAAATCACCGACTCGTTGGTCTCCGCGAGCGCCTCGACGACCTCCTTGTAGTTCTCGAGGATGTCCCAGATCCGCTCGTGGGCGTCGATGATGTCGTCGAAGTAGATCTCGAGGTCGAGGTCGGTCGCCAGGTAGCGCTGTTTGACCTTCTCCAGGTCGCGCAGCACCGGCCGCTGCGGCCGGATCACTTTGCGGAAGTTGATGATCTCCTGCTTGACGTTGGAGATGTCGCGCACGACCTCGTCGGCGCGTTCCTCGAAGATGTCGTCCTCGAGCGCGTCGAGCTTGTTGCCGATCTTGCGCAGCATCGGGAAGCAGTAGTCGAAGCTGTCGTCGACGAGCCGGTAGAGCAGGTAGCCGGAGCCGCGCGAGAAGAGCTGGTCGCGCAGCTCCTCTTTGGCGCGGCAGCGCTCGAACAGGTACTCGACCGGCTGCAGCGGCTGGTTGGGGATCGAGACCAGGTAGTCGGAACCGACGAAGAGGTCGAGCTCGCCGGTGCCGAGGCGGCCGGCGGCGCGGTCGAAGACCGGCAGGTGGAGGACGATGAAGAGGTAGTCGTCGTAGACGTCGATCTTCGGCCGCTGGTTGCGCGAGAGGACGTCCTCGAGGTCGAGGGCGTGGAACTCGAAGTGCTCCTCGAGCCAGGCCCGCTCCAGCGAGCCGGGGCGCTCGATGTTGATCCAGCGCAGGCCGAGACCGTCGATCTGCTCGACGTTCGGGGTCTGGGGCTCAGGCGGCGGTTCGGGCCCGATCAGGTCGCGACGCCGGCCGGCCCGCCGCAGCCGTGGTTTCGGAAGGTTCGGCATCGGGCGGTCCCATCATCTCGGGGTGCAGCGGCGTCATCGTGAAACCTAGGTTAGCCGCCCGGCCCGCGCGCGAAGGCCTCGGGGGTGCCTGGTAGGCTTGTCCCATACATAAGCGCCACATCTAGAGGGGTGGAGGGACTGGCCCAGTGAAGCCCCGGCAACCACTTCGACCGTCATGGCTCGAAGGGAGGTGCCAACTCCAGCAGGTCGCGAAGCGGGCCTGAAAGATGTGGGGGACGTCCGATCGGACCTCTGCCCCCACGTGGCGGAGGTTTTTTTGAAGGAAAGAGGATCGGATGCCAGTTGAAACCCTGAAGTGCAAGGAGTGCGGCACCCCGGCGGAGCTGGGTGCCAACTACGTCTGCGAACACTGCTTCGGCCCGCTCGAGGTCGCCTACGACTACAGCGGGCTGGGGGCGGCCGAGGTCAAGCGCCGGATCCAGGCCGGCTCGCAGGGGATCTGGCGCTACGCCGACTTCCTGCCCTTCGAGGGCCGGCCCAACGACCCGCTGGAGCCGGGGATGACGCCGCTGGTGCGCGCCGACCGGCTGGCCGAGCGGCTCGAGGTCGACGCCGAGATCTGGATCAAGAACGACGCCGCCAACCCGACCCACTCGTTCAAGGACCGGGTCGTCGCCGTCGCCGTCGCGAAAGCGCAGGAGCTCGGCTTCGAGACCGTCGCCTGCGCCTCGACCGGCAACCTCGCCAACGCGGTCGCCGCCCACGCCGCCGCCGCCGGCCTCGAGTCCTACGTCTTCGTCCCGGCCAACCTCGAGGAGCAGAAGCTGCTGGCGACCGGCGTCTACGGCACCAACCTGGTCGGCGTCCGCGGCAACTACGACGACGTCAACCGGCTCTGCACGCAGCTGGCCGAGACCCGCCCCTGGGCCTTCGTCAACGTAAACCTGCGCCCCTACTACGCCGAGGGCTCGAAGACGCTTGCCTACGAGACCGCCGAGCAGCTCGGCTGGTCGCTGCCCGACCGCGTCGTCGCCCCGATCGCCTCCGGCTCGCTGTTCACCAAGCTCGGCCGCGGCTTCCAGGACTGGCTCGACCTCGGCCTGGTCAGCGGCGAGCTGCCGGTCTTCAACGGCGCCCAGGCGCAGGGCTGCAGCCCGGTCGCCACCGCCTTTGCCGAAGGCTGGGAAGTCTGCAAGCCGCAGCGCCCGGAGACGATCGCCAAGAGCCTGGCGATCGGCGACCCCGCCGACGGCCCCTACGCGATCGAGCACGCCCGCCGCACCGGCGGCGCCGTCGACGCGGTCAGCGACGACGAGATCCGCAGCGCGATCCGGCTGCTGGCGGAGACGACCGGGATCTTCACCGAGACCGCCGGCGGCGTCACCGTCGGCGTCCTCCGCAAGCTCGCCGAACGCGGCGAGCTGGGCGCTGGCGAACGTGTCGTCGTCTACATCACCGGCGAGGGTCTGAAGACCCTGGACGCCGTGCGCGATACGTTCCAGATGCACGAGATAGATCCGCGCCTCGAGAGCTTCGAGGCGGAGTTCAGCCAGGAGGTAGTTGCGTAGATGAGCGTTACCGTGAAGATCCCGACCCAGCTGCGCGCCGCGACCGGGGGGGAGGCCGAGGTCGAGGTCGAGGGCGCGACCGTCGGCGAGGTGCTCGACGCCGTCTTCGACACCTACGGCGACCTGCGCGAGCGGATCACCCAGGACGGCGACCTGCGCCGCTTCGTCAACGTCTACGTCTCCGGCGAGGACATCCGCTTCCAGCAGGGCCTCGACACCGGGATCAACGACGGGGACGAGATCACGATCCTCCCCGCAGTAGCCGGCGGCTGAGAGGGGCTGTGGCGCGGCGCATATCGGCGTCTTCAGTCGCTTGCGTGCAGAGCACGCAGCGCTCCCTGCGTCCTTGATCTGCTTGGCCACATCCCCTCTCAGGAGCTGAAGATGGGAAAACCGCCGGTAGTCATTCTTTGCGGGGGGCGGGGGACGCGGCTGCGGGAGCGGACCGAGTCGGTGCCGAAGGCGCTGGTCGAGATCGGCGGCCGGCCGATCGTCTGGCACGTGGTCCGGATCTACGCGGCGCAGGGCTTCGACCGCTTCCTGCTCGCGACCGGGTACCTGGGCGAGGCGGTGGCCGAGTTCGCGGCGGCGCAGCGCTGGCCCGACGGGGTCGCGGTCGAGTGCGTCGACACCGGCCTCGACACGCCGACCGGGGGGCGGGTCGCGGCGCTCGGCGAGCGGCTGGTCGGTGGGACCTTCTGCCTCACCTACGCCGACGGGGTCGCCGACGTCGACCTGGCCGCGCTGCTGGCCTTCCACCGCGAGGGCGGGGCGCTGGCGACGATGACCGTCGTCCGCCCCGAGCTGCAGTGGGGCGTCGCCGAGCTCGACGGCCACCGCGTCGCCGGCTTCGTCGAGAAGCCGCGCAGCGAGCGCTGGATCAACGGCGGCTTCCTCTGCTGCGAGCCCGGCGTCCTCTCCCACCTGGACGCCGACAGCGTGCTCGAGCGCGAGCCGCTGGCCCGGCTCGCCGCCGCCGGCGAGCTGCGCGCCTTCCGCCACGAGGGCTTCTGGGACTGCATGGACACCTACAAGGACGCGGTGGTCCTCAACGACCTCTGGGCCGCCGGCGCGGCGCCGTGGCGGGTCTGGGACGCCGCCGGGGCCCAGACCGCGTGAGGCGCGCGCTCGTCACCGGCGCCCACGGCTTCGTCGCCTCCCACCTGACCGGGGCGCTGCTGGCGGAGGCCGGCGCGGTGCGGGTCCTCGACCGGCCCGAGCCGCGGCTGACCGATCTCGGGCGGCCCCGGCGCTCGGGTCTGGAGCTGCTCGGCATCCGCGGCGAGGTCGAAGTGGTCGAGGCCGACCTGCGCGACGCCGAGGGTGTGGCGGCGGCGGTCGCCGGCTGCGACGCGGTCTTCCACCTGGCGGCGCAGACGATCGTCGGCGTCGCCCGCGAGGCGCCGCTGGAGACGCTCGAAACCAACGTCCGCGGCGCCTGGAACCTGTTCGAAGCCTGCCGCGAGGCCGGCGTCGAGCGGGTCGTTTTCGCCTCCTCCGACAAGGCCTACGGCGCCAGCCCGGAGCTGCCCTACCGCGAGGACTTCCCGCTGCGCGCCGCCGGGCCCTACGACGCCAGCAAGGCGGCGGCCGACGTGATCGCCCGCAGCTACGCCCGCTCCTACGGGTTGAATCTGGCCGTGACCCGGTTCGCCAACATCTACGGCGGCGGCGACCTCAACTTCTCGCGGCTGATCCCGGAGACCGCGGTCGCCGTGCTCGACGGTCGCCCGCCGCGGATCCGCACCGACGGCAGCCCCGAGCGCGACTTCCTCCATGTCGACGACGCGGTCGCCGCCTA
>CAZHLT010000238.1:0-1483 GCA_964533285.1 uncultured Conexibacteraceae bacterium | reverse complement strand
CTCCCAGCAGGACTACGCCGACGAGGAGCTGTTCGAGCTGCTCTGCCGCTGCCGCGAGCTCGGCGTCAAGCTCAGTGTGTTGCCGAAGCTGTTCGACGCGCTCGGCTCCTCGGTCGAGCTCGACGACGTCCAGGGGGTGACGGTGCTGGGGATCACGCCGCCGGTGCTGCCGCGCTCCTCGCGCTTCCTCAAGCGGGCGATGGACGTGGTCGGCGCCGGCGTGCTGCTGCTCCTGGCGGCGCCGGTGCTCGCCGTCGCCGCGGTCGCGATCAAGCTCGACTCGCCCGGGCCGGTCTGCTTCCGGCAGATGCGGATCGGGCGCTCGGGCCGCCGCTTCCGGCTGCTGAAGCTGCGGACGATGGTGGTCGACGCCGAGCAGCGGCGGGCCGAGCTGCTGGCGCAGAGCAAGGACCCGGGCTGGCTGCTGCTCGACCACGACCCGCGGATCACCCGCGTCGGCCGCTTCCTGCGCAGCACCAGCATCGACGAGCTGCCGCAGCTGTGGAACGTCCTGCGCGGCGAGATGAGCCTGGTCGGGCCGCGGCCGATCGTCGAGGACGAGGACCGCCAGCTGCAGGGCTGGCGCCGCAGCCGGATCGACCTGACGCCGGGCATCACCGGCCTCTGGCAGGTGCTCGGCCGGACCAACATCCCGTTCGAGGAAATGATCAAACTCGACTACCTCTACGTCACCAACTGGTCGCTGTGGAGCGACGTCAGCCTGATGCTGCGGACGCTGCCGGCGGTGCTGCTGCGGCGGGGTGTGAACTAGTGGTCGAGCGCAGCGCGGTGGTGCTCGGCAAGGGTCCTCTGGCGGCGCGGGTGGGGGAGTGGTTCCTCGCCGCCGAGGGGTGGCGCCTGGACGCCGTCGTCCCGGTCGTGCCGGAGCCGAGCTGGACCGAGTCGCTGGCGGACTGGGCGGCGGCGCGGGGGGTGCCGGCCCTCGCCAGCGGCGACTTTGCCGACCTCGACGGGGCGGGGGAGGGGCCGCTCGCCGACCTCGCCGTCTCGGTCTTCTACGACCGCATCCTCAGCGCCGCCTTCATCGCCCGCTGCGGTCGCGTCCTCAACCTCCACAACGGGCCGCTGCCGCGCTACCGCGGCGTCTCGCCGATCAACTGGGCGCTGAAGAACGGCGAGCGCAGCCACGGGGTGACCCTGCACGAGGTGACGCCGGGGATCGACGACGGCCCGATCGTCGCCCAGCTCAGCTACTCGATCTACCCCGAGCGCGACGAGGTCGAGGACGTCTACGCGCGGGCGCTGGCCTACGGCTGGACGTTGTTCGAGCAGACGATGCCGATCCTCGACCGGATCGAGGCGACGCCGCAGGACGAGGCGCTGGCGACCTACTACTCGGCGGCGCAGAACGAGCTGCTCGGCGAGCGCCGCTCGTTCACCCGCGCGGTCAGCGTCTAGATGCGGTTAGGAGGAGGGTTTGGCGAAACTCGCGCGCGGGGGTTTCGCCAAACCCTCCTAGCCG
>CAZHLT010000237.1:0-2872 GCA_964533285.1 uncultured Conexibacteraceae bacterium | reverse complement strand
GCTTCCTTCACCTCTTCGGGTTCCAGCTCGTTCGACTGGATCTGGAAGACGTTGTCGCCGAGCACCGGGTCGGAGACCTGCTGGACCTCCTCGCCGCTGACCCCGACCGCGTCGAGGCTTTCGCGTACGCCTTCCTCGTCGGTCGGCTTCTCCAGGGCGACGGTGATCCGCGTGCCCGACTCGAAGTCGATGCCGAAGTTGAGCTGCTTGGTCGCCAGCGCCAGGCCACCGATGACGAGGATGACGCCGGAGATCGAGAAGAACCAGCGGCTGGCGCCCATGAAGTCGAAGTGCCACTGTTTGCCCTTGCCGCCGGCGCCGAGCGCGCTGGGCGAGCGCAGCAGCCGCGAGCGGCTCATGCTGCCGAGCAGCGCCTGGGTGAAGACGACCGCGGTCAGCAGCGAGACGATCGTGCCGACACCGAGGGTGAAGGCGAAGCCCTTGACCCCGGCGGTCGCCAGGACGAAGAGGATGAAGGCGGTGAGGAGGGTGACGACGTTCGCGTCGATGATCGTCGCGATCCCGCGTTTGTAGCCGGCCGCGATCGCGCTCGACATCGCGCGCCCCGCCCGCACCTCCTCCTTTATTCGCTCGAAGATGACGATGTTCGAGTCGGCGGCGACGCCGATCGTCAGCACCAGGCCGGCGATCCCCGGCAGCGTCAGGGTGATCGGGATCAGGTTGATCAGGGCGAAGAAGATCACCCCGTAGGCGGCGAGCGCGATCGACGCGATCAGCCCGAGGAAGCGGTAGTAGACGAGGAGGAAGATGACGACGAGGGCGAGGCCGATGATCCCGGCCTTGACGCCGTCGTGGAGCGCCTGCGTGCCGAGCGTCGCCGAGACCTGCGTCTCGCTGATCAGTTTGAGGTTGATCGGCAGGGCGCCGATCTGCAGCGTCGTCGCCAGTTCCTGGGCCTGGCTGAGGCCGTCGGGGTTGTTGAAGCCGCCCGAGATCTGGGCGCCGTTGCGGCCGTCGATCCCGTCCGGGTTTTCTTTGAAGTTGATGATCGGCCGCGACTGGACTTCGTTGTCGAGGACGACCGCGAAGTGGCCGGAGAGCGCCGCCGCTTCGGCGGTAGTGGGGGCGCCGATCGCGTTGGCCTGGCCGCGCTGGGCGATCCGGCGGGTGACTTCGTGGAAGGCGTCCTGGCCCTGGTCGGTGAATTCGAAGCTGACGATCGGTTCGTTGGTCGTCGGCGCGTAGGTCTGTTCGGGGTTGGTGATGTCCCCGCCCGAGAGCGCCGGCTTGTCCTTGATCACCCACCAGCCGGGCTGCGCGGTGGTGTCGAAGCTGCCGTTTTCGTCGCTCGGGTACTCGGAGACGAGGACGTAGCCGGTCGGGACTTCGACGACGATGCCGTCTTTCGGGATCTCCTCCCCGGTCGGGCTGACGTAGAGGTCCTTTTCCTTGAACTCGGGGCCGGACAGCAGTTTGTGCGGGGCGTCCTTTTCGAACAGGTAGTAGCGCGGCCTGCTCACCGAGCATTCGTCGCAGGGTTCGATCGCCTCCTGTTCGGAGGCCAACTGCGCCGCCGTGAAGGCGTTCGGGTAGGCGCCGCTGTAGATCAGTTCCTGGTTCTCGCGGCTTTTCGGGTTGCGGCCCGCTTCGGTCCACCGTTTTTCCGATTCTTTGATCAGTTTCGACGGCGCTTCGCGACCCGGCTGGCCGGCGATCGCGCGCTCGGGGCCGACCAGGTTCGGCTCCCAGTCGTAGAAGTAGAGCTGGGCGGTGCTGCCGACTTGTTCGGCGGCGCGTTCGGGGTCGGTGATCCCCGGCAGCGCGACGGTGATGTTGGTGTCGCCGAGGCGGGCGACTTCGGACTCGGAGACGCCGAGCTTGTTGATCCGTTTTTCGATGATCGAGATCGAGTCTTCGATGTCGCTGCCGCTGACTTCCCCGCCTTCTTCGGTCGGCTGCCCTTCGTAGACCAGCTCGAGGCCGCCCTGCAGGTCGAGGCCGAGCTGGGTTTCCTTCTGCGCGATGATCGCCACCGAGGCGATCACGAGGCCGACGACGAAGAGCAGGACGAAGAGGTGCCGCCGCCTCGAGCCCATCGCCCCTCAGCCCTCCGGAGTGAGGACGAGCAGCAGGCCGCCGTCGTCGTCGTAGGCCGGGAAGACGTCAGCCACGGCGTGAGCGGGGAGATCGCCCTCGGCGTTGACGGAGACCCGCTTGCCGAGCGAGCGCACGCCCCACTCCAGCGAGGTCTCGATCGGGTCGGTGACGCCGTCGCGGTTGCTGTCGGCGCCCCTGCCGCCGTCGCCGGCGTCGACCCAGGCGAGGCCGAGGACCTCGCTGACCGGTCGCCCGATCACGTCCTCGTCGGTCAAACCGGTCAACTCGAAGCTCCCTTTGCCGGCGTCCAGGACCCGCCCCTGCTGATCGCACACGAAGAATGCGGCATTAGGGGCCGGATAATAATCGTCGAGTAATTCGAATACGAACCCGAAGCCGCATTTCGAACAGCCTTTCGGCCGCGCGCTGAAGCCGGCGGTGCGGTCGCCTCCGGACTCGCGGTGACCGCAGTTCGGGCAGATGAAGAACGCCATGTGCGACAGGCTAGAGGACGGCGCTAGAAGAGGCTCGCCGCACCTTCGGGCGTCGGCAGGCCGAGGTGCTCGTAGGCGCGTTGGGTGAGCACGCGGCCGCGCGGGGTGCGCTTCAGCATCCCCTGCTGGAGCAGGTAGGGCTCGAGCACGTCCTCGATCGTGTCCTGCTCCTCGCCGATCGCGATCGCCAGGGTCGAGAGGCCGACCGGGCCGCCGCCGAACTTGGTCGCGACGGTGTCGAGCAGGGCGCGGTCGGCGCGGTCGAGGCCGCCGGCGTCGACCTCCAGCATCGCCAGCGCGTCGGCGGCGATCGCGGCGCC
>CAZHLT010000236.1:0-27617 GCA_964533285.1 uncultured Conexibacteraceae bacterium | reverse complement strand
GGAGGAACATTGGTGATGCGCAGCGCCCTCTTCGCCGGCGCGACCCGACCCGACCTCGTCGCCAAGCTCGCGCGCAGCGGGTCCGACGCGGCGATCCTCGACCTCGAGGACGCGGTCCCGGCCGAGGCGAAGGACGACGCGCGGGCGGCACTGCCTGAGCTCGCCGCCTCGGTCGGCGCGGGGCCGCGTCTCTTCGTCCGCGTCAACGCGCCGCGCAGCGAGTGGTTCCGCGACGACCTCGAAGCGGCGGCGGCGCTGCCCGGGCTGGCTGGCGTCGTCGTCCCCAAGGCCGAGGCGGTCACGGACCTGCTGTCGGTGCGCGAGGCGCTGCCCGAGGGGGCGGAGGTGTTCGCCGGGCTGGAGTCGGCGCGCGGGGTCGCCGAGTGCGAGCGGATCCTCGCCGATGCGGCGCCGGCCGCCGCCTACTTCGGCGCCGAGGACTACGTCGCCGACCTCGGCGGCCGCCGCACCGCCGGCGGCGAGGAGGTGCTCTACGCGCGCTCGCGGGTGGCGCTGGCGGCGCGCCTGGCCGGGGTCGGCGCGATCGACCAGGTCGTCGTCGACTTCCGCGACGACGCCGGCTTCGAGCGTGACGCCGCGGCGGGGCGGGCGCTCGGCTACCGCGGCAAGCTCTGCATCCACCCTTCGCAGGTGCCGCTCGCCAATGCGGCGTTCGGCGCCGGCGAGGAGGAGCTCGCGCGGGCGCGGGCGCTGCTCGCGGCCTGGGAGGAGGGGGCGGCGCGCGGCGTCGCCGCGGTCGAGTTCGAGGGCGCGATGGTGGATGGACCGGCGCTGCGGATGGCGCGCGACACGATCGAACGAGGAGGACAGAGCGAGTGAGCGCAGACGGGGCCGCGGTCGCGGCCAGCTTCGACCTGGACGACGACCACCGCGACTTCCGCGAGGTCTGCCGCAGCTTCGTCGCCCGCGAGCTGGCGCCGCGGGTGCGCGAGGCGGAGGCGGCGGGGACGTTCCCGGCCGACCTCTGGCCGGCGCTGGCGGCGGCCGGGCTGCTCGGCATCAACCACCCCGAGGAGTACGGCGGCAGCGGCGGCGGCGTGCTGGCGCTGGCGATCCTCTCCGAGGAGCTGGCGCGGGCCTCGGGCGGGTTGGCGATCACGCCGCTGGTCAGCTCCTACATGGCGGGGCCGCACCTCGCCCACTTCGGCGACGAGGAGCAGAAGGAGCGCTGGCTGCGGCCGCTGCTGGCGGGCGAGTGCGTGGCGGCGATCGCGGTGACCGAGCCGGGGGCGGGGTCCGACGTCGCCGGGATCGCGACGACCGCGCGCGAGGCCGAGGGCGGCTATCTGCTGCGGGGGACGAAGATGTTCATCACCAACGCCGGGCTGGCCGACGTGATCGTCGTCGCCGCCAAGACCGATCCGGAGGCGGGGCACCGCGGGATCACGACCTTCCTGGTCGAGCGCGGGGCGGAGGGGATGAGCCTGAGCGCGCCGCTGGAGAAGCTCGGCTGGCACGCCTCCGACACCCGCGAGATCGTCTTCGACGACTGCTTCGTCGCTGCCGACCGGGTGCTCGGCGAGGCCGGGCGCGGGTTCCACCAGATCATGGAGGCCTTCCAGGTCGAGCGGATCTCGCTGGCCGGGATGGCGGTCGGGCTGGGGCAGGCGGCGCTCGACGAAGCCGTCGCCCACGCTCGCGAGCGGCGCGCCTTCGGGGTCCCGCTGAGCACCCACCAGACGATCCGCCACCGCCTCGCCGCCGCCGCGGCCGAGCTGGAAGCGGCGCGGACGCTGACCTACCAGGCGGCGGCGCGCTGGGACTCGGGTCACCCGGAGGCGGCGAGCACGACGGCGATGGCGAAGCTGGTGGCGCCGCGGATCGCCTCGCACGTCGTGGACGAGGCGCTGCAGGTGTTCGGCGGCTACGGCTTCATCGAGGAGACGCCGGTGGCGATGCACTACCGCGACGCGCGCATCCTGCGGATCGGCGGCGGCACCGACGAGGTCCAGCTCGAGATCCTCGCCAAGCGCATGGACCTCTGATGGCGGGGCGGGGGAGCGGGGGAGGCGGCTGATGGACCAGCGGGTGGCGCTGCGCCAGCAGGCGCGCCGGCGCGAGCTGCTGACCGCCGCCGTCGCGGTCTTCGCCGAGCGCGGCTACCGGGCGACGACGATGAGCGAGCTGGCCGAGGCGCTGGGCATGGGCAAGGCCTCGCTCTACCACTACGTCGCCTCGAAGGAGGAGATCCTGGTCGAGCTCTACGAGGAGGTGCTGCGCGAGAACGTGATCGCCGCCCGTCGCATCGCCGAGTCCGACCGCACCGCCGGCGAGGCCCTGCGCGAGCTCCTCGTCGACCGCGTCGCCTACACCTGCCGCAACCGCGACCTCCTGCGCGTCTTCTTCGAGGAGGAGGCCGAGCTGCCGCCCCGCCACCAGGCCCGCCTGATCGCCACCCGCCGCGAGTACGAGCAGACCCTCCTCGACGTCCTCGCCCGCGGCGCCGCCTCCGGCGAGCTCTCCCTCCCCACCACCCCGACCATCTTCGCCAACACCGCCCTCGGCGCCGCCAACTGGACCTACAAGTGGTTCAACCCCGACGGCCCTCTCACCCCCGAGCAGCTCGGCGCCCAGATCGCCGACCTCCTCCTCGCCGGCCTCCGCCCCTGACCGTCTAGAATGCCGCTTCCCGCATCGCGGCTTCCACAAGCCGGACATCCGCGATGCCGGGCACGCGCCTGTAGCTCAGTTGGATAGAGCGTCGGTCTACGAAGGCGACGCTCGCTGCGGCGGCTGTGCTGAGGAACTGCCTGGTAATTGTCGGGTTTTGGGAGCTTCACCGGCCCGGCGATTCGGGCGTCCGCCCCGATTCCGCCCTTCCGAGGTCGGCGCAGACCAGTAAAGGACGGGGCGAGCGGGGCGCTTAGATAGCCAAGTTTCCCATGGAGCGGAGAGAGCTATTTCCGTCCGACCCCAGTCGTATCTTTGCCGACGCTGCTTCCGTGATCTATCGACTGTAGCGGCGTGCCCCCGGCGGGAACCCGGGGGTTTCGCCATGTTGGGAGCGGTTCCGTCCGACCTAGCACCGATCATCACGTTGTCGATTGATCGGCTGCGACTGTTCCCAAAGATGTCGCCGCCCTTACCCAGAGGAGTAGCCAGTGTCGCGAGAGAAGCGAAAGACCCTGATCGAAGAGATCGAGAAGCTGCGTGGCAGCAAGGTTTTGACCTATGTAACCGGCGACCGGGCACCAGCCGGAGCCCAGATGGGCAACGACGCGGTTCGGTATCTCTACGACCACGTTCGAGCCGTTGGCAAGGTCGATCAGATCGACCTATTCGTCTACAGCCACGGCGGCGATATCAATGTCCCTTGGCGGATAGCATCGGCTCTCAGGACCGCCGCCGAGACCTGGAACCTCTTGGCCCCTCTCTCGGCCAACAGCGCGGCAACGTTGCTCGCCTTGGGGGCGGATGAGATTGTTCTCGGCCCGCAGGCTGAGCTTGGTCCGATTGACCCGCAGATCACCGAGCAGCAGGGTCCCGGCGGCCAGAACAACGTAGGCGTCGAGGATGTCATGGCCTACGTGAAGTTCGTGACGGAGCGAGCCGGACTTTCAGATCAAACGGCTCTTGCAGCATCCGTCGCCAAGCTCGCGGAGCGACTGGATCCAGTGGCCTTGGGACAGATCTATCGAACTCACTCGCATATCCGCGAGGTGGCCGGCCAGATGCTGCGCTCTCGAAAGAATCCGGCGAGCGAGCAAACGATGGCAACCATCATCGAGACGTTGGCCGAACGGGTCTACGCCCACGGCCATGCCATCGGGTTCCGGGATGCTGAAGATATGGGCCTCCCCGTCAAGCAGGCGGACGGCGACCTCGACAAGGCAATGTGGGCTCTATTGCGAGAGTACGAGTCCGAGTTGAAGACGCTCGACCCCATAGATCCACGAGCGGCGATTGAGTCAAGTGATCAATACGAAGAGCCAGTCAACCTTGGAGCAATCGAGAGTACCTGGGGACTCCATGAGTTCTCGGGAACTTTGCTAATCAGCGCCCAGCGACAAGTGCCTCCGCAACTTGCCGTCAACATGAACATGAACCTCCAGCTTCCACAGCCCCCGCAGGAACTGCCGCCGGATGTGCAGCAGTTTCTACAGCAGGTCATGCAGGCACTTCAGCAGCAGATTGCGGACTCCGCGAATCAGGCAGTTCAGGAGGCGATGCAGACCCAAGCGCCGCTCATGGGTGCCGAGGTCACTATCAAGGAGGCCTGCTGGAAGCTGGTAGACGCTGACGAGGAAGAGTGATCTAGCGGAGGACGCCTCGAACAGGCATCCGTCGAACCAGACCCGGCGCAATGACGCTAGACGTCTGCGGAACGATTCGGCCAGGCATGGGAAGTTGATCGGTGGCTCGCTCGACCCCCTGGCCCTGAAGAGCTAGCTGATGCTGAAAGCTGAACTCGCCAGGTGCGGCGAGCTTAAGATTGACAGCCACATTGACCGCCATGGCAGGATCCTCCTCGGATGGATTGCTAGGTAATCCTAGCTGTTCTCGGTTCTGCCGCGCTACCCCTGGACCACTGGACGAGCCGTTGCGACTGGCGGACCCCAGCGCGCGCCAAACCCATCGTTCCGGCAGTCCGAGCGCGCCCGACAGGATTCGAACCTGTGACCTTTGGTTTCGTAGACCAACGCTCTATCCAACTGAGCTACGGGCGCTTGTCCTGCAAATCGCGGGTTTTTGAGGCTTCGCATTTGGGTGGCTCTTGATGGCCCGCCCCGATCTGCCCTTCCGCCACGACGCAGAGGCCGGATTTTAGGCGAAGGGCGACAGGAGGGGACACGGAGCGCGTCAATGCCTGTGACAGGCCGTGCCAACATAAACGGCATGAAGACCGATCGTCGGGCCGAGTTCAGCGCGATGCCGCACCAGGAGCAGATCATTGAGGCCGAGCGCATGGACGACCGGAATCGCCAGCGCTTTGAAAGGGCAAGGGCGGAAGGCCGCTGCATGGTCATGCTGGAGGAGCTGCGCTTCGGACCGGACGACCGCATGCGGTCGGTTGCGTGCCTCAGGTCTGTGGCTCGCATGGAGAAGGCGCAAAAGGAACGCCGTGCCCAAGAAGACGACGGCCCTGGTCGAGGCTGGCAGCGAAAGTTCATAGACGACGAGGGAAACGTCTACTACGACGGCGAGGCAGATCGCGCAGCCGCCGCCTACTGGAAGGCTCGCGAAGCGCGCATGGCCGAGCGGCGCAACAGAGGATGCGAGGCCGAGATCGTCGCGGACCGCAGCGCCTCAATTCCGCGCTCGCGATCACGGCGGCCCCGTGGAAACTCATCTCGGACCCGCGGTTCTCGCCGCAGCGCCCCATCGGGCGGCGGTGGCGACTCCGGCGACGGCTCAGGCGAGTCCGACCCCGACGGCGATCACCACCCGCCAGCCGTCGGGGAGAAGGCGGAGAAGCGCTGCGAGAGTTGCGATCGGCCTTTTCGGGAGCCGGGTAGAACCTGTGCCCGGTGCCGCAAGGCGCAACAGCGTGACCGGGAAAAACGGGAGAAGCTAAACGCAGAGCCGCGTGAGCTTCGACCAGTGCCCACATGCGGCTGCTCGTCCGAAGTCGGCTGCTATCGCGATGAGGACGGCCGGGTTTGCTGCCTGACTTGCAGCCGCGTCCGCCAGTTGGAGTACGCGGCATGAGTGGCCCGAGAACGGTCAACACCGCGCCCAGGCGGCTACTCGATGTTCCTGGCGCCGCCGACTACCTTGGAACCAGCGGACGGCACATCCGGCGGCTCGTAGAGGAGCGCCGCATCCCGTTCGCAAAGCTCGGTCCCGGCCGCTCGGCGCGGCTGCGTTTTGACACGAACCGGCTGGATGCTTGGCTTGACAAGCATTCGTTCGAGCCGGAGCAGGACGCATGACGGCCAAGCGGAAGACACAGCCACGCCGCCGAAAGCGCGTCCCGCGAAAGAAACCAGTCGTGCGGACTGTGCCGGAGCCGAGAACCCCGTCCGAACTGGTGCCGCTGGGAGAGGATTCCTTCTACGGACTCGCCGGAGAGATCGTTCGAGAGATCGAGCCGCACACGGAGGCCGATCCTGCGGCCATCCTGGCACAGCTTCTTACGGCCATTGGAAATGCGATTGGCCGGGGTCCTGGCTTTCGAGTCGAGGCTGACCGCCATAGCTGCAATCTGTTCGTTGCCATCGTCGGCGACACGGCGAGCGCGAGGAAGGGCAGCTCATGGGGGCAGGCGCGGCGGCTCGTAGAGGAAGCGGACCCGGAGTGGTCCAACCGCATCAAGAGCGGCGCATCTTCGGGAGAGGGCTTGATATGGGAGGTTCGAGACCCAATTGAGGAGACCCGCAAGAAGAAGGGAGGCGGTGCTGCGGCGGACCTCACCGACCCCGGTGTTGATGACAAGCGACTGCTCATTGTGGAGACGGAGTTGGCATCCGTGTTGGAGCGAATGGCCGCCACCGGCAACACGCTCAGCCAAGTGCTGCGCCAAGCCTGGGACGGCGGCAAGCTCGACACCCTCGTCAAGACCAACCGCGCGACCGCCACCGGTGCCCATGTGAGCCTGATCGGGCACATCACCGCCGAGGAGTTGCGGCGCAAGTTGACGGAAACCGAGCAGGCCAACGGATTCGCTAATCGCATCCTCTGGATTTACGCTCAGCGCTCGAAGGCGCTGCCCCGTGGGGGCGACATAGAGAGTGTGAATTGGAAGCCCTACGTTGATCGCCTACGCGCGGTTCTGCGTAACAGCAACGTCAGAACGCTGGACCTCAATCAGGCAGCTTGGAAAATCTGGGAAGAGGTATATGAGGAGCTGTCCACCGTTCCGCCGGGCTTGCTGGGAGCAGTCATCGCGCGAGGCCCGGCTCAGGTGCGGCGCTTGGCCGTCATCTATGCCCTGCTGGATGGCAAGTCGGTTGTCACGACCGGCCATCTACGGGCTGCGCTTGCCATCTGGCGCTACGCGGCGGACTCTGCCGCTCTCTTGTTTGGCACCGCCCTTGGCGATCCCACTGCCGACTTCCTATTGGCTCGGCTCCGAGAAGCTCCGGATGGGCTGCGGCTGAAAGAAATCCACGATGCGTCAGGGCGGCACCGCACGGCCGGGGAGATTGACCGTGCACTTCAGGCGCTTGCCGACCGACAGCTCGTGCGCTCGAAGAAAGAACCGACCGGCGGACGACCGGCCACCCGGTGGTACGCCAGGGAACCAGGAAGCAAGAGTCCCCCGACGCGAACTAAGCGAAGAAAGCGAATTAAGAGGAAGCCCAACCCATGACCTTTGTTCGCTTACTTCGCTTACTTCGCCACAGAGTTCACTCGAACTGGCGTCACGACTCGGTTATTGGAACCGACGTTCGTGTCGAGCGATTTTGGTCTATCAGCTGGATTGCATCCCGCGCGGCAGCCACCCGCCCCGATTCCGCCCCGATTCGGGTGTCAAAAGTCGATTATGAGTGTGTGTTCAGGTACGGTTCTTGAAATGCTCAAAAGTGTCACAGTAAGTTTCGTCTGTGAGTCGAGGTCGCTCACATGAACATCAACAAGCGGACCTACCGGGACGGCCGAGTGCGATGGCGGGCGCGCTACCCGGACCCGACGCGGGGCGGAAAGAAGCAAGTCGAGCGGCAGTTCGGGACGCGGCGTGAAGCCGAGAAGTGGCTGACGTCGCAACGGGCAGCGATCCAGCGGGGCGAGCACATCGACCCCAAGGATCACCACCGGATGTTCGAGGACGTGGCTGCCGCCTGGGAGGCAACCTGGCTCGATCTCGAGCCGAAGACCAAGGCGGGCTACAAGACGATCCTCAACCGGCACGTCCTGCGGCGCTGGAGCGGTGTCCGAATCGGGGCGCTCACGCCGGAGGCGATCCAGGAGTGGCTCAACGAGCTTGCTTGCGAGCGTCACGCGAACACGGTGCGACGCATCTACTCCGTTCTGCGGGCGGTGATGAAGGTCGCGGTCGAGCGGCGCTACTTGCTCGCCAACCCTTGCGACTCCGTGCGCCTTCCGCGCGCCCCGGCTGTGGCGATAAACCAGCGGGTGATCCTCTCGGCCAGCGAGGTTGCCGCGCTCGCGGAGGCGATCGCACCGCGCTACCGGCTGCTGATCTACACCGCCGCCTACACCGGCCTGCGCGCCGGAGAGCTCGGCGCTCTGCGACGGCGCGACATTGACCTCCTGCACGGCACCCTCAACGTCGAGCGCGCGCTGAAGGACGTCAGTGGCCGGCACATCTTCGGCCCGACCAAGACGGCGAAGGCCCGTCGCGTCGGGATGCCGAAGTTCCTGGTCGAGATGTTCACCGATCACCTGGCGGCGCTCGACGGCGGTCCCGACGCGCTGGTTTTCCGCAGCCCCGAGGGCGGAGCGCTGCGCCATCACAACATGTACGTGCGAGAGTTCAAGCCGACGGTCCAGCGGGGTTATTGCTCAGGCTGCAACGCAACGGTCCGCAGGGACGACGAGATGTGCGCCGAGTGCGAGTCCCGCAGTCTCGTCTACGTCCTGCCGCCGGAAAAGCACGGCCTGCGCTTTCACGATCTTCGTCACACCTGCGCCTCGCTTTTGATCGCGGCCGGAGCGCACCCCAAGGCGATCCAAGAGCACCTGGGTCACAAGGACATCCAGACGACCTTCAACGTCTACGGTCACCTGCTCCCGTCCGCCCAGGAGGCGCTGGCGGCTGCGCTGGACGCTGTCTTCGCGGACGAGGAGGAGAGCAACGTCCGACCTCTGAGAGATGCGAGCGAGGGCGGCAGATGAACTCGCCGGACGCGCTCGGCGAGCCGGTCGCGGAGGACGATCAACTGGCGTCGGTGATCCTCGAACTGGCCCTTGACGAACACCCGGCGCACTTCAGCGTGGAGGAGGTCATCCGGCTGTTTGCTCGTGATCCCGCTGCCTTTGGCGACCGGGACACTGTTAGGAACGTCGTTCGCGATCTTGCTCGGGACGGGCTACTACATCGCCAGGGCGATTTCATCTTTGCCACCCGAGCGGCCGTCCGCACGGTCCGGCTCCTCATCTGACGCTCAGTACAGACCGTCGAGAAGACGATTCGGCTTGATCTCAAGCGCGGTGACCAGGCGGAGCAGCGTGGTCAAGCGAATCTCGCGGACGCCGCGCTCGACACGCGACACCTGCACGGTCGCTAGGCCGGATGCGCTCGCCAGATCTTCTTGCGTCCAGCCTTTCGCCTCGCGCGCCGCCCGGACGTTCGCGCCGAACCGCTTGACCGCCTGATCCATGCGCTGGATCGTCGGGCGGCATAACCAAAAGGTCTAGAACCAAAGCGGTAAGCTCCGCCTCGCATCAGACGATCAGATACCGGGAGGCTGCACTTGACTTTCACGATCCGGCGTTCAACGGCAACGATCCTCATTGCCCTCGTAGGAGTCCTCGGAGGTTTGGCTTTCGGTCAGATCTCGCAAGCGTTCTCAACGGCGCCAACCGCAACCGCCTCGTTGTCCTCCGAACAGACCCTTCGTGAAATCAACACCCAGCTCCGCGAAATCCACAAGGTCATCGGGAACAGCGGGGGTGTCTTCAACATCCTCGGGCAGGTCAGGGAAATCAACCGCAAGACCCACTGACGGGCGCGACGCATGGACGACTTCTACAAGGAGTACAGCGCCCGAAAAACGAGGGCGAGTCGAGGCAAGAAATTCCAGCGACACAAGTGGACCGGGCGAGAGATTCGTGTCGCCGCGATCCTTGTTGTCGTGGTCGCCGTGCTGATCGGCGGGGCCGCACTCCTGAGCGCCAGCGGTGGCACCGAATCGGATGCCGAATGGCGGAAGAACTGCCAGTACCTTCGCGAAAAGGGATTCGGCGGCGGCTGGGGCTGCAAGGAACTCGAAGAACGCGAATTCGAAGAAGGCTGGGAACGCGCGGAAGCGCGGGCGCGGTCGGAACGCCGCTAGGCGGCAGGGCCACATAGGGTCGCCGCCTCCGGGGCTTGCAAGGAAGACCGGTGCTTTCGGGGCCACCAAGGGACTCGCCGTTATCGGGGGCAAGGCAGTCGGCTGGTTCCGGGTCCAGGTAGGGGCGGGGAGCCTCGGATACCGCTGGCGAGGCGCGATATGCACCACGCTCGCTGGCTTGCAGGCAACGAGGCAGGAAGGCGACCACGACCGCGTCCCGGATGGCGTAGCTGGCGGAGAGCGTCGCGCGGCTGTGTCGACCGGGGGTCTCTAGGGTGATGGCCTTTTCGGGGCTTCTAGTGCTCGCCCCATTTCGGGGCTTCTAATGCATGGCCCCGATTCCGCCCTTCCGAGAAGGGCGAAGAAGGGCGGAGAGCGGTATCGGCCGGGGTGCTTCGGCGAATGGCGAAACCGCCTGCTCGCAGGGCTTCTACGCCGGAAACGGCTCTCCAGAGCGGCAGGCCGCCAGAGGGCCGGATCGTTCTACGAAACCGAAGGTCACAGGTTCGAATCCTGTCAGGCGCGTTGACGTGATTCCGCTTGGGGAGCGGGTTTGCGGGGGTTCTGGGCGCGGACGGGGAGGCCGAAAAGGGCGCTGGGGCAACGCCTGGGGCAACGTGAGGCCGGGGGGCAGGTTTGACGCCAGGCCTTGAGAGGCGCTGGCGGTCCACCTACGTTCGCGCGCGACAGAGGAAAACGGCCCCGGCGACGCGCCAACGCCCCGGGGCCCGGCACCGAAAGGCGGAACCTTCCGATGCACCGAGAGCGTAGTTCCGAGCCTCCATGCGGCTGCATGGCCGCGACCACGGTGGAGCAGGACGCTCAAGTCCAAGAGGCGGTTCTGGACGTCGTCCTCGATCTGCACCCGACGGCGCTGACGGAAGCCGAGATCTTGCGCGACTTCGCTAGAGGCGAAGCCGACAACGTCGAGCGCGCGATCCGAGACCTCGTCGGCGGCGGCCTGCTGCGCCGAGAGCGAGAGTCGGTCCTCCCTACCCGCGCCGCCCTCCACTTTGCCTCGCTGCAGCCATGACGATCGCGGAGCGCTTCGGCGCCAACCTGAGTCGGCACCGCCGTGCCGCCGACCTCACCCAGGAGGAGATGTCGCTGATGGCGGCGCTACACCGAACCGAGATCTCCCAGCTCGAGCGCGGCTTGCGGATTCCCAGACTCGACACCGTGGTCAAGCTGGCAGCCTGCCTAGAAGTCGGGGTCGAGGAGCTGGCCGAGGGCATGGCCTGGAGCCCCGGCTCGGTGCGAAGCGGCCAGTTCAGGACCGACGAGGAGCGCTGATCTCGGGGTTCGTTTCGCAGTTCGCAACGCGGTTCGTTTCGTGGTTCGCACTGCGGCTCGCACTGCACTTCGCACCGCGGCTCGCACTGCAGCTCGCATCCCGCTTGGGAAGCGGCAGCCAAGCCGCCTGCTAATCGCGTTCGCGTCGACCCGGACTCGCTGACTTCTATTCCCTGATGAGGGTCTGGCTCTGATTCCGCTGTCCTGACTGCCCTCAAGCGCCGCTGGGCACTCGCGGTCGCCCGCTCCGCCAGCCTCGCTGTGGCTCTGCTGGTCTTCGCCTCTTCGTGCCCGCCGCGCTCCCTGCGGTCGCGCGTCGGCCATCCCGATCGGTCCTGTTAACGTTTTGTCCGCAAGCGAAAGACGGGGCGGCGCCGCACGAACGGCCCGCCCCCGGCTCACGAGGTGGTGCTCATGAGCGTTTCCCAGGGTACGGCGGCCCGGGAGGGCCGTCCAGGCTGCGGCGATGAGCGGCGGCTGAGGAAGACCAAGACGCCGGGCGTCTTCAAGCGCATCGACGGCAAGGGCAGGACGATTGGCTACGTCTGCGTCTTCCGCGCCGGCGGGCGGCAGCGAAAGCGCCACGCCCGCACCTACGAAGAGGCAAAGAGGGTCAAGCGCGAGAGCGAGACCGACCGCGACCGCGGCGAGCTGCAGGAGCGCACCGCGATCACCCTCCGCCGCTACCTCGATGAATGGGTCGAGCGCTACCGCGGCTAAGGCCGCCGCGGCTTCCGCGAGAACACCCGCGATGAATACCGCCGCCTGATCGGATCCTTCGCCCACCCCTACTTCCCAGCCCGCCTCAAGCTGATCGACGTCTCCCCTTACGCGTTGGCCCGCTTCGTCGACTGGCTGGCCGACGAAAAGGCTCAGGGCAGGCGCCTCGGCGACCGCACGATCGCCAACGCGACGATGCCGCTGCGCGCGGCATTGGCGACGGCCAAGCGCGAGGGCTTGATCCGCCACAACCCGGCGCAGGGCCTCTCGCTGCCGCCACGCGAGCAGCCCCTTAATGAGGAGATCAAGGTCTTCACGCCTGAGCAACTGACAGCCGTCATCGGACTTGCTCCGGAGCGCCACAGGCTGCTCCTGGAGCTGCTGGCGGCCACCGGTCTGCGAATCAGCGAGGCGATCGCCCTGCAGCGCCTCCACCTCCAACTGGACGGTCCCGCGCCTGAGGTCTGCGTCCGCCGCGCGATCGTCAACGGCCGCACCGAGCCGCCGAAGACGAAGTACGGCCGCCGCGAGGTCCGCCTCCCGGCCTCCCTCGCGCAGAAGCTCCACGCCCACCTCGCCACCCAGCCCGATCAGGACTCGACGGCAATCCTCTTCCCCAACGACGCCGGCGCCCCGCTCGACCCCAGCAACCTCCGCCCCCGGGTCCTCAAGCCCCTGGTCAAGCAAGCCGGCGCCCCCTGGGCGGGCTTTCACACTTTCCGCCACACCTTCGCCTCCCTCCACCTCAGCCGCGGCACCAACCTGCTCCAGCTAAGCCGCGCCCTCGGCCACCACTCGCCCGCCTTCACGCTGACGCGGTACACGCATCTGCTGCCAGGGGATGAGGCACCGGCCCTGCTGCTGCCTGTTGGATCTGGCGATCGGGTCGGCTACGGGGAGGACGATCCGCGACGCTTCAGCGCGAGCTCGTGAATTGGCGCGACAGCTTGGTCGTCGCTTCCCGGCGCCGCAACTCGGAACGCGTCGAGAGCGCGCTCCGCGATGTCATGAACAGCCAGGACGCTGACGGAGCCAGAGGCTTCAGACGCAGCGGTCGTGACCGCACTTGGCGATCTGACGATCTCAATGGCCGCAGGGCGCGTGTCGATGACGGCCCACATGCGAGCCCCGCGATTGGGGAGTTGGTCCCTCAGAGCCTTCCGGAGCGTCGGCCAGCATCGCCGAGCGGATTTTGGCCCCACCTTGTCCATCAGAGCGCCAAGGCAGGCGAGATCAACGGCATCCAAGGGGCCGTAGGACTGCTCTCGGCGCAGGAGCCCCTTGCGTGCCCAGTCCAGCCGGCGGTTCGGCGTGACCCCGATTGCCGCAGCCAACTCGTTTCCGCTGAGTCCGGAAGTCCGTCTGGGCATGAAGCTAGGTTCCTACAAGGATTTTCGCGTGATTTCTACCGATAAAAAGCGCAGTAATTCTCGCGACAATTATGACGCTTACAGCAGGCTACGTTCACGGGCGGTCGGCCTTCTTGGCCCGACGGAAGCGGGGGGCCTGACGTGAGGGTCATCGACCTTTTCGCCGGTGCTGGCGGTCTATCGCTTGGCCTCTTAGAGGCGGGCCTAGAGGTTGTTGCTGCGGTTGAGTTCGACGTGTCCGCTGCGGCTACGTATCGGTCGCTCCATCCGGGGACCACCCTCCTCGAGGAAGACATCAACTCCGCGGATCTGAATCAGTTCAAAGGCGAAATCGACATTGTGGCGGGCGGACCGCCGTGTCAACCGTTCTCGACCGGGGGGCTCAGGCGGGGCGCAGACGATCCGCGAAACGGGCTGCCGGCAATGCTCAGGGCGATCGAGCTGCTGCGACCGCGAGCCGTGTTGCTGGAGAACGTCCCGGGGCTCGCCGGGCCGGGTGGAAGAGATGAACTCGCCCAGCTCCTGCAGGGGCTGCAGGCCCTCGGCTACGAGTACGAGCACCGGGTTCTTGATGCGGCCGACTATGGCGTGCCACAGCGGAGGCGACGCCTAGTCGTATGTGCCACCCGGGATCCCGGCTTTGCCTTTCCCGAGCCGACGCACGGACCCGCTGCCCCTCGTGCGTGGAGGACCGTTGGCGACGCCTTGGAGCTCGATCAGGTACTCGGCATCGCGAATCCTTCGATCGTGACTTACGCCAAGAGGCCGGACCTGCGCCCCAGCCCATATGACGGCCATCTCTTCAACGGCGGCGGCAGGCCGCTTGATACCGGGAGGCCAAGCCGGACGATCCTTGCCTCGGCGGGCGGGAACAAGACGCATTTCCTTGACTGCGATGGCGGAGTTCCCGGGTATCACGCACATCTCATTGCTGGCGGCAAACCGCGGCAGGGGAAGGTTCCTGGCGCCCGCAGGTTGACCGTCGCTGAGTCCGCGTTGCTTCAGAGCTTTGATCCCAGTATTAGATTCGTGGGGTCGCGCTCTCAGCAGTATTCGCAGATCGGCAACGCCGTCCCCCCGCTTCTAGCTGAGGCTGTTGGTCGAGCCCTATTGCGGCACCTTCGGTCTTCTCGTAAGCCCGTACCAGCCTGACTTCGCCCGTGCGAGGATGGGCGCGGTGGCTGGTTCCGCGTATCCGAGTCCGACGAGTCCCGGGGTATCTCGGCGGATGCAGGCGATCAAGCGTCGCGATACGGGCCTCGAGCGCGCGATTCGTTCATCCCTCCACGCGAGAGGACTGCGCTTCCGTGTCGACTATCTCGTTGCGCTCCCGGATGTCCGCGCCGTCCGAGTGGACATCGCATTTCCGCGTCGGCGGCTCGCGGTCATGGTTGATGGATGCTTCTGGCATTGCTGTCCGGAGCACGGGCGGGTGCCCTCGAAGAACCCCCAGTATTGGCCCGAGAAGCTTGCGCGGAATCGCCGAAGGGACGAGGCGGTCAACGAACAACTCGCGCTGCTCGGATGGAAAGTCCTGCGGATTTGGGAGCATGAGGACTTGGATGAGGCGACTGGCAGGGTCGCGGCCGAGCTTGGGACCTAGCAGCGGGTGGGAGACAGCCGTGGGAGATGCGAAAGAGAACGAAGTCGCACTGATCGTCAGCCTCGCCAGGCAGACGCTCCTGCGTTACATCGAGAGCGAGGAATCCCAGGCCAAGGCCGAAGAGATCGCTGCCGCTGTCTTGCCACAAGCGATCTATCAATCGGTTGATGCGCTCGCCTCTCTGCAGCGATCTTTGGCCTATCGCGATGGCGTCTTGACGGCCCTCGCTCACCCGCTTATCCAGGGTGAACCCGTCGATGTGACGCAGCGCCCGCCCAGCGGTAGACCCGCGAGCGACCTCATCGGAAAGGACGTGCTTCCGCAGCTTCACATCAAGGGCGTGCGGAGCGCGTATCAGAACATCGGGAAGAACCAGGCCAATCTCGTTAGAGGCAATAACGAGGATTGGGATGCCCTGCTGGTCTGGGCTGCGAACGACGCCACGCTGGACCAAATCCGAGCCGCCTACGAACGCGTAGCGGCGGCTATCGCTGCGACGGCTCGGACGGTGCTTCCAAAACCGCGATTTCGCCTGGCCCATCTGACTTTCGCGAAGGTCATGGCGCTCCTCGACCAGATGCTCAACGAGCCGAGTGGGGGAGCACATCAGCAATACGTCACGGCGGCTTTTCTAGGCGCCGCCTTGCAGCAGGAATCAACCGGCTTGAGGGCTCAGACCAAGGCGCTGAACGCCTCCGATGCATCGTCCCGGAGTGCTGGCGATGTCGAAATCCTTCACCGAAACAGGCTTCAGGAGGCGCTAGAGATAAGTGCGAATCACTTCGAGACGAAGTTCGGTCAGGCAGTAGATGCGATGGGCGAGTATGGCCTTCCTCGGATACACATCGTGGCTCCTGGGCTAGAGACCGGGGGCTACGAGGAGCTTGCAGAGCAGCTTGATGACGATGTTTCGATACTCGACCCCGTGGCTCTCGCTGCGACCCTGGTTGCCCTGCTCGATCGGAGCGGCCGCGAGAATGCATTGACCGAGCTGTACGTCCTCCTTGACCGATACGCCTCGGCTGAGTTGACCAACGCGTATGTCAGGAACTGCTGGCGCCGGGGTCTAGCGGTGCCCAGCGCTGAGATCCCTGGGGCGGCTTAAGCCCGAGTTCTGGCTAGGGCTGTTTCACGAAGCCGGAGACGCAGCGAGCCAGCATCCCCCATGCGCCGTGCCTAAGAGATCGGGAGGTTGAGACCGCCGAGCATTTCTCTAGCGTCCCGACTAGGCATCACGCCGTCCAGCCAGCGCTTGAGCACGGCCACCGCGTCCGCGCTCAGTTCGCTCCACGGAATTTTCTCCCCCACTACGGCTCGCATCCAAGGCGCCTTGCGCTTGGCGAGCCATCGCTCGAGATCCACGGCCTCGATGTCGGGGTCTCCAAGGTCAGAGGTCAGCTGTTCGAGAGCGAGTTGGCTACATCCAGAAAGCATCGTGTGCTCCAGGCCGCCGGAAAGAAGATGAATGCGGCTGTCCCCCTCGACCGCCGCGCTGTTGAACTGCTCCGTTGCTACTGGGCTGACGCCCTCCGATCCGCGGCTCTTCGCTACATCCATGAGCGCTCGTGACACATCGGCGGGCAACGTTGCCCCGGCGGCCGCGTAGGCTTTGCGGACCTGTCGCGCGGCATCGTCGTCTGCGACGACCAGCCAACTGATCGGGCGATTGCCTTCTTCCCCGTAGGCCCTCAGCAGCCTCAGCCAGGCACCGAAAGTTCCCTTCCCGCCGACAGGGACGATCCCGAGCTCATCGACTCGGCCGTCGTTGGTCTCGTAGGCAAGCCGGCGCCGCAGGCGCTCGAAGAAGAGTCGGTCGCCCTCCCCCTCCACGAGCAGGATTGACGATGAGAAGGCCATCTCTGCGCCGTAGCCATTGAGGAGTGCAGTATTGATGCGGTGGCGGTTCGCGTCATCGTGGAGCCTCGGGCCATAAAACCGATGCCGTCGTACAAGTACGACCTCGCCGAAGGCCGCCTCCTCGACCAAGATTGGGCTATGCGTCGAGACGATCAGGCGCGCAGGCGTCGAGCGAAGAACGCGCGAAAGGGACCGCTGTGCGGAGGGATGGAGGAATGCCTCGGGCTCCTCAATTGCGACCATCCAATCCAACTCCGAGGATGCGCCGCCGCCGCGATTGATCGCCAACTCGAGTAGCGACTGAAGCCCCGAGCCGACCTCGACAGCCGGCACTGCATTTGCATCATGGTCGCCGGTTATCAGCCGCATCACGGTTCGGTCTGCCAGCCAGGCAATCAAGTCCTCCGCTTCGATTGCGGGTTCGAGGCCCACATCGCGGACCAAGCCAGGCGGAATTGCCTCCTGCATCTCGGTCCATAGCGGCGAAACGACATCGCCGGCCAGTTTGTTGATCTCCTGGCGCGCCTTCTTCAGCACGCGGTACTCAGTGGGAGCACCGGCTTGGCGCGCGTGCAGTGCACGCTGCTCTAGCTTGGCGATTGCTGCTTCCCGCAGCGCAGCACGGAAGCTCTCTGACGAGGCATCACGAGTCGCTGGTATCAACGTGAAAACGACGTCTCCACGGAGGCGATGAAGGAGCTCCAGGGCCAGCGCCTGGTTTTCCTCATCTTGGGCCTCGCCTCTGCGTGGTGGGCCGATGTTGAGCCGAGCGCGCCCGTCGGCCGTCACGCCCACTCGCAATTGAGCACGGTCGTCAACGCACTGGAAGCGCCGGCGACTTCGACCGTCCAGGACTTCGATGTCAAGCGCGAGCCGGCGTGCCGCGTTTCTCGTTTCGCGCGCTGGAACCAACAGCCGGATCTCTGCCTCGTTGAGACCTCGGCGGCCGGTGAGCGCATCCTCGTCAGCGGAATTGAGCACCCAGTCGAGGACCCGCAGGACAGAAGTCTTGCCGGCGTTATTCGGCCCGACCAGCATGGTCAGGTCATCCCTGATCTCCAAGGTGGAGTCGCTGAACCCCCGGAGATTGGTGATGGCGATCGACCTAAGGCGCAGCTTCACAGCCGGGAAACGTATTGCAGCGGACCGACGCGATACCCGTCCAGTACCGCGAATGCCGAAGTCCCCCGACTTTGGCCCGGGGCAACAACTGGGGCAACATGCCCCACAGATTCCAGCCGATCTCAGCCGCGTTCGATCCGCCGCAAACCGCTTGAAGCCGCGCCCCACGTAGCCCAGCCGGTCCACCGGACCTAGCTACGAAACCGAAGGTCACAGGTTCGAATCCTTCTCTCGCGAGAAGAAGCGGCTTCTCGCCCAGGAGGATTGGCGAAACCCCGCGCACGCCGGCGGCGGACACGGCGCGGAGCGGCGTCCTCGGTCAGCCGAATAGCAGCGCTCCTGAGCATCCGGTTCCGTCAGGCTCGATGCGAGCCGCAGGCTCAGCGGCTCATCGTGGAAGACTGTCCGCCCTCCCACCCGGTGAATCTTCCGCGACGGCGGATGGTTCGGCCTCCGGCGTCCTTGCCCCGCTTGGTCCGGCGCTCGCCGGGATCGCACGCGCGGGTTTCGCCAACCCCTCCCAGGTGGGTGTCGCGAGCCGAGTCATCGAGCTTCGGCCTCGAGGAGGTCCTTGACCGCCAGCAGGGCCTCTCGTTCGCTTGCTCCCACCACCGGGAAGCGGGGGTCGATCTCGATCAGGGTCTCGACCAGCACGGAGGCGACGGCGATCCGGGCGAACCACTTTCGGTCCGCGGGAATCACCCACCAGGGCGCCCAGGACGTGCTGGTGTTGGAGATGGCGTCGGAGATCGCCTCCTGGTAGTCGTCCCAGAGCTGCCTCTCGGCGATGTCCGCGTCCGAGAATTTCCAGTTGTGGTCCGGGAGGTCGATTCGCCGCAGCAGGCGCTCGCGCTGCTCCTCTTTGGAGAGATTCAGGAAGAGCTTGACGACGCGAATCCCGTTTTCGGTCAGGTACCGCTCCCAGCCGTTGATCGCCCGAAAGCGGCGCTCCCAGATCTCGCCCTTTCGCGCCTCCGCCGGCAGCTTCTGACGGTCGAGGTGCTCGGGATGGACTCGAACGACGAGCACCTCCTCGTAGTGGGAGCGGTTGAAGATGGCGATCTGCCCGCGCTCGGGCAGTCGCTGGGCGTAGCGCCACAGGTAGTCGTGGTCGAGCTCCTCCTCCGAAGGCACCTTGAAGCTGTGGACGGCGACCCCCTGCGGGTTCACCCCGCTCATCACGTGCCGGATCGTGCCGTCCTTGCCCGCCGTGTCGAGCGCCTGGATCACCACCAGAACGCCCCAGGTGTCCTGGGCCGCGAGCCGCGCCTGGTAGGTGCTCAGGAGCTCCACTCCCTCACGCAGGAGCGCAACGCCGTCCCTCTTCTTGCGAACCCCGGCCTTGAAGCGTGGGTCGAAGTCATCCGGCAGGTGCACCCGGCGGCCGGGCTCCACCCGAAACGGCTCGATGAAATCGGCAAGCCGCTTCCGTCTCTCTCGGGTCAACTCCTCAGTCACTCTTTCTCCTCTCTCGGCGAGGCCACTGAGCCTGTGCCTCCGCGAGGTTGCCGGTTTGCGATTCGATCGCGGCGAGAGCCGCGTCCAGGGTCGGGTAGAAGTGATCTCGGTCGACCGAGCCCATCAGGCCGTAGCGCAGGGTCAGGTCCTGCAGGCGGTCGCGCAGCTCGGCGAAGGCGAGGTGAATGCCGGCACCGTTCAGCTCGAGGTCGAGCTGCTCGAGCATCTCCGCCGCCGTGACGTCGACGTCGGTGATCGCCTCGCACTGGAGGAGGATCCATTCGGGACGGCGCTCACGCGCCAGGCGCCGGATCTCCTCGCGGAACCTGCCCGCGTTGGCGAAGAACAGGGGGGCCTCCCAGCGGTAGACGACAACGCCGGGAACCTGCTCGGCGCTTGGGTAGACGGCGAGGTCGTGCCAGCCCTCGGTGTCGCGCGTCCGCCCGAGCACCGCACCGTGGGGCCACCAGCTGCGGCGGAAGAACAGGACGATCGCCAGCAGGACCGCGATCACTATCCCCTGCAGGACCCCGAGCAGGACGACGCCCGCCGTCGCGACCAGGGAGATACCGAGCGCGCTCCTGCGAACCGTGTAGTAGCGGCGCAGGGCGCCGAGGTCCATGAGCGAGATCGCGGCGCTGATCACGACGGCTGCGAGCGCCGCCTGGGGAAGGTCGGTGAGAAGGGAGTTGAAGAAGAGGAGGAGGGCCGCGACCAGGGCGGCCCCGACCAAGCCCGTCAGCTGGGTGGCGGCGCCCGACTGCTCGGCGACGGCGGTCCTCGAGCCGCTGGTCGAGACCGCGAATCCCTGGAACAGCCCGGCTGCGAGATTGGCGGCGCCGATCCCGATCATCTCCTGGTTCGCCCTGACCTCTTCCCCTCGGCGGCTCGCGAAGCTGCTCGCGGTGGCGATCGTGTCGGTGAGCGAGACGAGCGCGATCCCGAAGGCCGCGATCAGGAGGGCCGGCACGTCGGAGGCGTCGGTCCAGGGAATCGCGGGCGCGGGGATGCCCTGGGGGAGGGAGCCGACCGTGGCGACGCCATGGTCGGCGAGGTTCAGCAGCCCCGAGACCAGGATGGCCCCGGCGACGGCGACCAGGACCGCCGGCAGCCGCTTCGTGATGCCCGGCAGGACGAGCAAGATCGCCAGCACCCCGAGGCCGACCACGAGCGTCGCGGTGTGCGTCTGACCGATGCCCTCGACAAAGGCCCTGAGCTCTCCGAGGAACGAGTCGGCGTCGGTCGAGAAGCCGAACAGCTTGGGCAGCTGCCCGACGATGATCGTGATGCCGAGCCCGTTCATGTAGCCGATCTGCACCTCCTTGGAGAGCAGGTCGGCGACGAACCCGAGCTTCCCGACGCCGAGGCCGATCTCGACCAACCCGACCAGGATCGCGAGCATCCCCGCAAGCGCGATCGCCGTCGCCGGGTCGCCGCCGGCGAGCAGCGGCGCGATCGCCGCGAGAATCAGCGGCGAGATCGACGAGTCGGGACCCAGGACGAGCACACGCGAGGGCCCGAACAGCGCGTAGCCGACCAGGCAGGCGATCGTGGTGTAGAGCCCGGTGACCGCGGGCAGTCCCGCGAGCTGCGCGTAGGCCATGCCCTGCGGCACGAGGATCGCCGCCAGGACCACCCCGGCGACGAGGTCGGGACGTCGGGAGCCCGGATATCTGCGGATCGTGTCGAAGCCCGGGAGCAGTCGGGCCGCTCTCCCCTCCGGCGCGCTTCCGGATCCCGTCGCTGTCGGCGAGCTCTGATCGACGGTGTTCCCGGTGGGAGGCGACATGGCTGCGAATGGTCGGTTGCGCTTCGAAGGCTCGGCGGGGGGCCTGCGGTCGGCCCTGCCTCCCGGCGAGCCATCGCGACGGCTCGCCGGGGATAGATGATCGCGGTCAGGCGAGCTACCTCGCTCGGACCGCCACGGCAATCGTCAGCTTGACGCTTCCGTGGGCTCAGACCAGTTGACGATCAGCTGGTAGATGATCACGACGTCCAGGGCGATCATCAGGACCGCCCACAGCGGCGCCGCGGTGAACCAGACCACCTGCAGGACGGCGTTGATCGCGAGCAGCGATATCCCCAGAACGCGGGCGATTTCGTTGCCTGCCAGCAGGCCGACCCCGGTGAGGCCGATCAGGGCGCCGACGATCAGCTGGACCCAGCCCCAGGTGGTGAGGTCGAATATGAGCGCGCCATGGCCGCCGACGACCACGACTTCGTCGTTGACGATCGCCGCCAGGCCCCAGATCGCATCGAGGCACCCCAAGACGATCATCACCACCCCGGCGAACGCGATCCAGTTCGAGTAGTGCCCGCCGGCAGCGGGCTTTGAGCTCTGTCCAGCCTCCATCGTCATCTCCTTCTCCGGGCTTGGAGCCCGGCGTCTTCCTTTGTCACCAGGCCAGCTCGATCTCGAGCTCGACCCCGTTCTCGTCGGGCCCGATCTCGAGCTCGACCTTGAGCTGAACCTGCTCGGGCACGTGGACCGAGAACTGCATGCCGTCGCGCTCGAAGCCGACCGACTCCTCGTCGCTGGAGAGCAGGTTGGCGAGACGCCGCAGGCGCGCGGCGGTCTCCCTGCGACTGACCATCTCGGTCTTCTCAACCTCGAAGATGTCCATCTGGGTTCCCTTTCTCATATGGCTGGGGCGAACGGCCGTTGACAAGCGCATCGGGTCGGCCGCCGCCGCGCGCCCCGCGCCCGGCGGCGGCGATCGCGACCAGTTCCCGCATGGCGTCCAGCAGACCGTCGGGCGCGGCGGCCGACGGCGAGGCGCCGGGGTGGCCGGGCGCGATCCGCGCCCGCAGCGCGCCCGGCTGCGAGCGGAAGGAAAGTGGCGGCAGGAGGGTGGCTGCCTCGCCGTCGATCCCGGCCGGAACCGCGGCCCGCGCGTCGACCTCGATCGTCGGAGAGGTCCACTGTCGCCAGGGCGCTCTGAACAGGCTGGGCGACCGGCGATGGCCGGGCAGGCCCAAGAAGGTTACGCCGAGAACCCCGGCGTCGAGCCGCGGCCTCGTCCCGGAGCCGATCACCCGGCCGAGGCGGTACTGGTTGTTGGAGATCAGGATCGCCACCGCCCGCTCACTCGCCTCGGCGCCGGCGATGCGCAGATCGCCGGCCGCCGCTTCCGCGCCGACGGTCTCCGGCGCCGTCCGCAGCAGCGTCCTCAGCTTCGCCTCGCGGTAGCCCGCCCGCTGCACCGCCTCGGCATAGAGGCCGAGGGAGACGTTGTTGACGAAGACGCGGCCGTTGACCTCCGCGAGGTCGACCCGTCGCTCGCCTCCGTCGACGAACGCGTCGAGCGCTCCCACCACGTCGTCCCGGTCGACCCCGAGGTCGAGGGCGAAATGGTTTCGCGTGCCCGCGGGAATGCACGCGTAGGGGAGGTCGCGTTCGGCCGCGATCGCCGCCACGACGGCCTGCGAGCCGTCGCCGCCCGCCATCGCGAGGGCATCGGCGCCTCGCTGGATGGCCGTGTCCACAAGCGCCGCCAGGTCGTCGCCGGGATTGAACTTGACCGGGACGATGCCGCGCTTGCGCGCCTCCTCGGCGAGCTTGAACCGGGTCGCCTTTCCCCCTCCGGAGAGCGGGTTGTAGAAGAGGACGGGCCGCATCGGGCGGGAGGCCGGCGGGAGCCGGGCCCGGGAGGCGAACACGAAGCGACCGAAAGCGGCCGAGGCGCACGTCGCCGCGACGACGATCAGGCCCTCGAGGATGCGCCCCTGGGTGAGGACGAGAACGAGAGCGGCGGCAAGCGCGCCGGTCGCCGCGATCGCCGCGACCAGCTGCGCGGCTCCTCGCCTCAACAGCGTCTCGGCGACCAGGAGCAGCGCGAGGACGAGGCAGGCGAGGACGCCGATCGCGTTCGGGAAGTCCACGATCGCGATCCCGACGACGAGAAGGAGGGCGAGGGCGGAGCACGCGAGCGACGCGGCCGCCGCCGCTCTCCTATTCAACTCGGCCCTCGCCAAGCCACGTCGCGTCAAGGGCGGCGAGGACGTCTTCGGCGGGGATGCGACCGCTCGCTCGGCCCTGGCATCGGCGGCGGCACCGCCGCGAGAGACGCCCTGCCTTCCCCTCTGACCTGCATGTACGTCTCCTCCGTGGTGTCGCGCCGGTCGGGCGGCGTTTCGCCAGCAGGCTCGCAGCGCTCGGCGCCTGCGGCCAGGGGGTGCGCACGCCAATCGGAGGGGGTGCATGCTCCCGGTCGGCGATGCCCGAGCCCTCGCGGCGTTCGCGGGTCGAGAAGCCGCAACGTCGGCGGGGGGCGTCCGCCTCCCCACGAATAGGCATGCGCGCAGGTTGGCGCACGACCATTCGCCCTGGGAGGTTGCCGGCGTGGCGGAGCAACGCGTACACCGGCGGCCGGTGCCCGAGAAGCGACCGGCGTAGGGGGGCTCCGCGTCGATGCCGGCGAGCTCATCCCCCCAAGCGGTCCCTCCGCCAGAAGAGGACGGAGGCGGGCGCAGATTCCCGACGGCGTTCACGGTCCTCGCGGCCGTCCTCGCCCTGGTGTGGATCGCCTCCTTCTTCGTCCCGGCCGGCGTCATCACCTTCACCGCCAAAGACCTGCGGGACCCTGCGCGCGAGCTGCCGCGAACGATGTACCTGGCGCTCGGCATCGCCACGGTCATCTACGTCGCGGTCGCGCTCGGTGTGTTCGGCACGCTCTCCGTCGAGACGGTGATCTCCTCGGGTGGGACCGCGCTCGCCGTGGCCGCCGAACCCACGCTCGGCAAGGCCGGCTTCTGGCTGATCGGGCAGTTCCCCCCGGCGATGGCGCGCCGCTTCGGGGGTCGCCTGCCGATGGGCCTCGTGGTCACCGCCGCGATCGCGATCGTTCTGGTGATCGGGTTCGACCTCAGCTCGATCGCCTCGATCGGCAGCGCGATCGCCCTGCTCGTCTTCGGCCTGGTGACCTTCACGGTCACCACGCTCGTGCATGAAACCAAGACGCTGATCGCGATGGGGGTCATCCTTGCGCTCAGCGTCCTGCTCGATTTCGGCTGGAGGCGCCCTCGAGGCCCTGAGCCCGAGCCAGCCGGTCCGGCCGCTGCATTTCCCACGAGAGGGATCTGACGATGGCCGACCTGGAGGCCAAGCAGGCCGGCTGGCACAGCAAGTCCGCCGCCGCGGTGGCGGAGGAGCTGGGGGTCGATGCCGACCAGGGCCTCGTCGCCGCCGAGGTGAGCGCGCGTATCGAGAAGTACGGCCCCAACGAGCTCCCCACCGAGCCGCCGCCGAGCCTCTGGGCGGTGGCCCGCGGCCACCTCTCCAATCCGATGAACGTCATGCTCTTGATCGTCGGGGTGGCGAGCCTGCTGATCGACGAGGTCCCGACGGCCCTCGTCGTGATCGCGCTGGCGACCTTCAACGTCCTGATGGGCACCCGCCAGGAGCTGAAGGCCCGGGCGAGCGTGGAGGCCCTCGCCGAGCTCCAGGTGCCGCACGCCAGGGTGCGCCGGGACGGACACGTCGAGGAGGTCGAAGCGGCCACGCTCGTTCCCGGCGACGTGATGCTGCTGGAAGCCGGCGACGTCGTTCCCGCGGACGGCCGCATCGTCTCTTCGGCGACGCTCGAGATGCAGGAGGCGGCGCTGACCGGCGAGAGCGCGCCCGTCGCCAAGAACAGCACGGCGGTGCTCGAGGCGGACACGGCGCTCGGCGATCGCACGAACCTCGTCTTCCAGAACACCGAGGCGACCCGCGGTTCCGCGGCGGCGGTGGTGATCGCAACCGGGCAGTCCACCCAGATGGGCCAGATCGCCGACATGGTCAGCGCGACCAAGCGCTCGCGCTCGCCCCTGCAGGTGGAGCTCGACGGCCTGACCAAGGTCTTCGGCGTTGTCGCCTGGCTCGCGGTGACGGTGATCGCGATCCTCGGCATCTCCAGAGGCGACGACACCGAAACCCTGGTCCTGCTCTGCGTCTCCACCGCGATCTCGGCCATCCCCGACGGCTTGCCCACGTTCGTGCAGGCGATGCTCTCCTCGGGCGCCCAGCACCTCGCCAGGGCCAAGGCGGTCGTCAAGTCCCTCAGTGACGTGGAGACCCTGGGTGGCACCACCGCGATCAACAGCGACAAGACCGGCACGCTGACCTTGAACGCGATGACGGCCACCGCGATGCTGGCCGGCGGCGAGTGGTTCCAGATCGAGGGCGGCGGCTACAGCAAGTCCGGCGCGATCAAGGGGGTGGCGGGCGCTGAGGTCCCGGACTTCAGCCGCCTCGCCCTCGGCCTGACGCTCTGCACCGACGCGACTGTCGCCGACGACGAATCGATCGTCGGCGATCCGACCGAGGCGGCCTTCGTCGTGCTCGCCGCGAAGATGGGGGCCGACGCCGAGCAGACCCGGGCTTCCCTGGGGCGCCGAGCCGAGGTGCCGTTCGACTCCGAATACAAGTTCATGGCGACCTTCCACGACCGCCCCGAGTGGCTTGCGGGAGGCGTTCTCGAAGAGCCGCACTTCGCGACCGTCAAGGGTGCCCCCGACATCGTCCTCGGGCGCTGCGGCAAGGCCCTTTGGCACGGCGAGCAGGTGCCGGTGGAGGAGGTGCGCGAGGAGATCCTCGCCGCCAATCGCGAGCTCTCCGAAAAGGGTCTGCGGGTGCTTGCGTTCGCCGCCCGCGACCTGGATGCGGCCGCGATGGACGCTGCCATCGCGGACCCGATGGGCTCGGTGGAGGACCTTCTCTTCGTCGCCCTGGTCGGGATCATCGACCCGCTTCGCGCCGAGGCCAAGGACGCGGTCCACGTCGCCCTCGACGCCGGCGTCGACGTGCGCATGATCACCGGCGATCACACGGTGACCGCGCGGGCGATCGCCGATCAGCTCGGTCTCGGCCCGGGCGTGCTCACCGGTGCGGAACTGCAGAAGCTCTCGGACTCCGAGCTCTCCCGGCGGCTGCCCGGGCTGCACGTCTTCGGACGCGTGACCCCGGAGGACAAGCTGCGGCTGGCGCGGCTGATGCAGGAGGGCGGGCAGGTCGTCGCGATGACCGGGGACGCGGTCAACGACGCCGCGGCCCTGAAGCAGGCCGATGTCGGCGTCGCGATGGGCAGCGGCTCGGAGGTCACCAAGCAGGCGGCCAAGATCGTCCTCACCGACGACAACTTCGCGACGCTGGTGCGAGCCGTGGAGATCGGGCGCGATGTCTACCGGCGCATCAACACCTACGTGAAGCTGCAGTTGACGATCCTCTCGGCGGTGCTCCAGCTGATGCTCTACGCGGCGATCTTCAACGTCAACGACGGGGTCGCCCTCTTCCCGCTGATGCTGATGTTCTGCAAGTTCTTCGTCGTGGTGACGGTGGTGATCGGATTCGTGGTCGACGTCCCCGACGAGAGCGTGATGCAGCGACCGCCCCGACGGCCGGGGACGAAGCTCGTCAACGCGCCCCAGGTCGTCCGCTGGGTGCTGAGCGGATTGGTGCTCGCGGTAACCGCGCTCCTCCTCCTGGTCCTGGGCCCGGACAGTCCGAGCCCGGACCACCCCTCGGCCTCGATGACCATGGCCTTCGCCGTCGTCTCCCTCAGCGCGGTCAACCTCGGATTCGTCCTGCGGCGCGAACGGGAGGCGCCCTGGTCATCGCCCCTGTTCCCGTTCATGGGGTGGATCATCCTCGGCTGGGTCCTGACCTGGGCGGCGGTCGAACTGCACATGCTCCAGAGGCTCCTGGAGACCGTCGAGCTATCGGGCCCCCAGTGGCTCCTCGTCATCGCTCTTTCGCTGATCGCGCCGGCGCTGGTGGCCGCCGACAGGCTCGTCCAGATCAGGCGTCAAAGGCGAGCCCCGGCGCTTTCCGCGCGGGCGAGGACGCGGCCGGGGGGTTGACGCGCCCGGGGGATCGGCGTACCTTGGTTAGTCCGGAGTGAAGGTGTAATGCACTGCGAAATAGTGCGGCGATTGCAAAGTCGGCTGCGTTTCTCTATATTCGCCCGCCTTGATCGCCTTGGGATGGACACCCGGGAGCTGGGAGAGAAGAGGAATGGGACTACAGGGCCCGTCTTTTGAGCATCGGTCGGTAGTCGCCGTGGGCGCGGCCTCGTGACCCACGCCCGCTTCCTCGCCCGCCGCCTGCTGCAGGCGATCCCGGTGGTGATCGGGGTCACCCTGGTCGTCTTCCTCCTCATCCACCTGGTCCCCGGCGACCCGGCGAGAACCGCCCTCGGCACCCACGCCACCCCGAAGGCGATCGAGCGCCTGCACCACGAGTGGGGCCTCGATCGCTCCCTCCCCGACCAGTACCGCCTCTTCGTCGAACGCCTC
>CAZHLT010000235.1:0-14461 GCA_964533285.1 uncultured Conexibacteraceae bacterium | reverse complement strand
GGCAGCGGGATCGGCGCGGCGCTGGCGCAGCGGCTGGCGCGGGCGGGGGCGAGGGCGGTGGTCGTCGCCGACCTCGACGCAGCCGCGGCGGGGCGGGTCGCCGCCGCGGTCGCCGACGAGGCCGGCGACAGCTTCGGCCTCGCCGTCGACGTCGGCCGCGCGGCGGAGATCGACCGCCTCGTCGACGCCGCCGAGGAGCGCTTCGGCCCGGTCGACCTCTTCTGCTCCAACGCCGGCGTCGCCGGCCCCTACGGCGGCCCCGAGGTGGGCGACGCCGAGTGGCAGCGGACCTGGGAGATCCACGTGATGGCCCGCGTCTGGGCGGCGCGGCGGCTGCTGCCGGGGATGCTCGAGCGCCGCCGCGGCCACCTCAGCGCCACCGCCTCGGCCGCCGGCCTGCTCGCCAACCCCGGCCTGATGCCCTACTCGGTGACCAAGCACGCCGCGGTCGCCGTCGCCGAGTGGCTGGCGATCACCTACGGCGGCCCCGGCTCGGGCGTCTCCTTCTCCTGCTTCTGCCCGCAGGGGGTGGCAACGCCGATGCTCGAAGCCTGGCGCGAGGAGGACCCGAGCTCGCGCCTCGCCAGCGCCTCGGGCGCGACGATCTCGCCACAGGAGGCGGCCGACGCCCTGGTCCGCGGCATCGCGGAGGAGCGCTTCCTCGTCCTCTCCCACCCCGAGGTCGAGACCTACATGCGGCGCAAGGCCGGCGACCCGCCGCGCTGGCTGGCCGGGATGCAGCGCTTCCAGGCCGAGATCGACCGCGCCCGCGACGGGGGCGTGTCGAGTTAGTAGGGAAGGCCCCGACAAACTCGACATGCGCATGGAGATCTCCCAAGGCGCGGGGCGCGGGGCGCGGCGAGCGCACGCGGCGCGGGCGTACGCTCGTCTCGATGCGTGAGCTGAGGAAGCTCCTGGAGGGAGGGTCCTTCTTCGAGAGCCCGCGCTGGCACGAGGGCCGCTGGTGGATCTCCGACTTCTACACCGACGGGGGCCGGATCCTCGTCGTCGACCCGGAGGGCGCGATCGAGCGGGAGATCTCGCTCGAGCAGCCCTCGGGGCTCGGTTGGCTGCCCGACGGCGACCTGCTGGCGGTCTCGATGACCGGACATGAGCTGTGGCGGATCGGCGCCGACGGCGAGCCGCGCCTGCACGCCGACCTCGCCCCGCTCTCACGCGGCGAGGCCAACGACATGGTCGTCGACTCCAAGGGCCGCGCCTGGGTCGGCAACTTCGGCTACGACCTCTACGCCGGCGAGCCGGCGCGGGCGGCGACGCTGATCCGGGTCGACCCCGACGGCGGCGTCAGCGCCGCCGCCGAGGGCCTGCACTTCCCCAACTCGATCATGCTGGCCGCGGACGAGCGGACGCTGATCGTCGCCGAGACGATCGCCGCCCGCCTCACCGCCTTCGACCTCTCGCCCGACGGCGTCCTCTCCAACCGCCGCGTCTACGCCCAGATCGCACCGACCCCGCCGCTGGCCGAGATCGACGCCGCCTACACCAAGGTCGGCTACGGCCCCGACGGCTGCACGCTCGACGCCGAGGGCTGCGCCTGGTGCGGCGACTCGCTCCACACCCGGATCGCCCGCGTCGCCCCCGGCGGCGAGATCCTCGAGCAGCACCCCGCCCCCGCGGAGGGGATGGCGATCTACGCGGCGATGCTCGGCGGCGCCGACGGCCGCACCCTGCTGATGTGCGTCGCCCCCGACTGGCGCCTCGGCATGGGCAACGACGAGCCGCGCGCCTCCCTCTACACCGCCCGCGTCGACGTGCCCCACCACGGCGGCCGGCCCTGAGCTTCCACCACGGCGTCCTCTCTCCCGCCGCGGCGCCCCTTCCACCACCGTGGGAAGGGCGCCGTGCGCCGCCGGCCAGTACTCACACGCTCCGCAGAGTCGTCTCCTCCCCGTCGTCCGGCAGCGGCTCGATCCGCCTCACCTCTTCCAGTCTCGGGCCACCGCCGTCCCCGCCCGGACCGCTGCGGTATGCCTTCAGGGCCGCGAGCAGATCTTCGAAGACCTCGAGCCCGTTTCGCAGCTCCTCGGGATTCGGAGGGTCGCCGCCATCCGCGAGTGGTTGGTCGTGGACCCAGGGCGAGTTGTCGGCAACGCCCCGATCGACCAGCTCGCAGATCTGATCGTTGAGCGCCACCTTGCGGAGCGCGGTCGCGTGAACCGTGTCGTCGCGGCGAGTTATCACGCCCCCGAGCACCTCTTCCTCGACGGCCCGCTCGAACGCCTGGCGCAGCAGCATGCAGATCTCACTCGCCTCCCTGCGGTACTGGTCGTCCTCGCCCGCCTCGTACAGCTCCTGCACCGACTTGATCTTCCGCTGAAGCGGCTCCGCCCGGTGCTTCGCCTTTAGGCCCTGCCAGGGCAGCTCATCGGAGACGAAGCCCGCGGCGTCGGCGATTCGCCGGACGTGCTGAATGTGCAGCCCCACTTCCTCGGCTGCCGCTCTCTGCAACTCGTGCACGAACGACAGCTCGTGCGTGAAGACGATCACCTGCCGGCGGTCGGCCAGCGCAGCGAGCGACCTGGCGATGTGACGACGACCCTCCTGGTCGATCGAGGTGACGGGATCGTCGAGGACGACCGGGCTCGGATCGGCGACCACTTCCATCTCAGCCAGGAACATCGCCAGGGCGAGCCGGCGCTGCTCTCCCTTGCTGAGGACGTCGGTGAGCGGAACGCCGTGCACCGTCTTGAGCCGCAGCCCGACCTTGGGCGTGCCCTTCGGAGTGCTCGCCTTCGCTTCGATCTCGAGCAGTCCGCGGAAACCGAGCGCCTGAAGCTGCCGGTTGAGGGCCTCCTGCAACTCGTTCTCAACCAGCTCTCGAGATAGCTTGGTCATTCGGTTGCTCGCTTCGGTCTTCCCCAGACGGCTCCTCGCCGCGTCGACCTTGCGCACCTTCGCTTCGGCCGCCAGGTGGGAAAGAACCGCCGGCAGACGCTCCGCAAGCGCCTTCCGTGCTTCGAGCTCGGCCAACTCGCGCAGCAGCTCGGCGTTTTCCTCACCCCGCTCGAGCACGGCGTGCTCGGCGGCCTCCTTCTCCCGCGCTTCGATCCACTCGCGGACCCCCAGGGGAGTGGGTTTGACGCCAGCGAGGTCGTCGGCCAGCTCGCCCTCCCGCAGCGATCGGTAGACGCCCTCGGCCACCTCGAGCCAGCCGACGACCCCCCGCCCCACGTCTCCTTCCTCGCGCCCCATGCGGTCGAGAACGCCGGCATGAGCGGCGGCAACCGCGGCCGGATCGGGAAGCGCCTCCCGCGCCTCGCGATCGGCGTCGACCGCCGCGCTCAGCTTCGCGTTGACGTCGCTCTTGACGAACTCGCCGAAGCGGGCCAGTCGCTCCCGAGCCTCGCGCGACAGCTCCTGCATGCAGTACGGGCAGCGGTCGGGATCGTGGTGCCCACCGAGCTCGTCCTCGAGGTGGGTGACGTAGTCGTTGGCCGCTTCCCAAAGGTGGCGCCAGGGATCGCTGCCCACCCCCGGCAGCGGTTCGTCGCCGAACTGTTTCGCGGCCAGGTCGGCAGCTTTACGCAGTTCCGCGCGCGCGACCTGGCGCTGCTTCGCCTCCCAGACCGCCTCCTCGCCGAGCGCCGTCGCGACCTTGCCGAGATCGGCCGCGAGGCGCCGCCCCGCCGCCGCCTCCGCTTCGGCAGCAGCGCGCAGTTTCGGCGCCTGGGCGGCCTCGATCTCACCCCGCTTGCGCCTCAGCACGGCGAGCCTCTCCTGCTCCTCCTCGGCGAGGCTCGCGAGCGCTGTCACCGCCTCCGCAGTCGCGGCGCCCAGGTCGCCAAGGAGCGCCCGCGCCGCGGTGCCTTCCGCAAACGGGCTGAGGTCGAGGTCGGCGGGTTCGAGCTCAGCTCGCCGCCGCGAGAGCTCACCGTCGACGCCCTCGAGCCCGTTGCGGAAGCGCTTCAGGTTGGTCAGCATGACCGGCGCGTAGTCCACTTCGGTGTCCGTCGTCAGGTAGACGTCGCAACTCTGCTCATCCGCGATGCAGATCCGGCCCAGCCCGCCGGGCCCCGGCTGCTCCAGATCGAGCCCAACCGGCTCCGCGTCGTCATCGCCGATCGACACGGTGACGGTGGCGCGCGGGCTCGATTCGTCGCCGCTGGCGAGGTTGGTGAGGACGGTCTCACGGTGCAGAGTCCGACCAGCGTGCTTGAGAACGCGCGAGTAGCCGGTCTTGCCCGCGCCGTTCTTGCCGTAGACGACATTGAGGCCGGCGGGCTCGAAGGTCAGCGTCTGACCGTCGGCGAGGGCGTTGACGTTCTGCAGCTCGCCGAGCGAATGCACGGCCATCGGCTCCTCGCCGCGGGTGGCGCCGGGGAAGTCGTCCTCGGTCACCAGGCGCGGACCGCCCCCCTCGGGCTGCTCGCCGAGCAGCATCGAGGTCACCTCACGGACGTCCTCGTCGCTCAGCTCTGGTGCGGCGGAGGCTCGCAGGAACAGCTCCTGCTTCCAGTCATCGAGCCCCTGAACCCACTTGAAGACCTGCTCTTGGACTCCCACGAGGGGCGATTATCCGGTACGGGATCGTATTCCGCCAGGTGTGGCGAAAAAAGAGGGCCGCCCCGAAGGGCGGCCCTCTCCTGGTGCCTGCGGACGAGCGCGGGAACGGCTACCGAGCGGGACAAGACCCGGCTCCCTGCGGCTCGCCGGTGCCCGGGTTGGATTCCACCGGGCGCCCGAACCAGTGCGGCGCCTAGCGGCCCTGCACCTCCAGAGTCCCATCAAGCATGTGAATCAAGTTAGGACCACCTCCTTTCTCTGGTGATCCGATTGAAGCACACCGCCCAGTCGCGGCTGTGCGAGCGGGCGGCCTCCGGCCCGGCGAGCGCCGGGCCGGAGGCGTCTCGCGGCCCCGCTCAGGGGCCGCTGTAGCCGATCGAGTAGCAGGGGCCGCCGCCGCAGTTGTCGCTCGCCTGGATCGCTCCTTCGAAGAAGTTCGAGACGAGCTGCTGCTCTGCCGGCGTCGCCCGCGGCAGGCCGTGCGGGTCCTGGCCGAGGCGGTTCGGCAGGTTTTCGTAGGGCGGCGGTTCGGTGCCGATCGTTTTGCCCGGTTCGGTCGGGCTGGGCCGGATCGGGCCGCCGTCCCAGTAGTAGATCGCCGAGCCGGTGAACGGGTAGCTGCTGATCGCCGGCACGTTCCAGAGGTATTCGGTGTTCGGCCAGCGCCCGTTGTAGAGGGCGGGGCTGTGGGCGGAGGCACCGATCGTCCGCGCCTCGACGTCGGCCTGGTAGTCGGTGACCTGGTGGTCGCCGAGGGCGACGTTCATCACCACCTGGTGGGCCGGCGTGTTCGGCAGCGGGTTGCTGGTCATCCGGTGCGCGTACCCGTTCGGCTCGCCCCGGTCCCACAGCATCTGGATCAGGTCGAGCACCAGCGGCCGCGCCGTTTCATCGGGGTAGGCCGGATAGAGGAATTCGGCGAATTCGTCGAAGTCGACCGAGCGCGGCAGCAGCACCGAGTAGTTCATCGCCGGCACCCCGAGCGAGGCGCGGGTGAAGTCCGGCGCGACGGCGGTGAGGGCGCCGCCCTCGATGCCGCCCTGGCTGTTGCCGTTGTAGAAGAGGCGGCTGGCGTCGATCACCGGGTCGCCGCTCCCGTTCTGGAAGGCGGGATCGGTGCCGAAGCCTTCTTTGTTGATCATCGCCCGGCCCAGGTAGAGCTCGTTGAGCTCGCCCTGCTGCAGGCGGTCGGCCAGCTGCGGGAACTTCGAGAGGTTGTGGAGGATGCCCAGCGTGTTGCCGAGGTCGCCGGAGGACATCCCGATCTCGTCGGTCGCGCAGAAGAGGATGTCGTGGCCCGCGGCCAGTTCCTTCTGCGGGCTCGATTTGACCTCGGAGGCGCCGCCGAACAGGCCGTGCCCGTAGAGCGAGGGCCGCGCCGGCGTGGTTTTCGCCTGGTCGGGAATCGTGCAGACGAAGTTGGCGTCGTAGGTGCCGTTCTGCTGCGGCACTTCGCCGGCGCCCAGTTTGAAGGTGCCGCCGGGCCCGCAGCTCGGGAACAGGTAGCAGGGGACTTTCACCGTGCCTTCGACGAAGGTGAACCCTTCTTCTTTTTCCTGTTCTTCGACTTTGAAGCTGGGCGAGGCCCCCTGGACGACGCCGTCGGCGAGGTTGGTGTCGCCGAGCTGGGCGAAGGCGTTGTCGCGGATCGCCAGCAGCCGCCGCGCGTTGTTCATGTCGGTGGCAACCGTGAAGTCCCACGCGAGGTAGAGGCTTTCGCGCCGGATCCCGGCCTTCTTCAGCTTGCTGAAGATGCCCTTGAAGCGCTTGCGCTGGGAGTTGATCCGGCTCTGCTTGGTCGGCATTTCGTCGCGGTAGTAGCGGAAGCCGGCCGGCGCTTCGATCTTCTTGCCGGCGGCGTTCTTGACGTTGCGGATGGCGACGATGTAGCGGTGCCCGGAGTCGAAGTTGACCGCCGGGTGGATCTCCAGCACCCGCTTGGATGCTTCTTTCGCGGTCGAGTCGACCTCCGCCCAGATCGGCCAGCGCTTGCCGGTCTCGGCGTCAATGACGACGATCGGCGCGCTTTTCACCGTGTAGCGGCCGAGCTTGCCGATCGGCGTCGCGCCCATCGCGCTGACGTCGCCGACGCTTTCGATCCCGGGGATCTTGACCAGGATCACGGCGCCCTGGCTGAAGCCGTTGGAGGCGTCGTACGGCGTCGCTTCGATGTGTTCGGCGAAGGCGTTGGCCGGCATCGCTTCGGTCCGGAAGTTGATCCGGCGCCCGGTTTCGCTGCTCGAGTCGAGCGCCGTGTAGTAGTTGTCCGGGAACGGCAGCATGCAGAGCGAATTGCCGGGGCTGGCGATGAAGTCGCACTTGTCGGCCTGGCTGAGGTCGAGCGTCGGCAGGCGGCAGGGGCCGAGGGTGCGGTTCATCTGCACCTGCGAGCGGGCCTTGCCGGCGTAGACGCGCAGGGTCCGCGCGGTGCAGCCCTTGACGTTCTTGATCGTCCCCCGCAGCAGCTTCAGCTTCACCTTCTTGGTGCCGCCGCGGCGGAAGCGGACGACGGTCTTCCTGGTCAGCTGCTTGCGGCCGGCGTCGAAGGTGACCGAGAAGCCGCTGAGCTTGACCTTGCGCGGCTTCGAGGAGTGGACCTTGACGACCAGCGCCTTCTTGCGCACGATCGCCGCCTGGCTCTTGCCGAGGATGCGGACCTTGACCTTCGCCTTCGCCTTCGAGGCGGCGGCCGGGGGCGGCGCCGCGGTGGCGGTGGCGCCGAGCAGGGCGGCGCCGAGGACGGCTACGGCCAGTACCAGCAGGGTTCTCGAGAAGAGCCTCATCCCGTTCCTTTCGAAACTCGATTTGAGAGCGTCTCCCCAGATCGCGGCGGCGTTGCCGGTCGCCGAACGCTCACGATTCCCTGCCTCCAACCCTACAGACCGGACCGAGTTGCGCGGCCAGCCAGGATCCGCGCAGAAGCCGATGCAGGAAGCGGCGGACATCCGTGGAAATCGCGGCAGTGACCGGGGCACGTGCGAGTATGAACCGGAAGGCGTTTTTGAACTGCTCACCGCGGGAGGAGAGCCCTTGACCAAGGTACGCCTGTTCGCGCTCGTCGCTGCCCTCGCCTCGCTCGCCACCCTCGGCCTCGCCGGCTGCGGCGGCTCCGGCGACGCGGGCAAGGAAGGCGGCACCCTGCGCGTCGCCTACAACTCGTTCCCCGAATACCTCGACCCGGCGCTGTCCTACTCGACCGAAGGCTGGACGGCGATCTACGACGTCTACGTCCCCCTGCTCACCTACCCCCACGTCGAAGGCGAGGCGGGGACGAAGGTCGTCCCGGGCCTGGCGAAGTCGCTGCCCGAGGTCAGCGACGGCGGCCGCACCTACACGCTGCAGTTGCGCCCCGGCCTGCGCTACTCCAACGGGGCGCCGGTCGAGGCCTCCGACTTCAAGGCGACGATCGAGCGCCTCTTCCGCCTCAACTCGCCGGCCTCGCCCTTCTACTCGACGATCGTCGGCGCCGAACAGTTCGCGAAGACGAAGCAGGGCGGGATCTCCGGGATCGAAGCCGACGACGCCAGCGGCACGATCACGATCCACCTGACGGCGCCGCGCGGCACCTTCGAAAACGAGCTGGCGATGCCGTTTGCGGCGCCGCTGCCCGCCGGCACCCGGGCCGAAGATCTCTCGGCGAAGCCACCGCCGGCGACTGGCCCCTACGAGATCACCAGCTCCAAGCCGGGGCGCGGCTGGGACTACGCGCGCAACCCGCAGTGGGCGAAGCACAACGGCAGGGCGCTGCCGCAGATCCCCGACGGCCACGTCGACAAGATCGAGGTGACCGTCGTCCGCAACGCCTCGAGCGAGGTCGACGACGTCGAACGCGGCCGCTACGACTTCATGCAGAACCCGCCGCCCGCCGACCGAATCGCCGCGGTGCGCGACAAGTACGAGGGCACCCAGTTCCGCGAAAGCGCGCAGATGAACACCTACTACTTCTGGATGAACACGCAGGCGGCGCCGTTCGACGACCTGCGTGTGCGTCAGGCGGTCAACTACGCGATCGACCCGCGGGCGCTGGAACGGATCTACGCCGGCCAGCTCGATGCCAACCACCAGATCCTGCCGCCGGGGATGCCCGGGTACGAGGCGTTCAACCTCTACCCGCACGACATGGCCAAGGCGAAGCAGCTGCTGAGCGAAGCCGACCCCGCCGACCGCGAGATCACGGTCTGGTCGATCAACACCAGCCCGAACAAGGAAGCGGCCGAATACTACGATGGGGTCCTGCAGGAACTCGGCTTCTCGACGACGCTGAAAGTCGTCAACGCCGACAACTTCTTCGTCCTCGTCGCCAACACCTCGACCCCCGACCTCGACACCGGCTGGACCAACTGGTTCGAGGACTACCCGCACCCCAACGACTTCTTCCAGCCGCAGCTGGCGGGCGAAAGCATCGCCCCGACCGGCAACACCAACTGGGCCCGGATCGACGCGCCGAAGCTGAACGCGAAGATCGCCAGGCTCGGCCGCGAACAGCTCGGGCCGAAGCAGGAAGCCGAATACGCCGAGCTCGACCGCGAATACATGGAACAGGCGCCGTGGGCGCCGTTCGGGACGCTGACGCTCTCGACCTTCGTCTCCGACTCGATCGACTTCGACAAGGTCGTGATCAGCCCGATCTTCGGCCAGGACCTGGCCAGCTTCAGCTTCCGCTGAGCCGGGGGCTACGCGGCGCCGCCCGGGGCGACCGCCTCGGGGGCGCCGAGCGGAGCCGGGCGAGGCGTCGCCGAGGGCGCCGGGTAGTCGCTGGCGGCGGCGTCCTCGGGGCGCGAGCGGCGCAGCAGGACGACCGCCAGCAAGGCGCCGAGGACGACCAGCACGCCGGAGATCCGCAGGCTGGTGCCGAGCGCCGAGACGAACGCTTCGCGGACCGCCGCTTCGACCGCCTGCGGGTGGCCGCCGGCGATCTGGTCGAGCGTCCTTTCGCCGCCGGGCGAGCCGGCGAGGACGCCGCTTAGCTGCTGCGCCTGTTCGCGCCCGATCTCGACCCCGGCGGCGCCGACGTCGGTCACCGTGCGCTGCGTCTGCAGCTCCTGGAAGAGGGCGCCGGTGACGGCGACGCCGAGCGTCGCGCCGAGCCCGCTCAGGGTCACCAGGACGCCGGCCGCCGCCCCGGCGTGGTCGCGCGAGACCGCGTTCATCGCCGCCAGATTCATCGGCGTCAGCGCCAGGCCGATGCCGAAGCCCATGATCGCGGTCGGCAGCCAGAGGTCGGCGTAGGTGGTGGCGAGGTCGAGGGCCGAGATCCAGAAGATCGCGACCGCCATCAGGACGAGGCCGGCAACGATCGGCGGCCGCGGCCCGGTGCGGCCGGCGATGCGGCCGCCGAGCGGCGAGGCGACCACCATCAGCCCGGTCAGCGGCAGCAGCAGCATCCCGGTTTCGGTCGGCGAGTAGTCGAGGATCTCCTGGAAGTAGAGCGGCAGGAAGAAGAGCAGGGCGCCGAAGGAGAAGTCGATGACGAAGACGCTGGTGGTGGCGCCGGTGAAGTTGCGGTGGCGGAAGAAGGCGAGGTCGAGCAGCGGCTCGGCGGCGCGGCGCTCGACGACGACGAAGCCGGCGAAGAAGACGGCGGCGGCAACGAGCAGGACGACGATCGGGGCCGAGCCCCAGCCCCAGGAGGCGCCCTGGATCAGCGCCAGGGTGAGCGAGGTGAGGCCGGCGACGCTGAGCGCGGCGCCGGCGACGTCGAGCCGCCGCGAGGCGTTCGGGTCGCGCGACTCCGGCGCCCAGCCGATCGCCAGCAGCGCGATCGCCGCGGCGACGACCACGTCGAGGCCGAAGATCCAGCGCCAGCTGAGGTAGCCGGTGAGCAGGCCGCCGACGACGACGCCGATCCCGGAGACGAGCTCGGTAGCCGCCCCCCACATACCGATCGCGAGGCCGCGGCGCTCGCCGGTGAAGACGTTGGTCAGCAGCGACATCGAAGCCGGCATCAGCAGCGCGCCGCCGATCCCCGAGAGGGCGATGCCGGCGATCAGCACCTGGGCGTTCGCCGCGGCGAAGGCGATCGCGCCGCCGAGCGCGAACAGCGCCGCGCCGCCGAGCAGCATCCGCCGCCGGCCGAAGACGTCGGCGGCGCGGCCGGCGACGATGAGGAAGGCGGCAAAGGGGATGTAGAAGGCGGTCACCGTCCACTGCAGCTCCGCCATCGAGGCATCGAACTGGCCGTGGATCGTCGGCAGCGCGACGACGATCGCCGCCGTCGGCAGCTGCACGATCCCCGCCGCCGCGACGGTCGCCGTGAGCGTCGCCCTCCTCGTCGCCGCGCTCGCCATGAAGCGCGATCCTATGCGCGGGCGGCGGGTATGGGAAGGCCGCGGGCGCGGCGGCGTAAGCTGCGCCGATGCTGGCCAGCCGCAAGTCCCGAGCCGCCCTGGCGGCGGTCGCCGGGCTGGTCGGCTACGACCTCGCGCAGCGGCGCAAGGCGGTGCTGCGGAACTTCCCGATCGTCGGCCACCTGCGCTACCTGCTGGAGGCCTTCGGGCCGGAGCTGCGCCAGTACATCGTCACCTCCAACAACGAGGAGCGGCCGTTCTCGCGCGACCAGCGGCGCTGGATCTCCGCCTCGGCCGAAGGGCGCTCGAACCTGTTCGGGTTCGGCACCGACGACGAGGTCGAGGCGGTCGACACGCTGGTCATCGTCAAGCACTCGCCGTTCCCTGCCCCCGAGCCGGGCGAAGGCGAGCTCGGCGCGGCCCCGGCCTACGAGGTGCCGGCGGCGAAGGTCGTCGGCGAGGCGCACGGCCGCCGCCACGCCTTCCGCCCGCCCTCGGTGGTCAACGTCTCGGGGATGAGTTACGGCGCCCTCTCGCCGGTCGCGATCGAGGCGCTGAACCGCGGCGCCGCGCTCGCCGGGTGCTTCCAGAACACCGGCGAGGGCGGCCTCTCCGAGCACCATCGCCAGGGCGGCGAGCTGGTCTTCCAGATCGGCACCGGCTACTTCGGCTGTCGCGACGAGGCCGGCCGCTTCTCGCTCGCGCGACTGCGCGAGCGGGTCGCCGAGGCGCCGGTGCGGGCGATCGAGATCAAGCTCTCCCAGGGCGCCAAGCCGGGCCTCGGCGGGCTGCTGCCGGCAGCCAAGGTGACGCCGGCGATCGCCGCCTGCCGCGGCGTCCCGGTCGGCGTCGACTGCGTCAGCCCGCCCGCCCACTCGGCCTTCGCCGACGTCGACGGCCTGGTCGAGTTCGTCGAGGAGATCGCCGCCGCCACCGGGCTGCCGGTCGGGATCAAGTCGGCGGTCGGCGACGACTCCTTCTGGCGCGACCTCGCCGACCGCATGACCGACAGCGGCGGCGGCCCCGACTTCGTCACCGTCGACGGCGGCGAGGGCGGCACCGGCGCCGCGCCGCTGGCCTTCGCCGACCACGTCGCCCTCCCCTTCAAGCTCGGCTTCGCCCACGTCTACCGGACCTTCGCCGAGCGCGGCCTGGCCGAGGACCTGGTCTTCGTCGGCTCCGGCCGGCTCGGCTTCCCCGACGCCGCCCTCTTCGCCTTCGCCCTCGGCTGCGACATGATCAGCGTCGGCCGCGAGGCGATGATGGCGGTCGGCTGCATCCAGGCCCAGCGCTGCCACACCGGCCGCTGCCCGACCGGCGTCGCCACCCAGAACCGCTGGCTGATGCGCGGCCTCGACCCCGAGGTCAACTCGCACCGCGCGGCCAACTACCTCGTCGCCCTGCGCGCCGAGCTACTGGCGCTGGCCCGCACCTGCGGCGTCTCCCACCCCGCCCTGGTCACCGCCGACCACTTCCAGATCGTCAGCGAGCGCTACGGCTCGGCGCCGCTGCGCGAGGTCTTCTCCTACGACGCCGACTGGCCGCTGATCAGCGCCGGCGAGCGGGCGCGGCTGGCGGGGGGCGGCGGGTGATGGCGGCGGTGGAGCCTGACGAGAGGGGAGCGGGATGAGGCGGGTGGTCGTCGTCGGCGCCGGGTTCGCCGGGCTGGCGGCGGCCGACGCGCTGCGGCGGGGCGGCACCGAGGTGACGGTGCTGGAGGCGCGCGAGCGGGTCGGCGGCCGGGTCTGGTCGGTGCCGTTCGGGCCGGCGGAGGCGATCGTCGAGCGCGGCGCCGAGTTCATCCTCCCCGGCTACGAGGTGATGGAGGAGCTGGCGGCGCGGTTCGCGATCCCGCTGGTGCTGAAGGGGACGCCCTACGGGCGGCGGACCCCGGTCGGCGCCGAGGCGGTGAGCGAGGCTGAGCTGGAGCGCGCCTTCGCGCGGATCGCGGCCGGGCCGCTGCCGGTGGGCGAGAGCGTCGCCGAAGCGGTCGACGGGCTCGGGCTCGGACCGCGGCTGGCGCGGCTGGTCAAGACCCGGGTCGCAATCTCCAACGGCCACCCGGCCGAGGACCTGGAGGCGGCGGTGCTGGAGGAGAGCGCCTCGACCTTCGGCGACTTCGACAACCACACCCTGGAGGGCGGCAACATGCGGCTGGCCAGCGCCCTGGCCGCCGAGCTCGGCGACGCCGTCCACCTCGGCGCGCCGCTGCGGCGGGTGCGCTGGGAGGAGGGCGCGGTGACCGTCGACACCGACGCCGGCGAGGTCGAGGCCGAGGCGGCGGTGATCGCGATCCCGACCGGGCCGCTGGCCGCGGTCGAGTTCGAGCCGGCCCTGGAGGGGCTGACCGCCGCGGCCCTGCGCGCCGTCACCTACGGCCAGAACTCGAAGCTCTTCCTGCCGCTGCGCGCGCCGGCCCCGCCGAGCGCGGTGATGTCGGTCGCCGGCCACTTCTGGACCTACACCCAGAACGGCCCCGGCGGCGAGCCGGCGCCCTTCGTCGTCGGCTACACCGGCACGGCGGCGGCGATCGCGGCGCTCGGCGGCTCGGCCGAGCCCGAGCGCTGGGTGGCGGCGCTGGCGGCGCTGCGCCCCGACCTCGACCTCGACGCCGACCCCGCCGCGGCGCTGCTCTCGAGCTGGGACGAGGACCCCTGGGCGCAGGGCTCCTACTCGGCCCGAGCCCTCCATGCGCCGCTGCGCGACGCCGACCTGCAGCGCCCGCTCGGGCCGCTCCACTTCGCCGGCGAGCACACCGCCGGCGAGTGGCACGGCCTGATGGAGGGCGCCCTGCGCAGCGGCCGCCGCGCCGCCGCCCAGATCCTCGCCGGCTGACCCCCCACCCACCCGACCGCATTTCCGTTTTCACCCAGAGGGGGGCCAAGGTGCTGAGGTGGAGGTCGGGGGTGGGCGCAGAGCTGGCCGGGGTAGAAGCCGACGCGGGCGAGCGGCTCGACCAGCTCGTGCTCCTCGTAGGAGAGGTGCGAGAGCAGGGTGTCGGTGAGGACGTCGATCGCGGTCTGCAGGCGGTCGAAGTCGTCGGGGTGCTCGAGGTGGTGGACGAGGGCGCGGTCGACCTCCTCGATCGCATTGTGGATCACCAGGTGCTCCTCGGTGAGGCGGTCGATCACCGGGCCGAGCTGGGTGTCGGCGCGGCGCAGGTGGGGGAAGACCGACTCGTCCTCGAGCGTGTGGTGCTGGGCGACGGCGCGGCAGTAGCGGCTGCAGAAGGCGCCCAGCGTCCAGTCGTTCTGGCGCAGCGCCATCTCGTTCAGGGCCGAGCGCGCCGCGCCGGCGGAGAGGGCTCCGTCGCGGACCTGGGCAACGACGTCGCGCAGCTCGGCCAGCTCCTTGCGCAGGTGGTCGTGGACGTCGATCAGGTGCTGGCCGGCCGCCCGGCCCCGCGCCGTGTACTCGACCTCGGGGCCGGAGGGGGCGCGGTGGGGCCGGCTCGACTCGTCCCAGCGCGGCGCCGCGAGGCGGCTGCCGTCGTCGGCGGTCGGGGTGACGCCGAGGCGGTCGTACTCCGTCGTTGCCCCGGCCTCCGGTGCGGCGGCGGCCGCGCCCGGCTCGGCGGCGCCGGCCAGCCCCGACTGCAGCGCGACCGCGGCCTCGGCCTCCTCGCCGCCGCCGGCGGCGCGGCGCGCGCG
>CAZHLT010000234.1:0-1510 GCA_964533285.1 uncultured Conexibacteraceae bacterium | reverse complement strand
CGATGAGACGTCCTGTGTCAACCCCCAACCGCGAGAAGGCGGTTGAGGTTGCCGTGTTTTCCGGGGTCATAGGGCACCCGGTCCTGCCAGCAGCGCCAGAGAACCCGCGCCCAGGCCCGCCCCAGGGTGCGCAGGGCGTGCGGGTGGTCCTGGCCGCGGGCGATCGCCTCGGCATAGACCTGTCGCGCCCATGGGTGCCAGTGCCGGGTCGAGTTGGCGAGCACCGACCAAGAGTCGCGCAGGCGCTTGTCGCAGGCGCGACGGAAGCTGGCCGCCCGGCGCTTTCCCGACTCGACCGCGACCGGGCTCATCCCGGCGTCGGCGGCGAGTGCCGCCTCGGTCGGATAGCGCTCGCGGCAGTCGCCCAGCTCGGCGATCAGGGTCGCCGGGCAGATCGCCGTCCTGCGGTCGCGGAAAAGCGGCGCGAAGATCGCCGCGTCGGGGTGGTCGGCGAGGGCGCCGCGGATCTGCGAGGTGAGCTCGCGGATCTCGGTGACGATCGGAGAGAGCGCTGCGACCAGGCCGAGCACGGCGCTGCGCCGGGCCTCGACCTCGACCTCGCCGGCGCGACCGGTCGGAGCGCTGCGCAGCTTGGCCAGCAGCTCTTCGGGGGAGCGGCGGCCCGAGTAGCCGTGGCGGGCGAGCCAGGCGCCGAGCCGCCCCGGCCCCAGGCCCCTGGCGTCGGCGGGGCTCGGGTAGCGGGCGAGGAAGGCGAGCGAGATCGGGCTGTCGACGGCAGCGAAGACCAGCGCCCCTGGCCAGAAGGCCTCGAGCTGGGCGCGCAGCTGGTTGGCCAGCTCGACCCGCACCCCGACCAGGTCCTCGCGGGTGCGGGTCAGCGCCCGCAGCGCCCTGGTCTCGTCGCCGTCGGGCCTGATCGCCCGCAGCCGGTGGGCATCGGTGCGCGCCAGCTCGGCCAGGACGAAGGCGTCGAAGCGGTCGGACTTGCCGCGCGCCACCGAGTAGCGATCGCGCGCCGCCTTGGCCTGGTTGGGGTGCACGGCGATCACGATGAGACCAGCCTCCAGCAGGCGGTCGACCAGGATCCCGTCGGGCCGCTCGATCGCGACTCGCTCCACGCCGAGCTCGACGAGCTCGCGGCAGAGGGTGGCGATCCCCGCCTCGCTGTGGTCGACCAGCCCCTCGCGCACGGGGGCGCCAGCCTCGTCGACGACGCAGAGCGCGTGCGTCTCGCTCGCCCAGTCGATCCCACCGATCTTTCCTGCCATGCTTCCTCCTCGGTCGATTGCGGTCGATCAAGAGCAGACCGAGAGGTGCCCGTGCGCATGCTCACTGGCCGGCGTTCTGCGACGCCACGCCCTGTCGGCGCTTTGGGTGCCTCGCACCGCCGGGAGGCGCGGGTCTCATCGGGGCCCTCTACGGGGCTAGCGAGCGAGGCGCTCTCCCGACGGCGGTCGGCTCTTCTATGCGTTCCTCCGGGATCTTCGACGGCCTCGCTGCGCTCGGCCTCTCAATCTCAGAAGAACAAGGGGGAGGTTGGCCAGTGAGC
>CAZHLT010000233.1:0-3966 GCA_964533285.1 uncultured Conexibacteraceae bacterium | reverse complement strand
CCCGGCACCGGGTTGCTGAAGTAGGCGTGGATGTAGAACGTCGTCGTGTTGCCCTTGACGCCGCCGTTGAAGACCAGCAGCTTCGATTTCACTTTGACCGGCGGCTGTTCGGCGAACGCGACCTCGGCGGTCGTTTCGCCTTCGCCGATTTTCGCCTTGCCGCAGGCTTTTTCGGCCGCCGGCGTGTCGCGCGACTGCAACTGGCTCGACTTGCAGACCGGGTAGCCCTTGACGTCGACGGCGCCGTTCTTGTCGGTTTCGACGACGGCTTCTTTCAGCGCCGGCGGGTGGGTGCCGTCGGTCGTCCTGATGTGGCCTTCGATCATCAGCCCGATCGGCGTCTGCTTGGTCTTCGAAAGCTTCTTCGGCGTGAAAGCGCCCCCCGCTTCGAAGCAGAGGTTGCCCACGCAGGCTTTTTCCTTGCTGCCGGCGCCGACCGCGATGCCCGCGACGGCAACGGCGACGACCGCGCCGAGCGCCGCCGTGAGGATCAGGCGGCGACGGCCCCTGTCACGAAACTTGCTCATGTGTCCCTTTCTCATCGGTGCGACAGGCGGGCGCGGCCGCCGGCCGACCCGCTGTCCTTGTCCCTGCCACCCGTCCGGGCTTCTCCCGCCGGCTTGACGACCGAGAGGTTAGCCGAGAACGTGCTGAAAAGAAACCATTAGCGTTCTCATACGACTGTCTACAGGCCGGTTCTCAACCCGCGCGGGTGCGAGACGGCCGGCGGGCGGCGGCGCACCGCTTGGGTGCACCAGGGCCGGCGGGCGCCGCCGCACCGCCCGGGCTCACCAGGGTCGGGGGCGGCGGCGCACCGCCTCGGCGCACCAGGGTCGGGCGGAGCGCCGCTCAGCACGAGCCGGTCCAGCGCAGCACCGCCAGCACCCGCCGGTGGTCCTCGGCGCCGGCCGGCAGGTCGAGCTTCCAGAAGATGTTGGAGACGTGCTTCTCGACGGCGCGGTCGCTGATCGTCAGCCGCACCGCGATGCCGCTGTTGGAGCGGCCCTCGGCCATCAGCTCCAGCACCTCGCGCTCGCGCGGGGTGAGCAGCGCCAGCCGGTCCTCCCCCGGCCCGAGCAGCTCCGCCACCGCCTCGGGGTCGAGCGCGGTGCCGCCGGCGGCGACCCGCCGCAGCGCCTCGACGAACTCGCGCGGGTTGGCGACGCGGTCCTTCAGCAGGTAGCCGACACCGCCCTCGCCGCCGGCGAAGAGCTCGCGCGCGTAGGTCTGCTCGACGTACTGGGAGAGGATCAGGATCGGCAGCCCCGGGTGGCGGCGGCGGGCCTCGATCGCCGCCCGCACCCCCTCGTCGGAGAAGCCCGGCGGCAGCCGCACGTCGAGCACGCAGACGTCCGGCAGCTCCGCCTCCAGCGCCGCCAGGAAGGCGTCGGCGTCGGCGACCGCGGCGCTCACTTCGCACTCGTGCGCGCCCAGCAGCCGCACCAGGCCGTCGCGCAGCAGGGCGCTGTCCTCGCAGACGACTACCCGCACGGCAGCTCCGCCCGCAGCACCGTCGGCCCGCCCGCCGGGCTGATCACCTCGAGCCGGCCGTCGAGCGCCTCGACCCGCTTGCGCAGCCCTTCCAGGCCCGAGCCGCCGGCTCTGGCGCCGCCCCGCCCGTCGTCCTCCACCGCCACCTTCAGCGCCGCCCCGGTGCGCTCCAGCCGCACCCGCAGCCGCTCGGCGCCGCTGTGCTTGGCGGCGTTGGTGATGCCCTCGGCGACGACGAAGTAGGCGGCCAGCTGGACCTTCTCGGGGGCCGAGTCGACGGCGCCGACGAGGCTGAGCGAGACCGGCGGCGCGGCGCGGGCGACGAGCGCCTCGACCGCCACCGCGAGCCCGCGTTCGCTCAGCAGCGCCGGCCGCATCCCGCGCGAGAGGTCGCGCAGCTCGCCCAGCGCCGCCAGCGTCTCGTCGCGCGCCCGGCGCACCGTCTCGACCGCCGCGCCGGGGTCCTTCTGCAGCTCCTCCTCGGCCATCCCCAGCTCCATCGCCAGCCCGACCAGCCGCGCCTGGGCGCCGTCGTGGAGGTCGCGCTCGATCCGCTCCAGCTGCTCCTGCGCCTGTTCGACCGCGCCCTCGCGAGTGGCCGCGAGGTCGGCGACCCGCGCCTGCAGCCGCTGCTTCTCGGAGGGGGCGAGCAGCCGCGCCGCCAGCGCCGCGTGGGCGGCGACGGCGCCCCGGTTGATCCACCAGGCGAGCGGCGCCAAGGCGAGGCCGACCCCGGTGACGATCAACGCCTGGCCGGTCGATTCGACCGTGAACAGGCCCATTTCCAGCGTCCCGTACTGGGTCGTCGGGTCGGGGATCGCCCACCACCAGGCGGGCAGGGTGAGGTAGGCGAGGACGACGGCCGTCGCGGTCAGCCCGGCGACCGCGAGGACGAAGCCGAGGACCGAGTGCAGGACCAGCCAGCCGAGGTCCTTCCAGGTCTGGGGGTCGGTGGTGACGCAGCGGACCCACTCGAAGATGCTGTGGTCGGCCGGCTTGCGGTAGACGGCGGCGATCGGCTCGCCCCGCGCCCAGCCGGCGAGGCGGCGGTCGACCCAGGTCGTCCAGCGGAAGACGTAGACGCTGCCGAGCCAGACGAAGACGCCGATGACGAAGATCAGCAGCGAGACGGTGAGGCTGAGGCAGGTGACCCAGACGCAGAAGGCGAGCACGCTGGTCGCGACCAGCGCCAGCAGGTAGAGCAGGTCGCGCCCGCCCCGCGCCAGCGCGGCGGCGACGCGGTCGCGCAACCTCGGCGGCGTCTGCGGGGTCGTTTCCATGCCGGGATGATCCCCCGCCGGCCGGGCGCCGGCAATACGGCCTGCCGGTGTCCGGGGGTGGGGCTAGCCGCACCGCGGGCGGGTCAGGCGCCGGCCGAGTCCCCCGCGGCCGGGTCGCCCGCGGGCGGGTCAGGCGCCGCCGGGACGGGTGAGCGGCGCGATCCGGCCGCCGCGCAGCTCCAGGACCTCGTCGAAGGCATCGAGCGCGGCACGGTCGTGGGTGATGACGAGGACGCCGGCGCCAGTGTGGGTCGCCAATCCGGCGAGGCGCCGCTGCAGGTCGGCGGCGCCCTCGGGGTCGAGGTGGGCGGTCGGCTCGTCGAAGAGCAGGAAGCGGGCGTCGGCGAGGAACATGCGGGCGGCGGCGATCCGCTGCCGCTGGCCGCCGGAGACGTTGGCGCCGGCCTCGCCGACCTCGGTGTCGAGGCCCTCGGGCAGCGAGTCGACCCAGGGGCCGAGGCCGACCGCCGCCAGCGCCGCGTGGACCTCCGCGTCCGACGCCCCGGCGCGGCCGAGGGCGACGTTGTCGCGCAGCGTCGTCGTGAACAGGTAGGCGTCCTGGGGCGAGAGGCGGACCGCCTCGCGGACCGCGTCGCCGCTCATCGCGCTCGTCGGCTCGCCGCCGATCGTCACCTGGCCGGCGCTCGGGTCGCGGAAGCGGACCGCGATCTCGGCCAGGGTGCTCTTGCCGGTGCCGCTCGGTCCCAGCAGCGCCAGCGAGCGGCCCGGGCGCAGACGCAGGTCGGCCCCGTCGAGGACCCACTCGCCGCCGCTCTCGTAGCGGAAGCGGACGTCGCGCAGCTCGAGGTCGCCCGGCGGCGGCGCCAGCGGCGCGCCCGGCTCGCGGACCGCCGGCTGGCGCTCGAGCAGCGTCTCGATCCGCTCCGTCGCGGCGGCGCAAGCGTCGACGCTGGCCGCCGCCGCCGAGAGCGGCGCCACCGCCTCGAACGAGGCCAGGGTCAGCAGCGCCAGCGCTCCCAGCAGCACCCCGGGCAGGGCGCCGCTGCCGACCGCGGGGATCGAGACGGCAACCACGGCGACGACGGCGCCGGCTGCCAGAGCGGTGGCGAAGCCGGCGGCGAGGCCGCCGCTGAAGGCGTCGCGGCGAGCGAGGGCGGCGACCCGGGCGCTGGCCCGGTCGCTGCGCTGCACCCAGTCCTCAGCGCGGCCGGCGACCGCCAGCTCGGCCGAGCCG
>CAZHLT010000232.1:0-4756 GCA_964533285.1 uncultured Conexibacteraceae bacterium | reverse complement strand
GGCCTGCGGCCAGGCGTCTCCCTCTCTGACTTTCCAACTTGGGAGAGAGATCTCTCCCCGAGGGGAGAGGTTGCCCTATGAGCGCCTTCCCGCTGCGCTACGCGAGGCGGAACGTCCTGCTCGGCCACGGCGGCGAGGCGTCAGCGCTCTACCGCGCCGAGCCGGTCTCCTACCCCTTCCTGCCGGTGGGCGAGAAGTGGGCGCTGCTTCACCGACTCGAACGGTTCGGCCATCTCGTCGGCGCCGACTTCTCGGTCTGGCGGGTGCAGCGCTCCTACCCGGCCGAGCGCTACGCGCACGAGCTGGAGGGCGCTGCCGACGCCGAGCACGTCGACGCCGAGGGATGGCAGCGCCACCTCGACGGGCACGCCCGGCGTCTGGCCGAGCTGGCATCGCACCTGCCGGAGATCTACGTCGCGGTATCCCTGCGGGAACCGCCGAAGGGATACCTGCGGACCCTCGACCGCGCCCGGCGGCGGGTCGCGGAGCTGGCCGGCGTCGCCGGCCCGCGGCCGGTCTCCGGCGGCGAGCTGGAGACCCTGGCCGCCGCAGAGGAGCGGACCTTCCAGCGCCTTGCCGGGGTCGCCGGCCTGCGCCGGGCGAGCACGCCTGAGCTGCAGTGGCTGCTTCGCCGCGGGGGGTGCCGCGGGGTCGCCGAGCCCGCCATTGAGCAAGCCTGGGCGCCCGACGCCCTGGTGATCGAGGGCGATGGATCGCCCCGCTACGAGCCGCTCGAACACGATCTCTGGCGCTGCGCGAACGCGCCGATGAGTGAGGATCCCGGCGAGCCGCCCTCGCTTGAGGTCGAGGCCGAAGAGGGGCGCTCCTTTCAGGCCATCCTCTGCGCCGGCTCGCTCGCCGAGGAGGCCGAGTTCCCAGGCCCGGCCGAGATGCTGTTCTCGCCGCTGGAGGGCGCGGGCTTCCCGGTCGACGCGGTGCTGCACGCCCGCTGGATCGGCAACCGCGATGCGCTCGCCCAGGTCCGAAAGCGCATCCTCGACGTCGAGCACGCCTACCGCGAGCAGGCCGAAGGCGCCCACGCCGGGCCGGGCTGGCAGGCCGAGGACGACCGCGAGCTGGCCCGCGAGTACGAGGCGGTCCTGCAGTCCTCGGCGCACCCGCCGATGCTGCGCGCCTATCTCTCGCTCGCCCTCGGCGCCGCCGACCGCGCCGAGCTGGAGCGCCGGGTCGAGGCCCTGCGCGAGCGCTTCGGCGAGGTCCGCCTGCACCGGCCCCGCGGCCTGCAGCACAGCCTCTTCTTCGATCACCTGCCACGCACCGACGCCGGCTCGGTGACCGACTACCTGCAGCAAATGACCGTCGAGCAGTTCGGGGCGATGGTCGCCACCGCCAGCACCGAGGTCGGCTCGGTCGGCGGTCTCTATATAGGGCATTCTCCCGGCGGCGCGGCCCGGCCCGTCCGCTACGACCCGACCGAGGCGCCGCGCACCTCCCGGCCCTCTGGCGTGCTGCTCGCCGGCACGCTCGGCTCGGGCAAGACCCTCGCCGGGCAGGCGATCGCCTACGGCGCCGAGCGCCGGGGCTCGCTGGCGGTCACCTTCGACCCCAAGCCCGACCACAACCTTGAGGCCGTCCCCGAGCTCGCGGGCGCGGTCGAGGTGCTTGAGCTCTCCGGCGATCCGCGCCACCGCGGCAAACTCGACCCGCTGCGAATCGGCCTGCCCGAGCTGCGCGAGGAGCTGGCCTCCAGCTACCTGCACGAGTTGTTGCGCGACCCGCCGCCTTCCTGGGAGAACGCGATCGACCGCGCCGTCCGCGACGCCGTCCGGGCCGGCGAGGAAAGCCTCGACTGCGTCGTCGCTCGCCTCGCCCGCGGTGCCAGCGACGCCGGCCGCGAGGCCGCCGAGGCGCTTGAGGTCCTCTCAGACTTCGGCCTCGCGCGCCTGGGCTTCGCCGATGAGGGGACCGGCGAGCCCGAGGTCGCGGCGCCGGCCGAGACGTCGGTGATCACGATCCGCACGCCGGGGCTCTCGCTGCCCGACCCTGGCGCCTCCCGCGAGACCTACACCCGCGCCGAGCGGGTCAGCGTGGCGACGCTCTCCCTGGTCGCGGCAAAAGCTCTGCGCCTCGTCAGCACGAACCGCAATCGACACAAGATCGTGCTCCTGGACGAGGCGTGGTTTCTGCTGGCCTCAACGCAAGGCCGGCTGCTGCTGAACCGCCTGGTGCGGCTCGGCCGCTCGATGAACACGACGATCCTGCTGGCGACCCAGCGGCTCGCCGATCTCGGCGACCTCTCCGAGCTGGTCGGCGTCTATTTCCTCTTCGGCCAGGACTCGATCCCCGAGGCCGAACGGGCGCTTCGTATGGTCGACCTCGACCCCGGCGACGCCGCGCTGCGCTCGCGGCTGACCGAATACCGCCAGGGCCTCTGCCTGATGCGCGACCTCGACGGCCGCGTCGGCGAGGTGCAGTTCGACCTCGTCTTCCCCGAGCTGCTGGCCGCCCTGGACAACACGCCGGGGGGCAGGGGTTGAGGCGGCGGCTGGCGATCCTCACCGCCGCGGGGGCGCTGGCCCTCCTCGTCGCCGGGCTCGCGCACCCCGTCGCCGCCTTCGGCAGCGACGTCTGGAGCAACATCTCTCCGGCGGCGCCACTCGGGCCGGGCGGCCTCTTCGGTCGCTACCCGCTCGACCACTACACCCTCGATCAGCACTTCACGGCGGTCTCGGTCTCGCTGACCGGCGGCGTCGACGTCTCCGGCGTGCTGCCGATGATCGCCTACTTCTTCGCCGGGGCGTTGTGGTGGCTGACCTGCTTTCTCGCCAACGCCCTGATCACCCTCTTTGCCTTCGCCTTCAGCCTCGATCTGGTCAACGGCTCGCAGGCGACGGGCGGGGCGGGGGCGCTCGGCCCGGTCTCCTCGGCGATCCACTCGATCTACGCCAACGTCTTCGGCGGCCCCTGGCTGGTGCTGGCGATCTCGGTCGTCGGCATCTGGGCGATGTGGAAAGCGCTGGTGCAGCGCCGCTACTCGGAGACCGCGGGCGCCCTCGGCCTCTCGCTGATCTACGTCGTCCTCGCCCTCTTCTTCGTCGTCCAGCCCGGTCAGACGATCGGCGCCGCCTCGACGTGGGCGAACCAAATGTCGGAGGCGTTCCTGGCGGTTTCCGACCACGGCAGCCCCTCGGGCGGGGAGCAGGCCAAGGACGACGTCGCCGATCGACTCTTTGACGTTCTCGTTTTCAAGCCTTGGACGGTCCTCGAGTTCGGCGGGCTCGAACACTGCGTACTCGCCGGCACGGGCGACGAAGGCTCAGACCCGCAGTCGGTCCCGGTGCGGCCGCTGTCCTCCAACCCGGCCCGAGATGCCGCCCTCGCCCGCCGCCTGGCCTCGGGAACGGAGGTCAGCGCCGACGGCAAGGTCTGCGCCAACAACGCGAACAAGTACGCGCCGCACTTCCTGCGCTTCGGCCTGGAAACCGACGAACGCGACGCCGAGTACGACGCGCTCGACCACGGTGACGCCTCGAAGCTGCCCGAAGCCGATACGGCCAGCGGCGGCTACCGGCTCGGCGTCGCCGACAAGCCGGCGACCGACGCGATGGAGGCCGGCGGTCAGTACCAGCGGCTGCTGCTCGCCCTGGTCATCTTCGTCGGCGAGCTCGGCGCCGTCTTCCTGCTCGGCGCCCTCTCGGTCGGGATCATCCTCGCCCAGGTTCTGCTGCTCTTGCTGCTGGCCTTCTCCCCGGTGGCGCTGGTCGCCGCCGTGATCCCCGGTCGCGGCCACGCCTTCTTCAAGGGCTGGCTGGAGAAGCTCGCCGGCTACCTGCTCCGCAAGGCCGCCTACTCGCTGATCCTGGCGACCCTGCTCGCGGTCAACGGCGCCCTGGCCGGCGCCACCGCGCAGCTCGGCTGGCTTATGTCCTTCGGCCTGCAGGCCCTCTTTTTCTGGGCCGTCTTCCTGCAGCGCAAGAGCCTTACCGAGAGCCTGATCGGCATCGTCACCGGGCCGGGAGCTCCGGGGCGCGAGAACACCCTGCGGCTGCTCGCCCTCTATGCGGGAGCTCGCACCCTGCGCCGGCCCCTTCGTGGCCTTCGCCGAACCGCCCGGCGCGGCACCGAGGCACCCGTTCGCGGCGCCGCCCGCGTCGGCGCCGCGGTCGTCGGCACCAAATCGCCGAAGCCTGGAACCGCCACCCCGCCCCCTCGCTTCGGCACCAGCTACAGCGCCCCTGTCGGAGGCGGCGTTCCGAGCATGGACGCGCCGGGGCCGGGCGAGCGCCAGCCGCGCCGAAGCGACGCCGCCGGCCAGGAGGCGAAACCGAAGGCCCCGGAGGGGAGGGCCGCAAGGCAGGGCCGCCCCCGCCGCAACCGCCAGGGAGTGCCGAAGGCAGGCAAGCCGAGGACCGGCCCGCGCAGCTCCCGGCCCGCCTCCGTGTCAGAACCGGCGCCGGAGCGCGCCCCCGAGAATCCGGGCGCCGGGCGCGAGCCCACCCCGCCCGCTGGCGGGGTGGGCGCCCCGCCAGCGCCGGCCGGCTCGCGCGGCAGCCTCGGCGATGAACTGCGAGCTGAGCGGGAGCGGGGCAAGCGGGAGCCAAAGCCGGCGGCCGCGCCGCGGAGCTCCGGCACCCCGCCGAGGCGCCGGCGCCGTTGGTGGCAGCGGCGGAAGGGGCGGGGGCGATGAGCGCCCGACGTCGGGGCGCGGCCCGCCCCGGGGCGCGCGCGGCCCGCCCCGCCGGCGGGGGGTGGGGGGGCCCAGTCCCCCCGCCCCCGCTGTCGCTCCACCGCGCCC
>CAZHLT010000231.1:0-5449 GCA_964533285.1 uncultured Conexibacteraceae bacterium | reverse complement strand
CACGAGCAGCACTACCTCGACGCGCTGGCCGGCGTCGATTCGACCGAGCCGGTCATCCTCGCCGAGTTCGCGCCGCCCGGGCTGGAGCCCGACATCCCGGTCCACGCCGGCCTCGTCGCCGCCGCCCGCGAGGGGGTGCGGACGGCGATCACCGCGGCCGAGCGGACGCTGGCCGGCGACCGCTTCACCTATGCCGTCTGCCGCCCGCCCGGCCACCACGCCGGGCCCGCCTTCCAGGCCGGCTACTGCTACCTGAACAACGCCGCCGCGGCGGTCCTCACCCTCTGCGAAGGCGGGGCCAAGCCGGTCGGCGTCCTCGACCTCGACCTCCACTACCCGAACGGGACCTCGGCCCTGGTCGAGCGGATGGAGGAGGTGACGCTGCACTCGCTGCACGCGGCGCCGGTCACCAACCTGCCGCCGGGCGCGGTGCTGCCGCGGATCGCCCGCGAACACGTCGTCGCCTTCGAGCGCGGGCCGAGCGCCGCCACCTACGTCGCCGAGGTCGCCGCCTCGGTCGCGGCGCTCGCTGGCGAGGCGCAGGCGCTGGTCGTCTCGCTCGGCTACGACACCGTCGCCGGCGACCCGCACGGCGGCTGGGACCTCACCCCCGACGTCTTCCGCGAGGTCGGCGCCCTGCTCGCCGCCTGCGGCCGCCCGGTCTGCGTCGTCCAGGAGGGCGGCTACGCGCTGGAGGCGCTCGCCGCCTGCAGCCACGCCTTCGCCAGCGGCCTGCTTGGGGGTGAAGGGGAGTGAGCGTCGAGGGCCTGCAGCCGTTCCGCAACCGGCTCGACGTGATCGACGAGGAGATCGCCCGCCTGCTCGGCGAGCGCTTCCAGATCTGCCGCGAAGTCGCGATCTACAAGAGCGAGCACGAGATCCCGATGATGCAGCCGGGCCGGGTCGAGGAGGTCCGCTCCCGCTACCTCGCCCGCGGCGCCGCCGTCGACCTGCCGGCCGAGTTCACCGCCGACCTCTTCGACCTGCTGATCGCCGCCACCTGCAAGGCCGAGGACGAGCTGATGGACGCGCTCGCCGCCGCCGCCGACGGGGCCGGCGGGAAGGGGGAGCTGTGAGGGGGATGCCGCCGGGACCGCGCCGGCCGCGGGTGCTGCAGACGCTGGCCTGGATGCGGCGACCGCTGCCGCTGCTGGAGGAATGCCACCGCCGCTACGGCGACACCTTCACCCTGCGCCTGCTGCGCTGGGGCGAGTGGGTCCTGCTCGCCGATCCCGACGACGTCAAACGGGTCTTCACCGCCGGCGACGCGGTCGGCGTCGCGGTTGCCAACCCGCTGCTGCGGCCGGTGCTCGGCGCCCGCTCGGTGATGCTGCTGGAAGAACCGCAGCACATGCAGCGCCGGCGGCTGATGCTGCCGAACTTCCATGGCGAGGCGGTCGCCGCCGACGCGGCGATGATGGCCGAGGTCTGCCAGGCGGAGGTCGAAGCCTGGCCGCTGGGGGAGCCGTTCGAGCTCTGGCCGCGGATGCAGGCGATCACCCAGCGGGTGGTGATGCGGGCCGTCTTCGGTCCCGAGGAGTCGGCCCACCCGCCGGGGCTCAGGGCCAAGCTGACGGCGCTGACCGCGTGGCTGAACACGCCGCGCAACCTGACCAAGCTGGCGCTCTACGGCCCCGACCGCCTGGCTCGCAGCCGCGGCTACCGCGAGGCGATGGAGCCGGTCGAGGCGGCGGTCGTGGCCGAGGCGAAGCGGCGGCGGACGGTCGCCGACGAGCCGCCCGGGGTGGCGACGATGCTGGCCCACAGCCGCCACGAGGACGGCACCCTGCTGAGCGAGCAGGAGCTGCGCGACGAACTGCTGACCCTGCTGACCGACGGCCCGACCTCGACTTCGCTGGCCTGGATCTTCGAGCGGCTGATGCGCAACCCGGAGAAGCTCGAGCGGGCGCGCGAGGACGTGCTCGGCGGCGGCGAGGGCGCCTACGTCGACGCGGTGATCAAGGAGACGCTGCGGATGCGGCCGCCGGTGCCGGTCGTCGTGCGGCGGCTGCTGGCGCCGCTGCAGCTGGGCTGGGGCGAGCTGCCGGCCGGCACCGTCGTTGCCCCCTGCATCCCGCTGATCCACAACCGCGAGGACGTCTACCCCGAACCCGACCGCTTCCTGCCCGAGCGCTTCCTTGGCCGCAAGACGCCGACCTACGCCTGGATCCCGTTCGGCGGCGGCGTCCGCCGCTGCCTCGCCGCCAGCTACGCGGAAATGGAGATGAAGCGGGTTGTGCGCACGGTCCTGGCGCTGGTCGACCTGCACCCGGCCGACGCCCGCGCCGAGCGGATGCGCAAAAGCGCGATCTCCTTCAGTCCCGACCGCAGCGCCCGTGTCGTCGCCGAGCGCCGCGGCGTCGGGCGTCCCCGAACCTCGACCCTGGCGGCGGCATGAGGAGGTGAACGGATGAGCGACGTCAGCGACATCCTGATCGTCGGCGCCGGCGCCAAGGCGACGGCGATCGCGACCAAGGTCCACGCGATCAACCGGCTGGGGCTCGGCAAGCTGCGGGTGAAGATCTTCGAGGGGGCGGAACCGGCCGCCTCCTGGCTCGGCCGCAACGGGATGACCTCGGGCGAGGAGCCGCTCGCCGTCACCCCGATCAAGGACATCGGCTTCCCCTACCAGAGCCACCGCGAGTTCGGCGAGGCCGGCGACGCGATCGACGGCGCCGCGCTCGGCTTCTCCTGGCAGCGGTTCATGATCGGCCGCCGCCGCTACGCGCGCTGGATCGACGCCGGCTCGCCCTCGGTCCGCCACCGCGACTACGGCGAGTACCTGGTCTGGGTGCTGGAGGGCGCCAGCGAGGGCGTCGAGGTGGTCGCCGGCCAGGTGCTGAGCGCCGAGCTCGACGAGGAGAGCCGCTGGCGGCTCGGGATCGGCGACGGCTCCCAGCACCTCGGGCGCGCCCTGGTCGTCACCGGGCCGGGGATCCACCGCGCCTTCCCGCACGAGCCGAGCGTCGCCTCGAAGATCTTCCACTGCGACAGCAGGCGCGAGGAGTTCGCCCGCCTGCCCGAGGACCGCGAATGCGACGTCGGCATCGTCGGCGGCGGCGAGAGCGCGCTCAGCTGCGCGATGTTCCTGCGCGGCTTCCGGCCGCTGGCGCGGTCGACGATCTACACGCCGATGCTGCCGCTGAGCCGCGGCGAGAGCTTCCTCGAGAACCGCGTCTTCTCCAACCCCGACGTGGTCGAATGGGACTCGCTCGACCAGGGCACCCGGCGCGACTTCGTCAAGCACTCCGACCGCGGCGTCTTCGACCCGCCGAGCCTGGCGAAGATCGCCTACGAGGAGACCGTGCGCTTTGTCCTCGGCCGCGTCACCGATGTCGACGCCGCCCCCGGCGACAGGGTGCGGCTCGAGTACGCGGCGCCGGAAGGGGCGTTCGGCGGCGAGCACGAGTTCGTCGTCAACTGCACCGGGTTCGACCTGCTGGCGCAGATGCGGGAGCTGTTCGCGCCGGTGCTGCAGGAGCGGATCGAGCACGAGATCGGGCAGCCGCTGTGGGAGGCCGAGCGCGGGACGGAGGTGCCGATCGGCCGCAACCTCGAGCTGCGCGGGATGCGGCCGCTGCTGCAGATCCCCGGCCTCGCCGGGCTCAGCCAGGGCCCCGGCTTCGCCAACCTCGGCGCCCTCGGCCTGCTCGCCAACCGCGTCATCCAGCCGCTGGTGCCCGACCTCAGCAGCAGTCCCGCAGAAAATCTCAGCACGGTGGACAGAAATTCTCTATTGTTCGACTGAATATTCACCAATGGGAATCAGAGGTGGGGGATGAGAAGAAGGCGGCTGGGTGGTGGGGTGTTTTCGGTGCTCTGGCTGGTCGTGGCGGCGGTCGCTCTGGCCGGTTGTGGCGGCGGCTCCTCGGGCGGTGAGGAGGCCGAACTGAGCGGCTCCGGCTACCCGGGCGTCGACGTCGCCAACACGCGCGAGGTCCAGGGCAGCCCGATCAACCGCGAGACGACGCCGTCGCTGGAAGTCGCCTGGACGCTGCCGATCACCGCCGAAAGCACCTTCGGCGCCTACGCGGGCTCGCCGGTGATCGCCGACGGCGTCCTCTACTCGCAGGACCTGGAGTCCAACGTGCAGGCGATCGACCTCGAGAGCGGCGACGTCCTCTGGACGAAGAAGCTCGAAGAGATCGACCAGGGGCCGAACGGGGTCGTCGTCCAAGACGGCAAGGTCTTCGGCGCTACCAACTCGGCTGCCTTCGCACTCGACCAGAAGACCGGCAAGCAGCTGTGGAAGACCGAAATCGTCAGCAAGCCGACCGAAGGCGTCGACATGGCCCCCGGCTACCACGAAGGCCTCGTCTACGTCTCGACCGTGCCGACCAATCCCAACGCCGAATACCCGGCGGGCGGGGTCGGCACCCTCTGGGCGCTCGACGCCAAGACCGGCCAGAAAAAGTGGCACTTCGACACGGTGCCGAAAAGCCTCTGGGGCAAGCCCGAGGTAAACGGCGGCGGCGGCCTCTGGTACCCGCCCTCGTTCGACGAGAAGGGCGGCATGTACTTCGGCACCGGCAACCCCTCGCCATTCCCCGGCGTGCAGGGCGAACCATGGGGCCAGAGCCGGCCCGGGCCCAACCTCTACACCGACTCGCTGGTCAAGCTCGACGCCAAGACCGGCAAGCTGCAGTGGTACTACCAGGCGACGCCGCATGACCTCTATGACTGGGACTTCCAGAACCCGCCGATCCTGGCGACGATCGGCGGCCGCGAAGTGGCGATCGGCTCGGGCAAGTCGGGCCTGGTCGTCGCCGTCGACGCGAAGACCGGCAAGCCGGTCTGGAAGACGCCGGTCGGCGAACACAACGGCCACGACGAAGACGGCCTGCTGGCGATGCGCGGGGAAAGCTCGAAGATCAAGGGCGGGAAAGTGGCGCCCGGCACCCTCGGCGGCGTGATCGCGCCGCTGGCGGCCAGCTCGACGACCGTGTTCGTGCCGGTCGTCAACCACCCGGTCGAAGTCACCGGCGGCACCGAAATCTCCGAAAACAGCCCCCTGACCGGCGAATTCGTCGCTCTCGACCTGAAGACCGGCAAGGAACTGTGGAGCCAGGAATACGAAGGCGCCGCCTTCGGCGCGCCGGTGGTCGCCAACGACATGGTCTTCTTCGCCACCTTCGACGGCACCGTCCACGGCCTCGACGCCAAGACCGGCGGCGAAGTCTGGCAGGGCTCGCTGCCGGCCTCCTCCAACACCGGCGTCCTGATCGGCGGCGACACCCTGATCGTGCCGGCGGGGCTGCCCACGCAGGAAGGGCAGAAAGCGGAAATCGTCGCGTACCGGGTGGGCGAATAGGCGCGGGTTCCGGGCGGGGCGAGGGCGGGGCGGGGCGCGGGTTCGGGGGGTTGGCTTGGGAGGGTGGGGGGGGGGGGGGGGGGGGGCGGGGGCGGGCCGGGGGTGAGCCGCCGGCGGGCGGCCCGCGGCGCGGGCGCG
>CAZHLT010000230.1:0-1593 GCA_964533285.1 uncultured Conexibacteraceae bacterium | reverse complement strand
GCACGCCCTGCGCACCCTGGGGCGGGCCTGGGCGCGGGTTCTCTGGCGCTGCTGGCAGGACCGGGTGCCCTATGACCCCGGAAAACACGGCAACCTCAACCGCCTTCTCGCGGTTGGGGGTTGACACAGGACGTCTCATCGTCCCTCCCCCGCGTCGCCGCCGTCCTCGGCGTCGGGTGTGGCGGGCGCGGCAGGCGCGTCGCCCTCGGCGGGGGCGTCGGGCGCGTCCTCGAGCAGCTGCGAGATCCGCACGCCCTGCTCGATCGTGTCGTCGTAGTGGAAGGTCAAGGTCGGGGTCCGCTTCATCCGCGTCTCGGCCGCGATCCGCGACTGGATCACTCCGTGCGAGGAACGCAGCGCGTCCAGGGTAGCCACTCGATCCTCCTCCTCGCCGAGGACGGAGACGAACACCTTGGCGGTGCGCAGGTCAGGGCTGGTCTCAACGGCGGTCACGGTCACGAAGCCGATGCGAGGGTCGCTCAGATCGCTGGCGATCGCCGCACCGACCACCTCGCGGAGCACCTCGTTGATGCGCCGCATGCGGGGGCCGGCCATGTTAGTGGCTGTCCGACAACCCCCGCGTGCGACTGGCGAGTGCCGGGCCGAGCGGGGCAAGGACGCAGGGAGGCCGAATGGCAGCGCCATTTGGCCGACCGAGGACGCCGCCCCGCGAAGTGTGCCCGGCGCCGCCAGGCGTGCGTGGGGGTTGGTGGACAGCCACTTACTCCAGGGTTTGCTCGACCTGTTTCGTCTGGAAGAACTCGAGCACGTCTTCCTCCTTGACGTCGGCGTAGCCGTCGAGAACGATGCCGCACTCCTGGCCTTCCTCGACCTCCTGGACGTTGTCTTTGAAGCGACGCAGGGAGGCGAGTTTGCCGGTCCAGATCACCGTGCCCTCGCGGATCAGGCGGACGCTGGCGCTGCGCACAGCCTTGCCCTCGGTGACGATGCAGCCGGCGATGCGGCCGACCTTGGAGGCTTTGAAGGTCTGTTTGACCTCGGCCTCGCCAACCGTCTCCTCGACCTCGACGGCCTCGAGCAGGCCCTCCATCGCGTTGCGCAGGTCCTCGGTGATTTTGTAGATGACCGAGTAGGTGCGGACGTCGACGCCCTCGCGCTCGGCGGCGCGGCGGGCGTCGGCCAGCGGCCGCACGTTTAAGCCGATGATGATCGCGTCGGTGGCCGAGGCGAGCATCACGTCGGACTCGTTGATGCCGCCGGTCTGCGAGTGGATGATGTTGATCGCGACCCGCTCCTGCGGGACCTTGGCGATCTCGTCCTGGAGCGCCTCCAGGGAGCCGGCGACATCGCCCTTGAGGACGATGTTGAGCTCCTTGATGTCGCCCTCCTGGACGCGGGCGAAGACCTCGTCGAGGCTGACCTTGCGCGCCTGGCGGCGAGCCAGCGCCTCGCGCTGCAGGCGGTCGGCGCGCTCGGAGGCGAGCTGGCGGGCGCGGCGGTCGTTCTCGACCGCCTGGACGAACTCACCTGCGTCGGCGACGCCGTCGAAGCCGAGCACCTCGACCGGCATCCCGGGCCCGGCCTGCTCGACGCGGGCGCCGGTGATGACGTGCATCGCCCGCACCCGGCCCC
>CAZHLT010000229.1:0-6468 GCA_964533285.1 uncultured Conexibacteraceae bacterium | reverse complement strand
CTCGCCGCCTTGGGCCTCTGCTGGTGTTTGGGGGCCGGGGGGGCCGCGTACCGGCGGAACGCCCCCTAGCCGCCGTCGCCAACGCCGTGAGCGACGTGTCGCAGCGCCCCCGGCCGGCCGGCGATAGCCTTGCGCGGGTGGAAGCTCTCAAGGGGTTGATCCTCTCGGGCGGGGCGGGGACGCGGCTGCGGCCGATCACCCATACCTCCGCCAAGCAGCTGGTGCCCGTCGCCAACAAGCCCGTGCTCTTCTACGGGATCGAGGCGCTGGTCGAGGCCGGCGTCACCGAGATCGGGATCATCATCGCGCCCGAGACCGGCGAGGAGATCCGCGAGGCGGCCGGCGACGGCTCCGCCTTCGGCGCCGAGATCACCTACATCGTCCAGGACCGCCCCGCCGGGCTCGCCCACGCGGTGCTGACCGCGAAGGAGTTCCTCGGCGACTCGCCCTTCGTCATGTACCTCGGCGACAACCTCCTGCGCGACGGCCTGCGCGGGCTCGTCTCGACCTTCCAGTCGGAGCGGCCCGACGCGCTGATCCTGCTCACCGAGGTCGACGAGCCCGAGCACTACGGCGTCGCCGAGCTCGACGGCGAGCACATCGTGCGCCTGGTCGAGAAGCCGAAAGACCCGCCCTCGAACCTGGCCCTGGTCGGCGTTTACCTCTTCAGCCCGCTGATCTTCGCCGCCGCCGAAGCGCTCGAGCCCTCCTGGCGCGGCGAGTACGAGATCACCGAGGCGATCCAGGGCCTGATCGACGACGGTCGCGTCGTCCGCTCCGAGATCGTCACCGGCTGGTGGAAGGACACCGGTCAGCTGGCCGACATGCTCGAGGCCAACCGGCTGGTGCTGGAGGAGGTGCAGACGCACCTCGCCGGCACCGTCGACGAGGGCTCGACGGTCGAAGGCCGGGTCGTGCTCGAACCCGGCGCCGAGCTGGTCCGCTCGGTCGTCCGCGGCCCGGCCGTGATCGGCGCCGGCGCCCGCATCGAGGACGCCTACGTCGGCCCCTACACCTCGATTGGCGACGACGTCCGCATCTGCCGCTCCGAGGTCGAGCACTCGATCGTCCTCGCCGGTTCCGAGGTCGAGGACCTGGAAACCCGGATGGAGGCCAGCCTGCTCGGCCGCAACGTGAAGCTGACCCGCAGCGACGGCATCCCGAAGACGCTGCGCCTCCTGGTCGGCGACAACTCCGTGATCGAAATCGTCTAGTGGGGACCCGGGCGTGAAGCTGCTGGTCAGCGGGGCCGCCGGCATGCTCGGCCGCGACGTGATGCTCGCCGCCGGCAACGCCGGCCACGACGTCGTCGGCTTCGGCCGCGCCGAGCTCGACATCACCAAGCCCGAGGCGCTGCGGCGGCGGTTCGAGATCGAGCGCCCCGACCTCGTCATCAACTGCGCCGCCTGGACCGACGTCGACGGCGCCGAGGACGCCGAGCCGGCGGCCTTCGCGGTCAACGGCGCCGGCGCCGGCAACGTCGCCGCCGCCGCGGCGGCGATCGAGGCCCGCGTCCTCCACGTCTCCACCGACTACGTCTTCGACGGCGCCAAGCGCGAGCCCTACGTCGAGAGCGACCAGCCGGCGCCGCTCTCCGCCTACGGCCGCACCAAGCTGGCCGGGGAGGAGGCGGTGGCGGCCGCCAACAAGCGCCACTTCATCGTCCGCTCGGCCGGCCTCTTCGGGATCGGCGGCCGCAACTTCGTCGACACGATGCTGCGCCTGGCGCAGACCCACAACGAGGTCACCGTGGTCCGCGACCAGGTCGGCTCGCCGACCTACACCTGGCACCTCGCCTACGGGATCGTGCGCCTGATCGAGGGGATCGAGTACGGCATCCACCACATGGCCGCCGCCGGGCGCTGCTCCTGGTTCGAATTCGCCCGCGAGATCTTCGAGCAGGCGCGGGTCGAGTGCAACGTGCTCTCGATCACCAGCGCCGAATTCGGCGCCGCGGCGCCGCGGCCGGCGTTCTCGGTCCTGACCAGCCAGCGCGAGCACGCGATCCGCCTGCCCTCCTGGCACGATGGCCTCGCCGGATACCTGGCCCAACGAGAAGCGGAGGCGTGAGCGCGGAGTGGAACGAGTGTGCATACCTGACTCTTCACGAGTGAAACGAAGCGCGAAAGGTGCGTCGGCATGAGGCTGCTGGTCACCGGCGCCGCCGGGTTCATCGGCTCGACCTACGTCCGCCTGGTCGGCGACGAGCACGAGGTCGTCGTCCTCGACAAGCTGACCTACGCCGGCCGCCGCGAGAACCTGCCCGCCGGCACCGCGCTGATCGAGGGGGCGATCGAGGACCCGGCGATCGTCCGCGAGGCGATGGCCGGCGCCGACGCGGTCGTCAACTTCGCCGCCGAGTCGCACGTCGACCGCTCGATCGACGACCAGGACGCCTTCGCCCGCACCCACGTGATCGGCACCGGCACCCTGCTCGACGCCGCCCGCGAGCTCGGGGTCGAGCGCTACCTGCAGGTCTCGACCGACGAGGTCTACGGCTCGATCGACTCCGGCTCGTTCACCGAGACCTCGCCGCTCGACCCCTCCTCGCCCTACTCGGCGACGAAGGCGGCCGGCGACCTGCTCGTCTCCGCCCACTTCCACACCTACGGGCTCGACGCCTCGATCGTCCGCGGCTCCAACAACTACGGCCCGCGCCAGTACCCGGAGAAGCTGATCCCGCTGATGATCCTCAACGCCCTGCACGGCGACTCGCTGCCGGTCTACGGCGACGGCAGGCAGGTCCGCAACTGGCTCTACGTCGAGGACTTCTGCCGCGGCATCCACGCGGTGCTGACCGGCGGGCGCGCCGGCCAGGCCTACAACGTCGGCGGCCCCGACGAGTGCGAGAACCTCGAGGTGGTCAAGCGGGTGATCGAGCTGACCGGCGCCGACGAGTCGTTGATCGAGTACGTCACCGACCGCCCCGGCCACGACCGCCGTTACTCGCTCAGCTCCGAGAAGCTGCGCGGCGAGATCGGCTGGGAGGCCGAGGTCCACTTCGCCGAGGGCCTCGAGCGCACCGTCGCCTGGTACCGCGAGAACGAGGAGTGGTGGGGACCGATCCGCTCCGGCGAGTACCGCGAGTACTACGAAAAGCAGTACGGGAAGGCGCTCGGCTAGTGGCCGAGAGGCTGCCGACCAAGCTCGACGGCGTCGTCCTGCTCGAGCCCGCGGTCCACGGCGACGAGCGCGGCTTCTTCGTCGAGACCTTCAGCCGCGAGCCCTGGGCCGAGCTCGGGGTCGACGCCGAGTTCGTCCAGCACAACCACTCGCGCTCGGGCCGGGGGATCCTGCGCGGGCTCCACTTCCAGACCGAGCCGGGCCAGGCGAAGCTGCTGCGCTGCGCCCGCGGCGCGATCCTCGACGTCGCCGTCGACCTGCGCCGCGGCTCGCCGACCTACGGCCCGTGGGAGGGGCACGTGCTCGACGACGAGCGCCACCGCCAGCTCTACGTCCCGATCGGCTTCGCCCACGGCTTTCTCGTGCTCAGCGACCTCGCCGACGTCTGTTACCTCGTCTCCAGCTACTACGACCCAGCGACCGAGGCCGGCATCGCCTGGGACGACCCCGACGTCGGCGTCGAGTGGGGGGTGGAGGAGCCGCTCCTGAGCGAGCGCGACCGGACCGCGCCGCGACTTGCCGAGATCGCCGACGAGCTCCCCTTCACGATCTGAGTTGGGGGCCGCGACCTGGATCTCGCGGCGAGAGATGAGCGTGACGCTGGCGGCGATGACGCTGGCCAGCTCGAGCCGCCATACCGACCGGGTCAGGACCGGGACGGTCTTCTCGCGCCGTTCGCGCTGGATCTTCGCCACCCAGGGCCGCTCGTCGGCAATCACGCGGCGGCCGGCGCCCTGAGCTGCCGATAGGGTGGCCGCCTTGGGCAGGCGGATCCGCAACCCGACGTTCCTCGGCTGGGCGCTTCTCGCCGCGGCGATCCTCGTCGCGGCGGCGATGGTCTTCCGGCTCGAGCGCGGCCTGACCTTCGGCTGGGACGAACTCGTCTGGATCGAGATCGGTGGCCTCTCGGAGTTCGAAGCCTTCATCCGGCCCTACGGCGGCCACCTGATCCTCACCCCGTACCTGATCTTCCGCGGGACGATGGACCTGTTCGGCATCAGCTTCACCGCCTTCGCCGTGATCCAGGTCGTCGGCCTCAGCCTCGTCGCCCTCCTCCTCTACGTCTATTCGCGCCGCCGGGTGGGGCCGATCCTGGCGCTGGCGCCGGCGGTCGTGATCCTCTTCCTCGGCGGCGCCTACCCGGTCCTGTTCGAGCCGATGATCGGGATCCAGTTCCTTGCCGCGATCGCCCCCGGCCTCGCCGCGATCGTCGTCCTCGAGCGCGAGGACCTGGCCGGCGACCTCGCCGCCTGCCTGTTCCTCTGTCTGGCGCTGGCCGGCTTCAGCGAGGGCGCGATCTTCCTCGCCGGCGCCGTCGCCTCGATCGCCGTCAGCCGCAACTGGAAGCGGCGCCTCTGGGTGGTGGTCGTGCCGCTGCTCGGCTACCTCTACTGGCGCCACTACGCCTCGCAGTTCGAAACCGTCGGGGTGATCGGCTCGAACATCCCGCCGCTGCCCTCCTACTTCGTCGACGCCCTCGCCGTCTACGCCAGCGCGGTGTTCGGCCGGCCAGGTCCCGGTGGTCGGGATCGGCCCGTTCAGCAACTGGCGCCTGTACGGCTACCAGTTCGGCCTGCTCAGCGAAGGCGTCGCGATCCTCCTGATCGAGACGATCACGGTCTTCCTCGCCTTCCTCTGGGCCCACCGGCGCGGCGCCCTGCGGCGGACGATCGTGCCGCCGCTGGTGATGCTGGCCGCGCTCTTCGTCGAGCTCGACGTGATCCTCGTTCCCGGCCGCACCGCCGCCGAGCCGCGCTACCTCTACGCCGGCGTGCTGATCCTGCTGCTGGTCGTGGTCGAGCTGGCCCGCGGCCTGAAGGCGACGCGGACGACGGTCGCCGTCGTCTTCGCCCTCACCGCGGCGGCGGTGGTCGGCAACCTCGCCCGGGCCCACGACGCGCGCACCATGCTGCACGAATACAGCGTCTTCTCGAAGGCCGACATGACGGTGATCGAGCTCGCCGGCGCCGACGCCGATCAGTACTTCACCCCCAACCAGGGTCTGGCCCGGGTCGTCCCCGGCTCCCTGATCCTCAACACCGGCCCCTGGCTGGCCGTCGTCGACAAGTACAACTCGGTCGCCTTCTCGGTCCCCGAGCTGCGCGCACAGGCCGAGGACGTCCGCGTCCAGGCCGACCGCGTCGCCAAGCGGGCGCTGCTGCTGCGGCTGGAGCCGGTCGCGGCTGCGGCGGGGCGCGGCTGCCGCGAGGTCGCCCCCGGCGCCGCCGCCACCAGCTTCGCGCTCCCGCCCGGTGGCGCCGTGCTGCGCCCGCGCGAGCTCGACCGTGAGCCTGCGCCGCTGGGCCGACGAGTTCGCGGTCGACCTCGGCGAGGTCGAAGCCGGCCAGGCGGTGCGGCTCGCGATCCCGCCCGACGAAGCCGCCGACGTCCCCTGGCGGGTGCGGCTGCAACCAGCCGCCCCGGTCACCGTCTGCCCCATCCGCTGAGCCCGGCGGCAAGGGCCCCAGGCGCCCGCGGGGCCAGGGCCGGGCCGCGGGACCGCGAGGGTTCGAGCCTGGCGGGCGAGGGACGGGGGCAGGCCGAGGGACGGCCGGCCGAGGGCTCAAGCGTGGCCGTGGCGCCGGCCGAGGGACGCCCAGGGCTCAAACGCGGCCGTGGGGGGAGGGTGCCGGCCACCCTCCAAGGGCAGGGAGGGCGGCCGCCACCCTCCCCCTCCCGAGGAGCACCCCAGGGCTCCCAAGGGAGGGGGGACGGGCGAGCGCCGAGTCCCGAGCGAGCCCCAGGCCCCAAGCGCGCGCCGAGGACCGAGGGCGCGCGAGCGCAAGCGAGCGCCACGCGCGAGCAAGCGCCGAGACCACACTTCTCTCCACTTAAGCGAGCGCCGAGACCACACCTCTCTCCACCAAGGGGCCGAGACCACCTTTCTCTCCGCATAGCGGGGAGAAAGGTGGTCTCACAAAGGCGGCGGAGAGAACTGTGGCCGCGGCGAGGGAACGGGGCGCCGAAGGCGCTGTTGAGCTTTGTCTCGCCATAGGCGAAAAAGCTCAACAGCAAGCGCTAGCACCAAGCGCGTGGCAGTCCTTTTCCGGACATATTCCGGAAAAGGACTGCCACACGAGACACGGAGCGCTTCGTCCCTCGCGAGCTCTTGGCGAGAGACGGTACGGCCCCGTCCCTCGGGAGCTCTTGGCGAGAGACGGTACGGCCCCGTCCCTCGGGAGCTACGCGCCCATCGCTGGCCGGGGCTTGACTCGGTGGCGCCTGCGACGGTCCCGAGGGTAGGAGCGGACCGTTCCGTGGGGAGGGGTGGGGTGTCCCTCTGAACGTTTTGCGCCGCTGGCCCGCAGCGGCTCTCGGAAGGCCGGCGGCGATCCAGCCAGGTAG
>CAZHLT010000228.1:0-1002 GCA_964533285.1 uncultured Conexibacteraceae bacterium | reverse complement strand
AAGGACCCCAACGCGCCGATCTTCGAGTTCTCGGATCTCGGCGTGGTCGGCGACCTGCACAAGATCGTCCCCAAGCTGACCGAGGCGATCAAGGCGAAGAAGGGCGGCTGAGCTCACCATGGCCGTCGCACCCAGCGAGTTCCCGCCGCCCTTCGACTCGGCCGGCGTCATCACGGCGCCGACCGACCCGGAGGACGAGCGAATCGAGGTAGGCGTGGCGATCGTCGGCGGCGGTCCCGCCGGCCTCGCCTGCGCCAACAAACTGATGCAGCTCCTGGAGAACGAGCCGGAGCTGACGGAGAAGCTGGGTGAAGTCCCGGTGGCGGTGATCGAGAAGGGCAAAGTCGCCGGCGCGCATCTGCTGTCGGGGGCGAACGTCGACCCCTCGGCGCTGGAACGGCTCTTCCCCGACCTGCCGCCGGCCGAGTGGCCGCCGGTCTACCAGGAGGTGACGAAGGACGCGACGTACTTCCTCACCGCGAGCAAAGCGTTCCCGCTGAAGCCGCCGCCGCCCAACTTCCGCAAAGAGGGCACCTACACGCTCTCGGTCTCGAAACTGGGCCGCTTCCTCGCCGAGAAAGCCGAAGAGGCCGGCGTCTACATCCTCACCGAGACCGCGGCGACCCAGCTGCTGGTCGAGGACCGGATCGTGCGCGGCGTCCGCTCCGGCGACCGCGGCCGCGGCAAAGAGGGCGAAGAGCTCGGCAACTTCGAGCCCGGCTCCGACGTCGTCGCCAAGGCGACGGTGCTGGCCGAGGGCACGATCGGGCACCTCACCTACGCCGCCTACGACTACTTTGGCATGCGGGAGGGCTCCGACCCGCAGGCGTGGGAGCTCGGGGTGAAGGAGATCTGGGAGGTGCCGAAGCCGCTCGACCGGGTCATCCACACGCTCGGCTGGCCCCTGCGCTGGGGCGGCAAATACAAGGAGGCGGGCGGCAGCTTCATCTACCCGATGGGCGAGGACAAGGTCTGCTTCGGCCTCGTCGTCGGCCTCGACAC
>CAZHLT010000227.1:0-10259 GCA_964533285.1 uncultured Conexibacteraceae bacterium | reverse complement strand
CTGCGCCAGCCCGAGCTGGTCGGCGCGCTCGACGATCAGCGTGTTGGCGGTGGGGATGTCGAGCCCGGACTCGATGATCGTGGTCGAGACCAGGCAGTCGGCCTCGCCGCGCAGGAAGCTCAGCATCGTCTCCTCGAGCTGGTGCTCGTCCATCTGGCCGTGGGCTTCGAGGAAGCGGGTGCCCGGCAGCAGGCCGCGCAGGCGCTCGGTCGTTTCCGACAGCGAGTCGACCCGGTTGTGGAGCAGGAAGGCCTGGCCGCCGCGCTCGACCTCGCGCGAGATCGCCTTGCGGACCAGGTCCTCGTCGTAGGGGCCGACGTAGGTGCGGACCGGGCGCCGGCCCTCGGGCGGGGTCTCGATCACCGAGATGTCGCGCAGGCCGGCGAGGCTCATCTGCAGGGTGCGCGGGATCGGCGTCGCCGACAGCGCCAGCACGTCGACCTTCAGCTTCAGCTGCCGCAGCAGCTCCTTCTGCTTGACCCCGAAGCGCTGCTCCTCGTCAACGACGACGAGGCCGAGGTCCTTGGCGCGGACGTCGCGCGAGAGCAGCCGGTGGGTGCCGATCAGGACGTCGACCTTGCCCGCCTCGAAGTCCTTCAGCACCGCTTTCACCTCGGCCGGCGGCCGCAGCCGGGAGACGCTCTCGACCCGAAAGGGGAGGTCGGCGAGGCGCTCGCGGAAGGTGCCGTAGTGCTGCTGGGCGAGGATCGTCGTCGGCACCAGCACCATCACCTGCTTGCCGTCGGAGGCGGCCTTGACCGCAGCCCGCAGCGCCACCTCGGTCTTGCCGAAGCCGACGTCGCCGCAGACCAGGCGGTCCATCGGCCGCTCCGACTCCATGTCGGCCTTGACCGCCTCGATCGCTTCCAGCTGGTCGGCCGTCTCGCGGTAGGGGAAGGCGGTCTCCAGGGCGATCTGCCATTCGCCGTCGGGCGGGAAGGCGTGGCCGCGCCGCGAGCGGCGCTCGGCGTAGAGGTTGAGCAGCTCGCCGGCGAGGACGCCGGCCGCCTTGCGCGCCCGCGCCTTCAGGTTCTGCCAGCGTTTGCCGCCGAGGGCGGAGAGCGTCGGTTCGCCGCCGGCGCCGACGTAGCGGGAGAGCTTCGCCAGCTGGTCGGTGGGGACGTAGACGCGGTCCTCGCCCTTGTATTCGAGGTAGAGGTAGTCGCGGGTGACGCCGCCGACCTCGCGCGTCTCGAAGCCGGCGAAGCGGGCGACGCCGTGATCCTCGTGGACGACGTAGTCGCCGACCCGCAGGTCGCTGAAGGCGAGCCGGCCGCGGCCGCCACCCGGCGCCGGCTCCTCGCGGCGGCGGCGGTGGACGAGGCGGCGGAACGGGTAGACGGCGAGTTTCAGCGCGGGGCTGACGAAGCCGTCGCGCAGGCGCGCCTCGACGAAGGAGACGCCGGGGTCGGGCGAGACGCGGCCGCCTTCGAGCAGGCGGGCGTCGAGCCGGTCGAGGCCGTAGCGGGCGCGCTCGGCCTCGCCGCGAGCGTCGAAGGCGACGACGGTGCGGTAGCCGGAGCGGACCAGTTTCTCGAGCTCGCCCTCGGCCTCCTTGATGCTGCGGGCGGGCGACTCGGCGCGCGAGGCGCGGAAGGCGTCCTCGTCCTCGTCGCCGACCGCGGTCAGCGCCAGGGCGGCGCGGGCGACGAGGGGCGCGGCGACGTCGACGTAGAGGCGGCGGGCGTCCTCGTCGTGCATCGCCGTCGCCGCGTCCTCCCAGGCGTCGCGCAGCGCCGGCTCGATCTCCTCGGCGGCGGCGAGGACGACGGCGGCGCTCCGCGGGACGAGGTCGAGCGGCGCCTGGAAGCGCTCCAGCGGCAGCGCCTCGGCCAGGTTGGGCGCCTCGGCGCCCTCCTCCTCGGCCGCCATCGCGGCCAGCTCGGCGAGCTCGCGGTGCTCGGCGTCGAGCTCGGCGGCGGGCGCCAGCTCGACCCGCTCGGCCTCGCCCAGCGAGCGCTGGGTGAAGGTCGAGAACCAGCGCATCGAGTCGACCTCGTCGCCGAACAGCTCGATCCGCACCGCCCGTTCCTCGGTTGCCGGGAAAACGTCGAGGATGCCGCCGCGGACCGCGAACTGGCCGCGCTCGGTGACCTGGTCGACGCGCTCGTAGCCGGCGGCGACGAGGTCCTCGGCGACGGCGCCGAGCTCGACCTCCTCGCCCTTGGCGATCGCGAACCCGGCCGGCCGCAGCGAGGCGTCGGGGACCGCCTCGGCGAGCGCCGTGGCGGAGGCGACGACGACCGCGTCGGGCTCGCGCGAGAGCGCGTCGAGGGCGTCGATCCGCAGCCCGACCAGGTGCGGCGGCGGCGTCACGCTGGAGGCGTAGCCGGTCCCCCGCGAGGGGTAGAAGCGGACCCGGCGCGGCGCCAGGTAGGCGCGCAGGTCGGCGGCGAGGTCGCGGCCGGAGCGGTCGTCGGCGGCGACCAGCAGCGCCGGCCGGCCGGCGAGCCCGCGGTCGTCCTCGAGCAGCGCCGCCAGCAGCAGCGGCCGCAGCGTCGCCGAGGCGCGCACGGCCTGCGCCTCCCCCCCGTCGGCGGCTTCGCGCACGCGGCCGCAGAGCGCGTGCAGGCGCTCGTCCTCGGCGGCGATCTCGATCAGCGGACGCAGTGACATGGCAGCGAAAGCGCCCGGGTCGGCCGATCCGGGCGGGGCACCGATTCTAGGCAGGGACGCGCCGCGGCCAGCCGGCGCTTCCAGCTCGCTCGCGAGATTGACCACACCCGGGTGTGGTCAATCTCGCGAGCGGCGCCCGGGCTCAGCCCGAAGGGCGGGTCGCGGGCGGCGGCTCAGCCGAATGGGAGGTCGCGGGCCGAGCGGACGTGCTCGACCTGGCCGACGCCCTCCTGGGCAGAGCGGCCCTCGATGTCGTCCCACTGGTGCAGCATCCGCTTCAGGCGGGCGACGGCCTCGGGCGGGTGGGCGGCGACTTCGGCGGCCAGCTCGAGTGCCGCGTCCTCGGTCGCGGCGGCGGGGGCGACGCGGTTGACGAGGCCGAGGCGGAGGGCCTCGTCGGGGCCGACGGTGCGGGAGGTGAGCAGCAGGTACTTGGCGGCGGCGAGACCGCAGAGGGTGACCAGGCGGGCCGGGCCGACCGGGATCCCGAGCGCGGCGCCGGGGAAGCGCAGGCGCAGGTTGGCGCCGCCGATCCGCATGTCGCAGGCGATCGAGATCTCGGCGCCGCCGCCGACGACGTCGCCGTGGCAGGCGGCGATCGTCGGCTTCGGGAAGGCGACGATCGTGTCGTAGAGCTCGGCGAACATCTCCATCCGCCGCACGTGGCCCGCGGCGTCGAGCTGCTCGCGGACGTCGGCGCCGGCGGAGAGGCCGAGGTGGTCGGCGGAGCTGAAGACCAGCACCCGCACCTGCTCGTCGCCGCGGGCCACCGCCAGGTGCTCGAGCAGCTCGCTCAGCATCTGGGTGTCGATCGCGTTGCGGGCCTCGGGGCGCTGGAGCCGGATCAGGGCGATGCCCCCCTCCCGCACCTCGTAGCTGGTGCGCAGCTCCTCGCCGCCGCCGTTGCCGTTTGCGCGCTCGTCACTCATCGTCGACCCCGGAACCTAGCCGTTCCACGAGTCGCTCGGCCTCGCGGGCGGCGTCGGCGACCAACGCCTCGACCTCGGCCTGCGGCTCGCGGAAGCGGCCGAGGACGTAGGCGGCGACAATCTCCGGGTCGGTCGAGTCGGGGCGGCCGACGCCGATGCGGACGCGCCAGAACTTGGCCTCGCCGAAGCCGCGCTTGAGGCTCTTCAGCCCGTTGTGACCGGCGAGGCCGCCGCCGAGGCGGGTCTGGATCTGGCCGAAGGGGAGGTCGATCTCGTCGTGGAGGACGACGACGCGGTCGAGCGGCACCTTGAGCGAGCCGCGCGCCGGCCCGGCCGAGTCGCCGGAGGCGTTCATGTAGGTCTGCGGCAGCAGCACCGCGACCCGCGGCCCGCCGGGGCCGCTGCGGCCTTCGTAGAGCAGGCCGCCGAACTTCTTGCGCGGCTTGCCCAGGTCCCAGCGGCGGGCGAGCTCCACGGCGACGTCGAAGCCGACGTTGTGGCGGCTGCGCTCGTGCTCGGCCCCGGGGTTGCCGAGGCCGACGATCAGGATCCGGTCGCCGCCCTCGCCCTCGCCGCGGCGCTGGCGGCCCTCGCCTTCGCCGCCCCGCTGGCGGCGGCGGAAGAGAGACATCGCGCGAGCTCGCCCCCGAAGAAAGGACAGCCGGCCGGGGGCCTAGCCCTCGGACTCGCCCGACTCGCCGCCCTCGCCCTCCTCGGCTTCGGCGGCCTCGCCCTCGCCCTCGCCGACGACCTCGGTCTCCTCCTCGACCTCGGGCGCGACCTCTTCGACGCGCGGCGGCGAGAGGGTGACGATCGTGATCTCCTCCGGCTCCTCGGCGACGAAGGTGACCCCGTCGGGGACGGTGACGGCGGCAAGCTGCAGGGTGTCGTTGATCTCCATCGCGGAGACGTCGACGACGATCTTGTCCGGGATGTCGGTGGGCAGCGCTTCGACCGTGATCTCGCGGGTGACGTGCTCGAGCACGCCGGAGGCGCGGACGCCCGGAGCGTCCTCGACGCCCTCCAGCTCGATCACGACGTCGGCCTGGATCGCCTCGTCGAGCTTCACCTGCTGCAGGTCGAGGTGCTGCATCGTCCCGCGCACCGGGTGCAGCTGCTGTTCCTTGATCACGACCGGGACCGCTTTCCCGCCCTCGATCTGAAGATCGAAGAGGGCGGCGCCCTCGTGCAGGATCACGCGCACGTCGCGTTCGGCGACCTGGAAGGCCGCTGCCTCCTCGCCGCCCGAGTAGACGACGCCGGGGACGAGGCCGTCGCGGCGCAGGCGGCGCGAGGCGCGCGAGCCGAAATCGGCGCGCGGCGCGGCTTTGAGCGTGGAGCGGGAAGCTGCCATCGGACGGGAGAGCATAGAGAAACGACGCCGGCGGGGGCGTGCTGTGGCACCCTGTTGGCGTGGCTGACGACTCGAAGATCCCCAAGGGAAGGATCCGGCGCTCGGCCAAGCTGGGCTCGATCGTCGGCGTCCAGGGGGCCCGCTACGCCGGCACCAAGGCGACCAACGTCGGCCGCTCGGAGGAGGGCGCGCAGCAGCGGCTGGAGCAGCGCCACCTGGAGACGGCGATGAAGATGGTCGGGGCGCTGGGCCAGATGAAGGGCGCGGCGATGAAGCTCGGCCAGTTCGCCTCCTTCATCGACACCGACTTCATCCCCGAGGAGTACCGCGAGATCTACCAGGAGCAGCTGGCGAAACTGCGCACCGACGCGCCCGCGATGCCCTGGGAGAAGGTGGTCGAGGTGCTCGAGGACTCCTACGACGGCGAACCGCTCGCGGAGCTGTTCGCCGAGATCGAGCCGGAGGCCTTCGCCGCCGCCTCGATCGGCCAGGTCCACCGGGCCGAGCTGCTCGACGGCCGCGAGGTCGCGGTCAAGATCCAGTACCCGGGGATCGCCGAGGCGCTGGAGGCCGACCTGCGCAACGCCGGCACGATCGTGCGGCTGGCGCGGGCGATCGCGCCGGGGCTCGACGCCAAGGCGATCGCGGAGGAGCTGCGCGAGCGGGTGATGGAGGAGCTCGACTACGAGTACGAGGCGCAGAACCAGCGCGCCTTCGCCCGCGCCTACCGCGAACACCCCTTCATCTACGTGCCGGAAGTGGTGACCCGGCTCTCGCGGCGGCGGGTGCTGGTCACCGAGCTGGTCCGCGGCCGCGACTTCGAGGAGATCAAGCAGCTGCCGCACTCCGAGCGCAGCCGCTTCGGCGAGATCGTCTTCCGCGGCAGCTTCGGCTCGATCTACCACTTGCAGCAGTTCAACGCCGACCCCCACCCCGGCAACTACATCCTGATGGACGACGGCCACGTCGCCTTCCTCGACTTCGGGATGACGAAGAAGCTCGACCGCGAGCAGATCCTGCTCGAGCAGCGGGCCTTCGACGCCGCCTCGCGCAACGACCCCGAGGAGGTGCGGCAGGCGCTGCACGACCTCGGCTTCGTCAAGAAGCCGTCGAAGCTCGATGCCGAGCGGCTGCTGGACCACATGCGGGCGGTCGGCGGCTGGTACCTGGAAGACCGCGAGATCGAGATCAGCCCGCGGCGGGTGATGAAGATCATCGAGTCGACCAACGACCCGCGCTCGGAGTACTTCGACCTGATGCGGCGTGAGTCGATCCCGGCCGACGAGCTGATGGGGCGGCGGATGGAGATCGGCGTCGTCGCCGTGCTCGGCCAGCTGCGGGCGAAGCGCAACTGGCACCGGATCGCCCGCGAGTGGGTCTACGCCGCCGAGCCGGCGACCGAGCTGGGACAGCTGGAGTGGGAATACTTCGAGGAGCGCGGGGTCAAGCGCACGCCAGGTTTGGCCGAAACTGCCTGAAGACCAGGCGATTCAGCGACGATTTGGAGGAAAGATGAGTCGGATCAAGCGTGGATGGGCGCTGACGAAGAAGAGCTGGGCGCTGCTCAACAGCCATCGCGAGCTGATCCGCTTCCCGCTCTACGGCGCGGTGGCGATGATCCCGCTGGCGATCCTCTTCTTCGCCCCCGGCCTCTACCTGCTCGACCAGAAGACCTACGGCGGCGCCGTGCCGCTGCTGATCCTCGGCGTCTACGTGCTGAGTGTGATCAGCGTCTACTTCAGCGTCGGCCTCGCCGCCGCCGCCAACCTGATCTTCGCCGGCCAGGAGGCGACGGTCGCCGACGGCCTCGCGGTCGCCCGCTCGCGCTTCGCCCAGATCTGCGGCTGGGCGGCGCTCTCGACCGCGATCAGCGTGCTGATGGTGGCGCTGGAGAACCAGGGCGGCGCCCTCGGCAACATCGCCGCCCGCCTGGTCGGGACGGCCTGGGCGCTGGTCACCTTCCTCGCCGTGCCGGTGATCGCGATCGAGGGCACCGGCGCCTTCGGCACCCTGAAGCGCTCGGCCTCGATCTTCAAGCAGAAATGGGGCCAGCAGATCACCGGCAACCTGGCGATCGGCGCCGCGATCTTCCTGCTCGGCTTCCTGCCGGCGGCGATCCTGGTCGTGGCCGGGATCCTGGTCTGGTCCTCGGCCTCCTTCGTCGGCGCCCTGCTGGTCGTGATCGGCGCCCTGGTGCTGGCGATCGCGATGCTGATCTCGAAGGCGCTGAACGGCGTCTTCGGCGTCGCCCTCTACCGCTACGCGACCGGCGGCGAGGCGGTCGGCGGCTTCACCCGGGAGGAGCTCGAGTCGGCGGTCAAAGTCAAAGGCGGCCGCCACGGCACGCCCCCGACCGCGACCCCGGGCACGATCTAGGCGCGAGCTGGCGCCGGTCGTCGCGGCCCTTCAGCCCTCGCTGTCGACTCTTGGGCCCCTATTGGGGGCCTCAAACCCGGAAGCGCTGGAAGAGGCGGGGGTCGTTGGAGCAGAGGCCGGTGACGCCCTGCTCGACCAGGGTCCGCATCCGCAGCTCTTCGTCAACCGTCCAGGCGATCAGCTCGACCCCGGCGAGCTCGCAGATGCGGGCCAGGCGCGGGCTGATCAGCGGGTGGTAGACCCACATCGCGGCGACGTTGAACTTGGGCAGCTTTTCGGCGGCGAGGCCGGGCAGGCGGTAGCGCATGCCGACCAGGGCGGCGGCCATCGGCGCCTTCGCCCAGCGCTTGCGGGTCCAGTCCCTGGTGACCTTGGGATACGTCCAGCCGCGGCGCAGCTTCGGTTCCAGCTCCAGCACCCGTTTCAGGGTGTGCATCTCCATCGTCGAGATCATCGCCCGCTCGACCAGGCCGCGCTCGCGCAGCGCGTCGACCAGCTCCTCCTCGCGGCCTGGGAGCTTCACGTCGAGGTCGATCTCGACCCGGTCGAGCGGCGGCTCGAGGAAGGCGTCGAGCGCCTCGGTCAGCGCCAGCGGCGTGCGTCGCTCGGCGTCCTCCCAGTCGTGGGCGACGACCAGCGGCGCCCGCTGCTCCGGCGGCAGGTGCGAGTCCGGCAGCCAGAGCACGTCGAGCTCGATCGTGTCGACCCCGACCTCGACCGCCTTCTCGAAGCTGGCGACCGTGTTGCCGGGCACCAGCGCGTCGGCTCCCTTGTGCCCGACCAGCCGCAGCTTGCGCTCCTCGGCGCTCATGCCGACCGCGGGCGCTCGCCGCTCAGAAGAGCTGGTTCTCGCCGGCGAAGATCTCGCTCACCGAGTCGTCGGTGAAGATGCGGCGGATCGAGTCGGCGAAGGTGCTGGCGGTCGAGAGGACGGTGATGTTGTCGGGGGCGCCGGGGCGCAGCGGCAGGGTGTCGGTGACGACGATCTGCTCGATCGCCGAGTCGGCCAGCTTCTCGTAGGCGGAGCCGGAGAAGACACCGTGGGTGGCGCAGGCGATCACCCGCGCCGCACCCTCGTCGAGCACGGTCTGGGCGGCGGCGCAGAGGGTGCCGGCGGTGGCGATCATGTCGTCGACGAGGACCGCGGTCTTGCCCTCGACGTCGCCGACCACGTAGCCGATCTCGGCCACCGCCTGGGCGGGACGCTCCTTCTCCATCACCGCCCACTGGGTGCCGATGCGGCGGGCGAAGTTGCGCGCCGTCTTCACCCGACCGGCATCCGGGGAGACGATCACCAGCTCCTCGGTCAGTTCCTGGTCGATGAACCACTGGGTCAGCATCGGCATCGCCGTCATGTGGTCGACCGGGACGTGGAAGAAGCCCTGGACCTGGCCGGCGTGGAGGTCCATGGTGAGGACGCGGTCGACGCCGACCGCCTCCAGGCACTTGGCGACGATGCGGGCGGAGATCGGCTCGCGCGGGGCCGACTTCTTGTCCTGGCGGGCGTAGCCGTACCAGGGCATGACGGCGATGATCCGGTGCGCGGAGGCGCCCTGGGCGGCGTCGATCATCGTCAGCAGCTCCATCAGCGCGTCGTTGGGCGTCATCCCGGTGCGCTCGTTGGCGCAGGTCGACTGCACGAGGAAGACGTCGGCGCCGCGGATCGACTCCTCGTAGCGGCAGTAGACCTCGCCGTCGGCAAAGGTCTTCAGCGTCACCTGCCCGAGGTCGAGGTCGAGCTTGCCGGCCACCTTGGCGGCCAGGTCCATCGAGCTGCGGCCGCCGAAGACCATCATCCGCTTCTCGTAGTCGTGGGAGATGGCGGTGGAGGCCTGCGGACGGTCCTCGATCATGCTCACTCGCTCTTGTCCTCTCGCATCCGCGCGGCCTTGGCGGCCGCGTATCCGTCGATATTCCGTTGCGCGTTCTCGCTGACGGCCAGCGCCCCGTTGGGCACGTCGTCCTTGATCACCGCGCCAGCGCCAGTGTAGGCGGAGTCCCCGACTTCTACCGGCGCGATCAGCATCGTGTCAACGCCGATGCGGACATCCACCCCGATTACGGTCCGGCTCTTGCGGAAACCGTCGTAGTTGGCGGTGATCGCGCCGGCGCCGATGTTGCTGCCGGCGCCGACGTCGGCGTCGCCGACGTAGGAGAGATGCGGGACTTTCGCGCTCTTGCCGATGTGCGAGTTCTTGATCTCGACGAAGGTGCCGGCCTTGGCGCCGGCGTCGAGCAGGGCGCCGGGGCGCAGGTAGGCGAAGGGACCGACCGAACAGCCGTCGCGGACCTCGCACTCGACCAGGTAGGAGTGGACGACGTGGGACTCGACCCCGACGGCGCTGTCGATCAGGGTCGTGTGCGGGCCGACCACGGCGTGGCCGCCGATCCTGGTGGCGCCGCGCAGGGTGGTGCCGGGCTCGATCCGGGCGTCGGGCTCGATCTCGACGCCGGCCTCGATCCAGGTCGAGGCGGGGTCGACGACGGTGACGCCGGCCAGCATGTGGGCCTCGAGCAGGCGCCGGCGCGCCTCGGCCTCGACCGCGGCGAGGTCGACGCGGTTGTTGACCCCCATCGTCACCGCCAGGTCCTCGGTGAGGTGGGCGGCGACGGTGTGGCCGGCCTCGCGCAGGGCCGGGAAGACGTCGGGCAGGTAGTACTCGCCCTGGGCGTTGTCGTTGGCGAGGGTCGCCAGGACGGCGGCCAGCGGCGCCGCGTCGAAGGCGTAGGTGCCGGCGTTGATCTCGCGGATCGCCAACTGCGCGGGGTCGGCGTCGCCGGCGGCTTTGGCCTCGACCACGCGCTCGACGGCGCCGCCGGCGCCGCGGACGACGCGGCCGTAGGAGCCGGGCCGCTCGAGCTCGATCGTCAGCATCGTCGCCGCCGCGTCGGTGGCCTCGTGGGCGGCCAGCAGCTCGGCGATCGTCTCGCCGGAGAGCAGCGGCACGTCGCCGGAGAGGACGAGGACGGTCTCGCTCTGCTCG
>CAZHLT010000226.1:0-8593 GCA_964533285.1 uncultured Conexibacteraceae bacterium | reverse complement strand
GAGCAGCCGGCGGCGCTGGGGGCGGTCGCCGCCGAGGCGGCGGCGCTCGTCGCCGGGGTCGGCCCCGAGGGTGGGCGCCGGGGGTCGCTGCGGGCGCGGCTGCGCCGGCTCGGCCCGCGGCCGGCGGGCGTCGTCGTCGTTCAGAGGTCGTAGCGGGCGAGGTCGGCGTCGAGCCGCTCGCTGTCGGCGGCGCTGGGGCCGGCCGGGGGTGGTGCCGAATCGTCGTCGCCGCCGCCGGCGCGGCGCCAGCGGGCGATGCCGAAGGCGAGCGCGATCGCGGCGACGACGAAGGCGACGATCGGGACGACGTAGGCGGAGAGGCTGAAGCCGGAGCCCTGCGGCAGCGCCAGCACCTCGTCGCCGTACTCGGCGACCAGCGCGTCCTTGATCTGCTGCTTGCTCTTGCCCTGCTCGACAAGGCGCTCGACGAAGGCTTTCTCGCGCTGGGCCTGCGGCGATTCGGCCAGCTCCAGCAGGGTGCCGCAGACCGGGCACATCACTTCGCTGGAGATCTCGCTGAGCGAGGTCTGCGGCTCGGCGGCGCCCGCGGCCGGGGCGGCCAGAGCCAGCGCGACACCTAGCAGAGCGACCGTCTTCGCCGCCCGTGCGATCACGACCGGCCCTTCATCACCGCTTCGATTTCCGCCAGGCCCTGCTCGGTCACCGGGCCGGGGGTGAGCCAGCGGACCTTGCCGTCGGGGCCGACGAGGAAGTTCTCCGGGACGCCGGTGGTGCCGTACTCGTCGGCCGCCTTGCCGTCGCCGTCGTGCAGCTGCGGGTAGCTCAGCTCGTACTTGTCGGCGAAGGCGCGCCCGTCGCCGCTCAGGTCCTGGGTGTCGATGCCGAGGACGGTGAAGTCGGCGCCCCCCCGCCGCCGCTGGAATTCCTCCAGCTCCGGCGCCTCTTCGCGGCAGGGGTCGCACCAGGAGGCCCAGAAGTTGACCAGCACCCACTTGCCGCGGTAGCCGGCCAGCGACCCCTTCCCCTCGCCCTCCAGCCGCGGCATCACCCGCACCGGCGCCGCCTCGCCGACGGCGACCCGCGACGACCCCTTGCTCGCCAGTCCGAAGACGAGCAGGGCGACGACGGCCAGCACGGCCAGCACGGCGATGAGAGAGCGGACGCTCACAGGGGCCTGAAGGTTAGATCTCGACCGCCCCCGGCCGCCGCCACGCCCCGCCGCGGCCCCTAGAATGGCCCCAGCGCGGACGTAGCTCAGTTGGTAGAGCGCAAGCTTCCCAAGCTTGAGGTCGCGGGTTCGAGGCCCGTCGTCCGCTTTCCGCCTGGTCCTCGCGCCGCCGCTCGGTTCAGCTCGCCCACCGTGCTTCGAGCGAATGCAGCATCGACACGGTCATGGTCGGGGCGAATTCGAGCGGTTGGTCGGGCACGATCTCGAGCTCCGGGATGCGCTCGAGGAGCCTCTGCAGGCCGATCCGCGCCTCGAGGCGAGCCAGCGGCGCTCCCATGCAGAAATGGCGGCCCTTGCCGAACGCGAGATGGTCGCCGGCGTTCGGTCGGCGGACGTCGACCCGCCTCGGATCGGGGAAATGCTCGGGATCGTGTCCGGCGGCCTGGAAGGCGAGGAAGACCAGCGATTCGGCGGGGATGTCGATCCCCGAGACGGTCACGTCCCTGGTGGTCAGGCGGAACATCCCGATCGCGCTGCCTCGCCTGCGCAGCCCCTCCTCGACCGCGCCTTCCATCAGCTCGGGATGCGACTTGAGCTCGGCGAAATCGTCCGGCTGCTGGGAGATGTAGAGCAGCAGGGAACCCATCAGGTTGGCGGTCGTGTCGTTGCCGGCGGCGATGACTTCCTGGATGTGGGTGACGATCTCGGTGTCCTCCATGGCCGGCTCGCCCTCTGCGTCGACCGCTTCGATCATCGCGCTGATCAGGTCCTCGCCCGGGTTGGCCCGTCGCTCGTCGATGACGCTCTGGTAGTAGCCGCCGGCGATCGTCAGCCGCTCCCAGCAGCCGCGCCGCACCTCGTCCGGCAGCGGGCGGCTCGCGGTCTCCTCGTCGCCGCTGTCCTTGGCCTTGGGGGTCAGGAGCATGAACATGTCTTCGGTGCATTGGCGGTACAGCTCGAGCTTCTCGTCGCTGTCGTCGATGCCGAGCATGCCGACGATCGTCCGCAGCGACAGCGGATAGCAGAATTGACGCATCAGGTCGCAGTGCCCGTCGGCGATGAAGTCGTCGATCAGGCGGTCGGCGATCTCGGTGATCAGCGACTCCATCGCCGCGATTCGCGGCCTGGTGAACCCGGTCTGCTCGGCTTTGCGCGAGACGGTGTGTTTCGGCGGGTCGATCGCGACCAGCGAGTCCTTGAAGAAGTCCCTGGGCGCCGTGTCGGCCATCTCGGGCGGAGGCGGGACGACGACGACCGCGCGCGAGGAGAAGGTCTGCCAGTCGGTCACCGCCCGCAGGATGTCGTCGTACTTGGTCAAGACCCAGAAGTTCATCTCCGGGTAGAAGAAGACGGGGCACTCGTCCTGGGCGCGGGCCCAGGTCGGAAACGGATCCGCGAGGAACTCGGGGTCGAACGGATCGAAGCCGGGCAGGGTCGGCCCAGCCGTTTGCGTAGTCACTTGCGTATCTCCTCCTCGATCACGGCGCCGGATGGGAAGCGCCTCCCAGAAAAGCTATAATCTTTATATGTGATCCACCAGGTGCCTGTCAAGGCGCGGGACCGCCGTCCCCGGGCGCCTGCATGAGGTTTCCTCAGCTGCTGCTTCCGGCGCGACTACCCGGACTGGCCCGGGTTCTAGGGCACATGGAAACCCTTTTCCTCGTCGAGCACGAAGTCGAGAGCGAGCACTGGGCGCCGGTGGGGCTGGTCGCCGGCGGCACCCCAGCGGCGCTGGCGGTCGCGATCGGCGACCTCGTCGCGGCGCTGGTGCCGGGGCGGTTTCGCTACATCCCGGTGGTCGGGATCGGCGACTGGCGCTACCTCGAGCTTGATCCCGACGGGGCCGTGCTCGACACGCTGCGCTGAGCGGGAGCCCGGCCGGGACCGGGCTCCCGGGCGCTCAGGCTTCGAGGTGGGCGACGACCTCGTACTTCTCGACCGAGACGCGCTCGCCCATGCCGCCGCCGGGCGGGCTCATCGAGTTCAGCGTCTCGTCGCCCTGGCGGTAGTCCTCCTCGGTCTCGAAGAGGGTCACCGCGATCGCCTTGCCCGCCGCCGTGTCATGCAGCAGGAAGAACTCCTTCGCCGGCAGGCCCGGCGGCGGACCGCCTTCGGCCTCCGCCTGCGCACGGATCTCCGCCGCGCTCTGTTCCATCGTGGCCGCGTCAGCCCCTTCCCATCTAGCCACCCTCGCGAACATCATCTCCTCCTTCGGTCGCAGCCGAGACCACCCGAGCCTACCGCGCCGCCGAGGGGTGGCTCCGGCCGCCCGCCCCGGATCGAGTGTCACTTTTCCGGTCGTATTGGAGGAAAAGGTGACACTCGATCCGCCGCGGGTCGCCGCGGGTGCCCGGGTCAGCGAGCCGGGACGGGGGCCGGGGTCGCTTCGGGGAGGCGGTAGAAGTGCTCGGTGGCGCCGCGCACCTGGCGGGTGCGGACGAGGTCGATCAGCTGGGCTTTGGCGAGCTCGGTGACGTGGTAGTTGGTGTTGCTGAGGGGGATCTGGAGCTCGCGGCTGAGGTCGCTCGGGGACAGGGTGCGGCCGCCGTCGATGCCGAGGATTTCGAGGATCGAGACGCGCAGGGGGTGGGCGGTCGCGCGCGCCAGGCGCTCCCAGTTGACGGGTATCGAGGCGCGGCCGTTGCCGTTGCTGCGGTTGCCGTTCAGACCGGCACGGGGAGCGCCGGTCTCCGTCGCGGGGGTGGCTTCGATGAGGATCATAGGCACGAGACTACCAAAAAATACTGATTCAAGTCATTAAAATCGGGTATCCTGCGGTTCAGGATGGCTCCTGGGAGGGGAAATCCACACCGGCTCGGCCGGGCTCGCCGCGCGGCGCTCCGCGCTCGCCGCGACCACGCCCTCGGCGGGGCGCCGGCGCCCGCAACGCCGGCGAGCGTGGGGTTTGTGCCCGCAACGCCGACGAGCGCGGGGTCGGCGCCCGCAACGCCGGCGAGCGCGGGGTTGGCACCCGCAGCGCCAGCGAGCACGCGGCTGGCGACCGTGACGTTGGCGAGCACGCGGCTGGCGACCGTGGCGTTGGCGAGCGCGGGGCTGGCGACCGTGGCGTTGGCGGCGGCGCTGCTCGCCGTGGTGCTGCTCCTGCCGGCGGCTGCCACCGCTGCCACCGCCGAGATCATCGCCCCCAGCGATCCCCACAGCCCGACCGTCGACTCCGGCTGGCAGGCGGGCACCTGCTCCGAAGAACCGCCCGAAAGCACCGACTTCTGCTCGGTCGGCACTCCCGACCAGTTCTTCGAACGCGCCGCTGCCCACCCGCAGTGGGGCTTCACCCAGTTCATCGTCCGCCACAACGACGTCCTGCTCGGCGGCAAAGAACCGGTCGGCGAACTGAAGACGGTCCGCGTCGACCTCCCGGTCGGCCTCAGCGTCAACCCGGGCGCCACCGAGCGCTGCCCGCTGGCGACCTTCGAAGCGGGAGCGGCGGGCTGCCCGGCCGGCTCCCAGGTCGGGGTCAGCGAAGTCACCGCCTCGCCGCCGCCGCTCTACGTCCCGGTCGGGCCGCTGGCGCCGCTGACCAATGTCCCCGTCTACAACGTCGTCCCGCCGCCCGGCGAGCCGGCCCGCTTCGGGCTCGAACTGGCCGGCAACGAAGTCTTCCTCCAGGCCGACGTCGACTGGAGCGGCGACTACCACGAGGGCTTCACGATCGCGGTGCCGAAAGCGCTGCCGCTGCCCGGTATCGAAGGCCTGATCCTGCAGAACCGGCTCGTCTTCGACGGCCGCGCCGGCGACGGCACCTTCATCACCACCCCCAGCACCTGCCTCGGCGAAGCCTTCACCGAATCCGGCAGCGTCTACTCGACCTACCTGCTCGCCGCCTCCTACGAGGAAGAAGCGCAGCCGGGTTACTCGTTCCCGCAGAGCGCGGCGCCGCGCTTCGAGTCGCCGATCCCGCCCGGGACCTCGCCCAAAGAATGCGACACGATCCCCTACGCGCCGACGATCTCCGTCGACCCGAACACCGCCGCGACCAACTCGCCCGCCGGCGCCGCGGTCGCGATCGACGTGCCCCACATCGTCGGCGCCGACGAACAGGACAGCGCCGACACCCGCACCGCGCAGGTGACGCTGCCGGCCGGGATGGGGATCAACCCCGCGGCCGCCAACGGCCTGCAGACCTGCACCGACGCGCAGTTCGGCAAGGGGACCCGCAACCCGGTCGCCTGCCCGGCGGCCTCGCGGATCGGGACGGTGACGATCGCCTCGCCACCGCTGCCCGAAGGCGACCTCGAAGGACCGGTCTTCGTCGGCCAGCAGCTCAGCCGCGACCCGACCTCCGGCCGCGAGTACCGGATCTTCGTCGCCGCCGAGTCGGCGCGCTATGGGATCTCGGTGCGGCTCGAGGGCGCCGTCCGCGCCAACCCGGTCACCGGCCAGCTGACGACGACCTTCGCCGACAACCCGCAGGTCCCGTTCACCTCCTTCCGCCTCGCCTTCGACCCCGGTGCCCGCGCCGTTCTCAGCAGCCCGCCGACCTGCGGCCCGAACGCGACGAGCACGGTGATGACGCCCTGGTCGGGCAACCCGCCGGCGACGCCCGGCGACCAGTTCGCGCTCGCCTCGGCCCCGGGCGGTGGCCCCTGCCCGGCGACGATGGCGGCGCGGCCCTTCGCGCCCGGCTTCGGCCTCGGCCCGGCGAGCGCCCGGGCCGGCGCCTTCAGCCCGCTCTCGCTGACGATCAGTCGCGGCGACGGCGAGCAGGAGTTGAAGGGGGCCGACGTCACCCTGGCCCCGGGCATGACCGCCAGCCTCGCCGGCATCCCCTACTGCCCGGAGGCGGCGCTGGCCGCGGCGGCGACGCGCGCCGGCGGCGAGGAGGCGGCGAGCCCGAGCTGCCCCGCCGCCAGCCGCCTCGGCAGCGCCACCGTCACCGCCGGCACCGGCCCCAGCCCGCTGCGGATCGGCGGCAACGTCTTCCTCTCAGGCCCCTACCACGGGGCTCCTCTCTCCCTGGCAGTGCTCACCCCCGCCACGGCCGGGCCGTTTGACCTCGGCACGGTCGTGGTGAGGGTGGCGCTGTTCGTCGACCCCGAAACCGCCCGGGTCCGCGCCGTCTCCGACCCGATCCCCGACGTCTACGGCGGCACCCAGCTCAGCGTCCGCTCGGTCCGCGTCGACCTCGACCGCAAGGGCTTCGCCCGCAACCCAACCAGCTGCGACCCGCTGAGCAGCGCCGGCACTCTCGCCGGCGGCGGCGCCAACCCCGCCGACCCGGCCAGCTTCAGCTCGGTCCCCGTCAGCGTCCCCTTCCAGACCAGCGACTGTGGCGCCCTGGGCTTCCGTCCCAAGCTCGACACCCGCCTCTTCGGCGGCCGCGAGGCGGCCAAGCGCTCCGGCCACCCCAAGCTCCGCGCCGTCCTCCTCGCCCGCCCCGGCGACGCCGACATCCGCCGCGCCGCGGTCACCCTGCCGCACTCCCAGTTCCTCGACCCGATCAACGTCGGCATCGTCTGCACGCGGCCGCGCCTGGCGGCGAACGACTGCCCGCCGCGCTCGATCGTCGGCTACGCGCGGGCGCGGACGCCGCTGCTCGACGACGAATTGGCCGGGCCGGTCTACCTGGTGCCCTCCACCCACACGCTGCCCGACATGCTCGCCGACCTGCGCGGCCAGGTGGACATCCGCCTGCGCGGCGTCATCAGCTCGGCCAAGGAGCGGATCAAGACCGTCTTCGAAGGCGTCCCCGACGTGCCGGTCTCACGCTTCACGCTGGTGATGAAAGGCGGGCCGAAGGGGCTGATCGAAAACTCGCGCGACCTCTGCGCCCGGCCCAACTACTCGTTCGTCAACTTCGAAGCGCAGAACGGCAAGCGGCGCAAGATCAAGCGCCTGCCGCTGCGCATGGCGGCCTGCCGCGGCACCGCCGACAAGCGCCACCGCGCCCATCGCGGCGGCGGTTGAGGACCGGCGCGAGCGGGTACGGGTGCTGCGATGAGGACGAGGGCGGGGATGCTGAGGACGCTGCTGGTCGCCGCCCTGGCGAGCGGCGCGGCGCTGGCGGCGGCGCCGGCGGCGAACGCCGCCTTCGGCATCGCCGAATGGCAGGCGGGGACCTGCGGCAAAGCCGACGTCCCGCTCGTCTACCAGTGCACCTACTCGAGCCCGGAGGGCGACTTCTACCACCAGGCCGCCGGCCACCCGGTCAACGGCAACACCGACTTCGAAGTCAACACCGGCGGCCTGCTCGGGGCTCCCGAAGGGACCCTCTCGAAGGTCCGGGTCGACCTTCCCGAGGGCCTCAACGTCAACCCGCAGGCCGTCCCCCAGTGCCCGAAAGCCGACTTCGAAGCCAACCCCGCCAGCTGCGCCGCGAGCAAAGTCGGGACCAGCACCGTCTACTCGATCTCCAGCCTGCTGCCCGTCCCGGTCACCTTCGACGTCTACGACCTCGTGCCCGACCCCGGCACGCCGGCCCTGTTCGGGTTCAACGCCAAACTCGAACTGCTCGGGCTCGGGCTGGTCGACCTCGGCGACGTCTTCCTCGTCGCCGACATCGACTGGGCGGGCGACTACCACGAGGGCTTCACGATCGAACACATCCCGACCCAGCTGCCGCTGGTCCGCAACCGGCTCGTCTTCGAAGGGACCCGGGGCAACAGCTTCATCACCCTGCCGAGCCCCTGCAACGGCGACACCACGACCGGCTTGCAGCTGACCTCGACCGAAGGACAGACCGACAGCCGCGAGACGACCCCGGCCGGGCCCGGCAACCTGGTGCCGATCGACGGCTGCGGGGAGGTCCCGTTCGCTCCCAGCGTCGCCGCCGCGGCCGGCTCGGTCACCGACTCGCCGGCGCCGGTGACGGCGACCCTGCGGGTGCCGCAGAGCGCGCCGGACAACCCGATGGCGGTCAACTCCTCGACCGTCAGGCAGGCCGCGGTCTCGCTGCCGCTCGGCGCCGGCCTCAATCCCTCGGCGGCGGAGGGCCTGGTCGCCTGCGAGGACGCCCAGTTCCACAAGGGCGAGACCGCGCCGGTCGCCTGCCCCGCGAAGTCGAAGATCGGCACCGTCTCGATCCAGACGCCGGTGCTGCCCGCCAACTCGCTGCCCGGCGTCGTCTACCTCGGCAAGCAGCTCAGCCGCGACCCCGAATCCGGCAACGAGTACCGGATCTTCATCGACGCCGAGTCGCCCCGCTACGGGATCTCGGTGCGGCTGGTCGGCAACGTCTTCGCCAACGCCGCGACCGGGCGCCTGACCGCGGTGGTCAGGGACGCGCCCCAGGTCACCTTCAGCGAGTTCACGCTCAGCTTCGAGGGCGGCGACCGGGCGCCGCTGACCAGCCCGCCGATCTGCGGCCCGAACCGGCTCGAGAGCTCGGTCGTCCCCGGGTCCGGCGGCGCCGTGGCGACGCCGGCCAGCGACGTCGTCCTCACCAACGCCCCCGGTGGCGGGCCCTGTGCGAAGACGATGGCCGAGCGGCCCTTCGCGCCCGGCCTC
>CAZHLT010000225.1:0-1586 GCA_964533285.1 uncultured Conexibacteraceae bacterium | reverse complement strand
TGCGCGATGCGGAGGAGGCGGTGCGGCTCGCCAACGACAGCCGCTACGGTCTCTCCGGCTCGGTCTTCGGCGAGCGGCAGAACGCCGAGCGGGTCGCCCGCCGGGTCGAGTGCGGCGCGATCAACGTCAACGACGTGCTCGTCAACTACTTCGCCTCCGACGTGCCGATGGGCGGCTGGAAGGAGTCGGGGATCGGCTACCGCCACGGCGAGCCGGGGATCAAGAAGTACTGCCGCACCGAGTCGCTGGTCATCACCCGTTTCGCCGGCAAGCGCGAACCGACCTGGTACCCCTACACCAGGGCTCGCCGCGGCGTCGTCAGCCGCATCGCCCGCGCCTTCAACGCCCGCGGCCTCAAGCGCCGCCTCGGCCTGCGCGGCTGAACCCGCCGCGGCGCATCGCGTGGTTCCTTTGTCCGCACATTCCGGACAAAGGAACCACGGGTTGGTCTCGATAGGCTCATAGGTCTATGCCCGAGCGCGACTACATGGCAGCGGTGCGCGAACGTGTCGTCGTCTTCGACGGCGGCATGGGCGCGACCCTCGAGCAGTTCGACCTCAGCCAGGAGGACTACGGCGGCCTGCTCGGCAAGTGCCACGAGGCGCTGGTCCTCAACCGCCCCGACGTGATCGAGGGCGTCCACGCCTCGATGCTCGAGGCCGGCGCCGAGGTGGTCGAGACCGACACCTTCCAGGGCTCGCGGCTCAAGCTCGACGAGTGGGGCCTCGGCGAGCAGACGCTGGAGATCAACACCAAGGCCGCCGAGATCGCCCGCCGGGCGGCCGGCGAGAGCCGCTTCGTCGCCGGCTCGATCGGCCCCACCGGCTTCCTCCCGGCCTCGACCGACCCGACCCTCGGCGACATCTCCTTCGGCCGCCTCGCCGAGGTCTTCGCCGAGCAGGCGCAGGGGCTGGTCGAAGGCGGCGCCGACCTGATCATCATCGAGACCGCGCAGGACATCCTCGAGGTCAAGGCGGCGATCTTCGGCGCCCGCGAGGCCTTCGCCCAGACCGGCCGCCGGCTGCCGCTGCAGATCAGCGTCTCGCTGCTGCCCAACGGCGGCAAGATGCTGCTCGGCACCGACATCCGCTCGCTGCTGACGACGCTGACCGCGCTCGACGTCGACGCGATCGGCCTCAACTGCTCGACCGGGCCCGAGGACATGCGCGACGCGATCCGCTTCCTCGGCGAGAACAGCCCGCTGCCGGTCCACTGCATCCCCAACGCCGGGCTGCCGCTGCAGGGGCCCGACGGCGAGACGATCTTCCCGGAAAAGCCCGAGCCGTTGGCGGCGACGCTGGGCGAGTTCGTCGAGCGCTACGGCGTCGGCATCGTCGGCGGCTGCTGCGGCACGACGCCCGAGCACATCGCCGCGATCCGCGCCCGGGTCGACGGCCGCGCCGCCGGCGAGCGCCCGGCGCCGGGGCCGATCGAGATCTCCTCGATGATGACCTCGACGCCGCTGGTGCAGGAGCCGCGGCCGACCCTGGTCGGCGAGCGGGTCAACTCGCAGGGCTCGAAAAAGGCCAAGGAACTGCTGCTCACCGACGACTACGACGGCCTCGTCACGGTCGCCGAGGACCAGG
>CAZHLT010000224.1:0-5384 GCA_964533285.1 uncultured Conexibacteraceae bacterium | reverse complement strand
GGGAACGCGGTCCTTCCGGGATGGCGGGCAGGACCGCGTTCCCGGCGGGGAGGGACCGGGGTGGTTGGGAGAGGCTGAAGCGAAGGCGTTGCTGCGGGAGGGCGGGCTGGAAGTGCCGGCGGGACGCGAGGCCCGCGACGCCGAGGGCGCGGTGGCGGCCGCGGCCGAGGTCGGCTGCCCGGTCGCGCTGAAGCTCTCCTCCCCCGCGCTCCAGCACAAGAGCGAAACGGGGGCGCTGGCGCTGGACGTGCAGGCCGAGGAGGTGCGCGAGGCGGCCGAGCGGCTGCTCGCCCTGCCCGCCGCGGAGGGCGCGACGCTGCTGGTCGAGGCGATGGGCGGCGGCGGGCCCGAGCTGCTCTTCGCCGCCCATCGGGACGGCGTCGTCCCGGTGCTGGTCGTGGGCCTCGGCGGGGTCTGGGCGGAGGCGATCGACGACGTCGCCCTGGTGCCGCTGCCCGCCGCCCCGGTGGCGGTCGAGCGCGCCCTGCGCCGCCTGCGCGGCGCCGCCCTCTTCGACGGCAGCCGCGGCCGCCCCGCCCACGACCTCGCCGCCGCCGCCCGCTTCGGCTCCCACCTCGGCGAGCTCCTCCTAGACCATGGGCTCGACCTCCTCGAGGTCAACCCAGCCGTCCTCACCCCCGCCAACCGTTGCCTCGCCCTAGACGCCCTAGCCCGCCGCCCCACCTAACCCGCGGGCCGACGCGAGTCTGCGATTCACCACGAATAGCGTGGTCATCCGCGGTTTCGCGGATCTGCGAGTCAGCTCACCGCCGCGGCGGCGAGTTCGCGCCAGGGCTCGATGTGCCAGAAGCCGCGAGCGGCGCCGGAGGTCGAGGGCAGGACCCAGACGGCGGTGCCGCCCAGGCGCTCCTCTTGTGGGCCGTAGTCGACGCTGCGTTCGAGCGCGCCACGGGCCGCGTTCTTGCCATTGAAGGCGAGGTTTGCCGGTTCGGCCGCCGCGATCCGAGCCTCGAGGCCGGCGACGTCGAGCTCCTCCGTCCCAACCTCGAGGTCGGAGCCGTGGCGGACCTTGCAGATGTCGGTCAGGCCGAGCCCGAACTCGGGCAGGCGGGCGAATTCCGCCGGCGCCAGCTCGACCGGCGTCAGCCCGACCTCGTGCAGCGTCGGCCAGAAACGGTTGCCGGGACCGGCGTAGTAGGCGCGCTCCCGGGCCGAGGCGGTGCCGGCTGCGGTGCCGCAGAAGACGATCCGCAGCCCGGGCCGCATGACGTCGGGGAGGATCGCCACGGCCTCAGTCGGCAGCGACCAGCTCGGGGCGCTCGGCCATGCGGGCGGCGGCGACTTCGAGGGCGGCGCGGACGGTGGCGGCGATCTCCTCGATCTCGGCGGCGCTGCAGATCAGCGGCGGGGCGAGCTGGACGATCGGCTCGGCGCGGTCGTCGAGGCGGCAGATCAGGCCGCGGCCCCAGAGCTCCTCCGAGAGGACGTCCTTCAGCAGCCAGCGGGCGGCCTCGCCCTCCAGCGGCGCCCTGGTCGCCTGGTCGCGGACCAGCTCGATCGCCCAGAAGTGGCCCATGCCGCGCACGTCGCCGACGATCGGGATCTCGCGCAGGCCCTCCAGCAGCTCGCGGAAGCGCGGCTCGTTGGCGAGGACGTTGGCGAGGACGCCCTCCTCCTCCATCACCTCGATCACGGCCAGCGCCGTGGCGGCGCCGACCGGGTGGCCGCCGAAGGTGATCCCGTGCAGGTATTCGCTGCGGCCGTCGAGGAAGGGCTCGGCGACGCGCTCGGAGATCAGCACCCCGCCCATCGGGAAGTGGGCGCCGGTCAGCCCCTTGGCGAAGGTGATCAGGTCCGGCGCGTAGCCGAGCCGCTCCGCCCCGAACCAGGTGCCGAGGCGGCCGAAGGCGCAGATCACCTCGTCCGAGCAGAGCAGGACCCCGTAGCGGTCGCAGATCTCGCGCAGGCCCTGCCAGTAGCCGGCCGGGGGGACGATCGAGCCGCCCGCGTTCTGCACCGGCTCGGCGATCAGCATCGCCACCGTGTCGGGCCCGGCGCGCTTGATCGCGGTCTCCAGTTCGGCCAGCAGCGCCGCGCAGAAGGCCGCCTCGTCGCCGCCCTCGGGATGGCGGTAGGCGCTGGTGTTGGCGACGTGGATCGTCTCGATCGCCAGCGGCTCGAACGGCGCCCGGCAGTCCTCCAGGCCGGTGAAGGAGAGGGCGCCGAGGGTGACCCCGTGGTAGGCGTCGAGGCGGGCGATCGCCTTGCGCCGCTGCGGTTCGCCGTTGGCTTGGTGCCACTGGCGCGCCAGCTTCCAGGCGGCCTCGACCGATTCGGCGCCGCCGGAGGTGAAGAAGGCGCGCTCGAGGCCGGGCGGCGCCAGCTCGGCCAGCCGCGTCGCCAGCTCGATCCCCGGCGGGTGGGCGACGGTCCAGTTGGTGGTGAAGGGGAGCCGGCGCATCTGCCGCTCGGCGGCGGCGCCGATCCGGTCGCCGAAGGAGTGCCCGAGGTTGACGCAGTAGAGGCCGGAGAGGCCGTCGACGTAGCGGTTGCCCTCGACGTCGAAGACGTGGATCCCCTCGCCGCGGTCGATGATCGTCAGCCCCTGCTCGGCGATCGCCGCCATGTCGGTGAAGTGCAGCATCAGGTGCCGCTGGGCGAGGGCCTGCAGGCGCGCCGGGTCGCCTCCATCTAGCTGGACGGCGCCGGCGTCGGCTCGCGTTGCGGCCTGGACCGCGTCGGCCTTGGCTCGTGCGGCGGCCTCGGCGCCTCCGTTCGCGGGGTTCATCCCTTCCAAAATACCGGCCATACCGGCAAGTTTACCTTGTAGTCAAATTCACAAGCTTATGGTAGGGTCGCCGGCCATGGAGACCACCACCGCCACCCCCCAGACGCCCCGCACCTCCGGCTCCCCGCGCGAGTACGACGCGATCGTCGTCGGCGGCGGCCACAACGGCCTCACCACCGCCGCCTACCTGGCGAAAGCGGGCCAGAGCGTGCTGGTGCTGGAGCGGCGGCCGCTCCTCGGCGGCGCCTGCGTCACCGAGGAAGTGTGGCCCGGCAAGCGCGTCTCCCGCGCCTCCTACGTGGTCTCGATGCTGCAGCCGAAGATCGTCCGCGACCTGCGGCTCGAAGACTTCGGCTACCAGGCGGTGCCGCTCGACCCCGCCTACGCGGCGATGACCCCCGACGGCCCGATCGTCTTCTACGACGACATCGGCATGACCCAGGACTCGATCCGGCCGATCAGCCCGCGCGACGCCGAGAGCTTCCGCCCCTTCGAAGAGCGCCTCTTCCGCGTCGCCGAGTTCCTCGGCCCGATGCTACTGCGGGAACCGCCGGCGCTCGGCTCCAAGCGCCCCGGCGACCTGCTCTCGCTGGCCCGCGAGGCGGCCCGCGCCGCCGGCCTCTCGCGCTCGGAGGTGCACGAGATCGTCCGCATGTTCACGATGTCGGTCGCCGACCTGCTCGACGACTACTTCGAGCACGACGGGCTCAAGGGCTCGATCGCCTCGACCGGCGTGGTCGGCGTCTGGGCCGGCCCCAACACCCCGGGCACCGCTTACAACCTGCTGCACCACGCGCTCGGCGAGCTCAACGGGATCAAAGGCGCCTGGGGCCACGTGATCGGCGGCATGGGCGCGATCAGCGAGGCGATCGCCGCCTCCGCCCGCGCCGCCGGCGCCGAGATCCGCACCGACGCCGAGGTCGCCTCGATCGACGTCCAGGGCGAACGCGTCGTCGGCGTCACCCTCGGCGACGGCAAGGTCCTGCGCGCCCCGATCGTCGCCTCCGGCGCCCACCCGAAGAACACGATCCTCGACCTCGCCGGGGCCGAGAACTTCCCCGCCGAGGTCGTCGAGGACATGCGCCGCTACCGCACCCGCGGCGGCTCGGTGAAGATCAACATGGTGCTCTCGGAGCCGCCGCGCTACGAGGGCCCGGGGATCGACGACGCGATGCAGGAGGTCCTGCGCCACACCGGCGTCAACCTCTGCCCCTCGGTCGAGTACCTCGAGCGGGCCTGGCAGGACGCGCTCGGCGGCCGCCCGGCGGCGGAACCCTACGTCGAGGCCGAGCTGCCCTCGGCGATCGACTCGAGCCTGACCGACGACGGCAGCTGGGTGATGACGATGTTCACCCAGTACGGCCCGCCGGAGGAGTCCGGCTGGGGCGAGGGCGCGCGCGAGAGATATGCCGACGCCTGCATCGAGCACCTCGCCCGCTACGCGCCCAACGTGCCCGGCGCGATCGTCGAGCGCGAGGTGCTGGCGCCGCCGGACATCGAGCGCATCTTCGGCCTCACCGGCGGCTCGATCTTCCAGGGCGAGCAGGGCCTCGACCAGATGGCCTTCATGCGGCCCTCCCCCCTGCTCGCCGGCTACGCGACGCCGGTTCGCGGCCTCTACCTCTGCGGCGCCGGCACCCACCCCGGCGGCGGCGTGATGGCGGCCTCCGGGCACAACGCCGCCAAGCGGATCCTCCGCGACGGCCGCGTCAGCCGCCTGCGCCGCCGCGTCCGCGCCTCCTGAGTTTCGCCCGAGCGACCGGAGGGCCCACCCGCCCTCCGGTCCGCCGAACGGAGGCCGACCCGCCCCGCTCCCCTCGCTTTTCGCGTCCGGGGCGAATGCGAACATACGTTCCCGACATGAGGAACGGAGAGCAGATGCCCCATTTCGACGCATACGAAGACCTGGTCGGCCGCTGGCGCTGGCGGCTCGTCGCCGCGAGCGGCAAGACGATCGCCACCTCGGGCGAGTCGTTCGACTCGCACTGGCACGCCCTGCGGGCGGCCGAAAACGTGCGCGGCGTCGCCACCGGGGCCCGGATCTCGGGCGAACCGGCGGTCGAGGTCGAGGACGCGCTGACCGAGATCATCGCCCGCGAGCTCGAGCAGAGCTCGAACTAGCAGGGCTCGGCGAAACCCGCGTGTGCGATCCGGCGAGCGCCGGACCAAGCGGGGCAAGGACGTAGGGAGCCCGATTAGCCGCGCTATTCGGGCGACCGAGGACGCCGCCCCGCGCCGTGTCCGCCGCCGCCGGGCGTGTGCGGGGGTTTCGCCAATCCCTCCTATAGAGGCACCCCGTCGGACAGGCGGCCGTCGCACACCAAGCGCACCCCGCGCGGCGAGCGCCGCGCGGCGAACCACACGAGGCGCATCGCGTACCACGCGAGGCGCGCCGCGTACCACGCAGCGCCGCGCGGCGACCTATGAGACGCATCGTGAACCACGCGCGCCGCGTACACCGCGAGGCGTGCTGCAAGCCGCTGCGCAGGGAGGGTGCCGGCCACCCTCTCTCAGCGGGTAGGGCGGCCGGCACCCTCCCCTCCCAGGCACGCCCCGCATCCCGTGGTTCCGCGCCACCCAGGTCGCGGTTCCAACTCGTGGTTCCTTTGTCCGCATATGACGGACAAAGGAACCA
>CAZHLT010000223.1:0-17502 GCA_964533285.1 uncultured Conexibacteraceae bacterium | reverse complement strand
GACCCGGCCGCCGTCGCCGCCCTCGCCGAGCGCCTCGACGCCGCCGCCAACCCGGTCCTCGTCGCCGGTCCCGACGTCGACGCCAGCGGCGCCTGGGACCTCGCCGTCGCCCTCGCCGAGCGCCAGCGGCTGCCGGTCTGGGCCTCGCCGGCGACCGGCGGCGTCCGCCTCGGCTTCCCCGAGGGCCATCCCAACTTCCGCGGCGTGCTGCCGCCGGCGATCGGCCCGGTCGGGCAGACGCTCGAGGGCCACGACCTGATCGTCGTCCTCGGCAGCTCGGTTTTCCCCTACTACCCGCACATCCCCGGGCCGCTGCTGCCGGCGGGGGCCGAGCTCCTCGCCGTCACCAGCGACCCCGACGAGGCGGCGCGGGCGCCGATGGGCGACGCGATCGTCGCTGACGTCAAGCTCACCCTGGCGGCGCTGCTGGAGCGGCTGCCGGAGTCGAGCCGGCCGGCGCCGGAGCCGAACCCGGGCCCGCAGGAAATCCCGCCGACCGAGCCGCTCAACGCCTCGACCGTCCACACCGCCCTCGGCGAGGTCCTGCCCGAGGACGCGATCGTCGTCCTCGAGTCGCCCTCGAGCACGCTGGCGCTGCGCAACCAGCTGCGGATCTCGCGCCCGGGCAGCTACTACTTCAGCGCCGGCGGCGGCCTCGGTTTCGCCCTCGCCGCCGCGGTCGGGGTGCAGCTGGCCGAGCCGAGCCGGCCGGTCGTCTGCGTGCTCGGCGAGGGCTCGGCCCAGTACGCGATCACCGCCTTCTGGAGCGCCGTCGCCTACCGGGTGCCGGTCACCTTCCTCGTCCTCCGCAACGAGGAGTACGCGATCCTCAAGTGGTTCGCCGAAGTCGAGCAGGTGCAGAACGCGCCCGGCCTCGACCTGCCGCAGCTCGACGTCGCCGCCGTCGCCGCGGGCTACGGCGTCAGCGCCCAGCGGGCGAGCGACCGCGACGCGGTCCGCGCCGCGCTGGAGACCGCGCTCGCCTCCTCGGCGCCGGAGCTGGTCGAAGTCCCGGTCGCCCCGGGGATGTCGCTGTTCTGATGACGACGATGGCGATAGCGGCGGGCTCGGCGGGTAGGTGAGGAGCATGGAGGCCGCGACCGCACCGCCGCCCCCGCCCGCGACCGACCGGGCGCCCGACGAGCTGGCCGGCGGCGTCGCCCAGCCGCTGCGCGGCGAGCTCGAGGCGCTGCTCGGCGCCGACCGCGTCCTGCACCGCCCCGGCGACCTGATCCGCTACGCCTCCGACGCCAGCCCCTACCGGCTCTTCCCGCGCGCGGTGGTGATGGCGCGCGACGCCGACGACGTCGCCAAGGTCCTCGCCTACGGTCGTGAGCGGGGGATCCCGGTCACCTTCCGCGCCGGCGGCACCAGCCTCAACGGTCAGGGCCAGAGCGACGGCATCCTCGTCGACGTGCGCCGCCACTTCGGCGGCGTCGCCGTGCTCGACGACGGCGCCCGCGCCCGGGTCAAGCCCGGCACCGTCCTGGGCCACGCCAACCGCGTCCTCGCCCCCTACGGGACCAAGCTCGGCCCCGACCCCGCCTCGACCGACATCGCCACCGTCGGCGGCGTCATCGCCAACAACTCGGGCGGGATGCGCTGCGGCGTCACCAAGGACTCCTACTCGACCGTGCGGGCGCTGACCTTCGTCCTCCCCTCGGGGACGCGGATCGACAGCGCCGCCCCCGGCGCCGCCGCCGAGCTCGCCGCCGCCGAGCCGGAGCTGGCCGCCGGCCTCGAAGCGATCCGCGACGAGATCCGCGCCGACGAGGAGCTCGCCGCCCGGATCCGGCGCAAGTTCGCGATCAAGAACACGACCGGCTACCGGCTCTGCGCCTTCCTCGACGCAGACGAGCCGCTGGAGATCTTCCGCCGCCTGCTCGTCGGCTCCGAGGGCACGCTCGCCTTTGTCGCCGAGGCCGAGTTCGAGACGGTGCCGGTGCCGGCGCTGACGACCACCGCCTGGGTCCACTTCCCCAGCATCGACGCCGCCACCGCGCCGGTCCCCGAGCTGGTCGCGAGCGGCGCCCGGGCGGTCGAGCTGATGGTCGCGCCGGCGCTGATCACCGCCGCCTGGAACATGGTCGGGGCGCCGCAGGAGTGGAAGGAGCTGCCGCCCGACTCGGCGGTGCTGCTGGTCGAGCTCGGCGCCGCCGACGACGCCGGCCTCGACGAGCAGGTCGCCCGCGGGCTCGAGCTCCTCGCCGGCCACAAGACGATCCGGCCGGTCGAGTTCACCCGCGAGGAGGACGAGATCGAGCTCGCCTGGCGCGTGCGCGAGGGCCTGCACGGGCTGATCGGCCGCCTGCGCCTGCCGGGCACGGCGCTGATCGTCGAGGACGTCTGCGTGCCGCCGGAGCGGATCGCCGAGGGCGCCCGCGACCTGCAGGCGCTGCTGACCGAGCACGGCTTCCTGCCCGGCGTCGCCGGCCACGCCTCCGCCGGCAACCTCCACTTCATGCTGACCCCGGACTTCGCCAAGCAGGAGGACCTCGACCGCTACGAGGCTTTCATGAGCGCCCTGGTCGAGCTGGTCGTCGACAAGTACGACGGCTCGCTCAAGGCCGAGCACGGGACCGGCGTCAACATGGCGCCCTACGTCGAGCGCGAGTGGGGGACGAAGGCGACCGAGCTGATGTGGCGGGTGAAGCGCCTGGCCGACCCCGACGGCGTCCTCTCGCCCGGCGTGGTCCTCAACCGCGACGCCGGCGCCCACCTGCGCAACCTGAAGACGACGCCGCCGGTCGAGGAGTCGGTCACCGCCTGCGTCGAGTGCGGCTTCTGCGAGCCGGTCTGCCCGAGCCGCAACCTGACGACGACGCCGCGCCAGCGGATCGTCCTGCGCCGCGAGCTCGCCCGTCAGCCCGAAGGCTCGCCCCTGCACGAAGCGCTGAGCAGGGAATACGAGTACGAGGCGCTGGAGACCTGCGCCGCCGACGGCTCCTGCCAGCTCGCCTGCCCGATCGGGATCGACACCGGGGCGCTGGTCAAGGAGCTGCGCCAGGAGGGCCACCCGCCGGGCGCCGAACGGCTGGAGATGGCGAAAGCGCGGCGCTGGAGCCTGGTCGAGGGGCTGGCCCGGGTGGCGCTGCGCTTCGGCGCCCCGCTGGCGCGGCTGAGCCGCCGCGGCCGCGGCCTCCCCGGCGCCGCCTCGAGCCGCCTGCCGAGCACCCTGCACGCCGGCGCCGCCGCGGTCTACGTCCCCTCCTGCACGAACCGGATCTACGCCGGCTCGCCGGCCCGAGCGCTGGTCGACGTCTCCGACCGCGCCGGCCTCCCGGTCTGGATCCCCGACGACGTCGTCGGCTCCTGCTGCGGGCTGCCCTGGAGCTCGAAGGGCTTCGGCGAGGCCTACCGCTACAAGGCCGAGGAGTGGGTCGCGAAGCTCTGGCGCTGGAGCGGCGAGGGGACGCTGCCGGTCGTGATCGACGCCGCCTCCTGCACCGCCGCCACGCTCGAGCCCGACGCCGGCGTCCTCTCCGAGGAGAGCGCCGCCCGCCTCGCCCAGCTCGAGGTCCTCGACTCGGTCAGTTGGGCCGAGCGCCTGCTGCCCTGGCTCGAGGTGGGGGAGAAGGTCGGCTCGGCGACCGTCCACCCGACCTGCGCCAGCCGCCACATGGGCATCGCCGGCCGCCTGCGCCGCCTCGCCGGCGCCCTCGCCGAGGACGTCTACGTCGCCCCCTCGGCGACCTGCTGCGGCTTCGCCGGCGACCGCGGCATCTCCCACCCCGAGCTGACCGCCTCCGCCACCGCCCCCCAGGCCGCCGAGCTCGCCGGCCGCCGCTTCGACGCCCGCCTCTCCAACAACCGCACCTGCGAGATCGGCCTCGCCCGCGCCACCGGCCAGCCCTACGAGTCGATCCTGATCCTCCTGGAGCGCCTGACCCGCGCCTGACCCCTCGTCCCGCCGAGAGGAACCTTTCCGGTCATATTCGAGGAAAAGGTTCCGTTCGCGATGCGAACGGCCGTGCGTCAGGCCTCGGCGTCGAGGTCGGCGACCAGGGCGCGGGTTTTGGCGTCGCTCTCCATCCGCTTGTCGAGCAGCGGGTTGACGATGCCGCGCAGGGCGGAGACGTAGCGCCACCAGCGGGGGACGAAGACGCGCGGGGCGCGTTCCTCGATGCCGCGGAGAAGGCCGGCGGCCGCTTCGGCGGGGGTGATGCGCTTGAGCAGCCACTCGGGCGAGAGCTCGCGGACGCGGTCGGCCTTCGGCTGGGCGAAGGCGTCCTGGACGAGCTTGGTGTCGACCCAGCCGAAGTAGCCGACGGTGGCGCTGGCGCCGTGCGGGGCGAGCTCCACCCGCAGCGCCCGGCCGAGCTGCTCGACGCCGGCCTTGGCGACCGCGTAGGGCGTGTTGCCGAAGCCGTTGGCGAAGGCGTAGACGGAGGAGATGACGACCATCTGGCCCTGGCGGGCGACGATTTCCGGCAGCGCCGCCCGCACCGTGCGCCAGACGCCGAGCATGTCGACCTCGAAGACGCGCTCCCATTCCTCGCCGGAGATCCCGCGCACGGTGGCGAAGTCCTTCTGGGCGATGCCGGCGTTGGCGACGGCGACGTCGAGGCCGCCGAAGCGCTCGACCACGGCCGCGACCGCCGCCCGCATCGCCCCCTCGTCGGTGACGTCGCCGGCGAGCCCGATCGCCCGCGGCCCGATCCGCTCCGCCGCCTCCTCGGCCTGGGTCGCGTCGAGGTCGAGGACGGCGACCGAGGCGCCGCGCATGTGCATCTGCCGCGCCGTCTCGTAGCCGATCCCCCGCGCCGCCCCGGTGACCAGCGCGACCTTGCCGTTGAGGCTGTAATCCCCCATCCGAGGGGAGCCTATCGGGTGTCCGGCGAGCGTGGCTACGCTGCCGACGTGGGAGACATCGAAGCGGAGGCCAGGGGACGAGCGCGGTCACCCGCCGCGAAGTGATGCCGGTCTTCACCGCCAATCGCATGCGGCCGGGCCTGGTCCTGCCCGCCTACGCGAACCCCGCCGATCCGGGCGACTTCGTTCTCGTCTGGTGATCGCGAGCGGCCCGGGCGCCGCGCGCTCCTAAAATCCGGACCTTCGTGCCCGGATTCGAGCCAGTCGACCCGAAACAGTCCTTCCCCGCGCTGGAGGAGCGCGTGCTCGCGCGCTGGCGCGAGGAGGAGGTCTTCGAGCGCTCGCTGGCCAACCGCGAGGGGGCGCCGGTCTGGAGCTTCTACGAGGGGCCGCCGACCGCCAACGGCCGCCCCGGCTCCCACCACGTCCTCGCCCGCGTCTTCAAGGACGTCTACCCGCGCTACCGGACGATGACCGGCCACCGGGTGCCGCGCAAGGCGGGCTGGGACTGCCACGGCCTGCCGGTCGAGCTCGAGGTCGAAAAGGAGCTCGGCATCTCCTCCAAGCAGGAGATCGAGGCCTTCGGCATCGCCGAGTTCAACCAGCGCTGCCGCGAGTCGGTCTTCGAGTACGTCGAGGAGTGGGACCGGCTGACCGAGCGGATCGGGTTCTGGATCGACCTCGACGACCCCTACGTGACGCTGGAGAACGACTACATCGAGTCGGTCTGGTGGTCGCTGCGCCGGATCTGGGACGCCGGCCGCCTCTACGAGGGCCACAAGGTCGTCCCCTACTGCCCGCGCTGCGGCACCGCGCTCTCCTCGCACGAGGTCGCGCAGGGCTACCGGGACGTCGAGGACCCCTCGATCTACGTCCGCTTCCCGCTGCTCGCGGACGACGGCTCCGACGCCGGCGAATCGCTGCTGGTCTGGACGACGACCCCGTGGACCCTGCCCGGCAACGTCGCCGTCGCCGTGGCGCCTGACGTCACCTACGTCCGCGTCGAGCACCAAGGCGAGCGGCTGGTCCTCGCCCGGCCGCTGCTGGAGCGGGTGCTGGGGGAGGGGGCGAAGGTGCTGGGGGAGATGTCCGGCTCGGAGCTGGTCGCCCGCCGCTACCGCGGCCCGGTCTTCGAGCTCGCCGACGGCGGCCCGGGCGCGAGCGGCGGCCTCGAGCACGGCTTCGCCGAGCCCTTCCAGGTCATCGAAGGCGAGTTCGTCACCACCGAGGACGGCACCGGGCTGGTCCACGTCGCCCCCGCCTTCGGCGAGGACGACTACGCGGTGTCCGCCGCCAACGGCCTCTTCGACCCGACCCGCCACGCGACCCTCTACAACCCGGTCAAGCTCGACGGCAAGTTCGACAGCCGCGTCGTCGGCTTCGAGGACCGCTTCGTCAAGGACCCGGCGGTGACCGAGGCGCTGATCGCCGACCTCGACCGCCGCGGCCTGCTCTTCCGCGAGCAGGTCTACGAGCACGCCTACCCGCACTGCTGGCGCTGCGCGACGCCGCTCCTCTACTACGCGACGACCAGCTGGTACATCGCCACCTCGCAGGTCCGCGACGAGCTGCTCGCCAACAACGAGGAGATCGGCTGGCACCCCGAGCACGTCAAGCACGGCCGCTTCGGCAAATGGCTCGAGAACAACGTCGACTGGGCGCTCTCGCGCGACCGCTACTGGGGGACGCCACTGCCGATCTGGGAGTGCACGGCCGACGATTGCGACGGCCGCTTCTGCGCCGGCTCGGTCGCCGAGCTGCGCGAGCGCTCGCTCGGCGAGGAGCTCCCCGACGACCTCCACCGCCCCTACATCGACGCGGTGCGGATCGCCTGCGAGCGCTGCGGCGGCGAGATGGAGCGGGTCAAGTCGGTGATCGACACCTGGTACGACAGCGGCGCCATGCCCTTCGCCCAGTTCCACTACCCGTTCGAGGGCGAGGCGGAGTTCGAGGAGCGCTTCCCCGCCGACTACATCTGCGAGGCCCAGGACCAGACCCGCGGCTGGTTCTACACGCTGCTGGCCGAGTCGACGCTGCTGTTCGACACCTCGAGCTTCCGCAACTGCGTCTGCCTCGGCCTGATCCTCGACCCCGAGGGCCAGAAGATGTCGAAGAGCCGCGGCAACGTCGTCGACCCCTGGGAGGTGCTGGCGACCCACGGCGCCGACGCCTTCCGCTGGTACTACCTGGCGACCCAGCAGCCCTGGGCCGGCTACCGCTTCTCGGTCGAGACGGTTGGCGAAGCGGTGCGCCAGTTCATGCTCCAGCTCTGGAACACCTACTCGTTCTGGGTGCTCTACGCGAACGCCGAGGACCTCGGGCCGGCGGACTTCGCCACCCCGGCCGCCCCCGGACGCGGGAGCGATCCCGAATCCATATCCGGTCTCTTCGGGATCGCGGGAGCAGAGGGGGCGGCCGGAAATGACCTCGACCGTTGGATCCTCTCGCGCCTGCAGGGCACGGTGGCCACGGTGCGCGAGCGGATGGACGACTTCGACTGCACCAGCGCCGGCCACGCGATCGCCGCCTTCGTCGAGGAGCTCTCCAACTGGTACGTGCGGCTCTCGCGGCGGCGCTTCTGGGAGGGCGACCGGGCCGCCTTCGCGACCCTGCGCCACTGCCTGCTGGAGACGGTCGCCATGCTTGGCCCGTTCACGCCCTTCCTCGCCGACGAGATCTACCGCAACCTCGCCGGCGGCGTCCTCGGCGAGAGCGGCGAGCTGCCCGACTCGGTCCACCTGCGCGACTATCCCGTCGTCGATCCCGCCCTCGCCGACCCCGAGCTGGAGGAGGCGATGGAGGCGGTGCGACTGACCGTCGAGCTCGGCCGCGCCGCCCGCGCCCAGGCCAAGGCGAAGGTGCGCCAGCCGCTGCGCCGCGCGGTGATCGTCGCCAACGAGGCCGAGCGGGCGGCGATCGAGGCGCGGGCGGCGCTGGTCACCGCCGAGCTCAACGTCAAGCAGCTCGACTTCGTCGACGACGAGAGCGAGCTGGTCAGCTACACGGCGAAGCCCAACTACCGCACGCTGGGGCCGCGCTTCGGCAAGAAGATGCCGCAGGTGGCGGCCGCGGTCGGCGCCCTCGACGCCGCCCACGTCGCCCAGGTGCTGGCCGCGGGCGGCGAGGTCGGGATCGCGATCGACGGCGTCGACCACAGCCTCGGCGCCGACGACGTCACCCTGGCGCTGGCGCCGCTGGAGGGCTACGAGGTCGAGGCCGAGGCCGGCCACGCGGTCGCCCTCTCGCTCGAGCTCGACGACGAGCTGCGCCGCGAGGGCCTCGCCCGCGAGATCGTCCACGCCGTCCAGAACGCCCGCAAAGAGGCGGGGCTGGAGATCACCGACCGGATCGAGCTGGGGCTGGGCGGTGACGAGGCGCTGCTGGCCGCCGCCCGCGAGCACGAGACCTACCTGGCCGGCGAGGTGCTCGCCACCGCCGTCGCCTACGGCGCCGGCGGTGGCGCCGGCGCCACGATCGACGGCCTGCAGCTGCAACTCGAGCTCAGGCGGGTTTAAGGGCCTATCCGCCGACTTCCAGCCATCCTCACGCTGCTCTGGGCCCTGGCCCTGGCCCTGCCGGCGGCGGCGCTCGCCGCCCCCGGCGGCGCCGCCCCCGGGACCTCCGCGGGTGAAACGGCCGTAACCGGAGTCGCGGAAGAAGGCGAGGGGGACAAGGAACCGAAGGAACCGACCGGCCCGCCGCCGCAGCTGCTGCTCTTCCACGGCGGCTCCTTCCTCTACGACGATCCCAGCTTCGAGCCGGAGACCGTCGATCGCGCCCGCGCCGCCGGCTTCGTCCCCCACTACGTCGTCTACCCGCTCGGCGACATGCCGGCGGCGGTGCGGCGGGCGCGGGCCGAAGCGCGGCGGCTGCGGTTGAAGTTCGGCCGCGACCGGGTCTACGCCTACGGCTCCTCCGCCGGCGGCACCCTGGCGGCGCTGCTGGCCGGCGACGACCTCGTCGCCGCCGCCGTCGCCAAGGCGCCGGTCTCCGACCTGGTCGGCTGGGAATGGCCGCTCTCCGCCTACGGCTCCGACTACTTCGGGAAGGTCGACCTCGGCGCCCCCGCCCGCTACCGGCTCTCGCCGCTGCGGCGGCCGCAGCTGGCGCCGCTGCTGGTCGTCCAGGGCCGCGCCGACCAGGTCGTGCCGGCGGCGATGAACGAGGCCTTCGCCGCCAAGTTCAAGCGGGTGCACCTGTGGCAGGTGGCCGGCGGCCACACGACCGAGCGCGTCCGGCCGTGGCTGATCGAGGAGGCGATGCGGTGGCTCTCTCGCGTCGCCCGGCGTCAGTGGGCGGCGGAACACCGACCTGCCAAAATTGTCGACCAATGAAGTCAAGAAATGACACAGAGGCACGCGGCTTCCGCGCCGACGTCGAGGGCCTGCGCGCGGTCGCGATCCTCGCCGTCCTCCTCTGCCACGCCGGCATCCCGGTCTTCGCCGGGGGCTACGTCGGCGTCGACGTCTTCTTCGTCATCTCCGGCTTCCTCATCACCGGCCTGCTGCTGCGCGAGCTGCGCCGGCACGGCCGCATCTCCCTGGCCGGCTTCTACGCGCGGCGGGCGCGGCGGCTGCTGCCGCTGACGGCGCTGCTGCTCGGCACCGTCGCCGTCGCCTCGCTGTTGCTGCTCTCGCCGCTGCGGGCGCTCGAAGTCGCCGGCGACATCGTCAGCTCCGCCCTCTACACCGCCAACTGGCACTTCGCCGCCCAGTCGGTCGACTACTTCGCCCAGGACGTCGAACCGAGCCCGGTCCTCCACCTCTGGTCGCTGGCGATCGAGGAGCAGTTCTACCTCGCCTGGCCGGCGCTGCTGCTCGGCGCGACCTGGTACCAGCGGCGTCGCGGCCGCCGCCTCGACCGCGCCCTCTGGCTGGCGCTGGCGCTGGTCTTCGCGCTCTCGCTCGGCTTCGGCATCGCCTTCACCTCGGACGAGCCGGCGGCCGCCTACTTCTCGACCTTCGGCCGCGCCTGGGAGCTGGCGCTGGGCGGCTGCCTGGCCCTGCTCGGCGCCGTCCGCCTGCCCCGCCTCGGCGCCGCCGCGCTCGGCTGGGCCGGGCTCGCGGCGATCGTCTACGCGGCGCTCGCCTTCGACGCGACGACGCCGTTCCCCGGGGTCGCGGCGCTGGTCCCGACGGTCGGCGCCGCGGCGCTGATCCTCGCCGGCTCGGCCGCCGCCGAGCGCGGCTCGCCGGCGGGTCCGCTCTCGCTGCGACCGGTCCGCTACGTCGGCCGCATCTCCTACTCGTGGTACCTCTGGCACTGGCCGGCGCTCGTCTTCGCCGCCTTCGTCTGGGGGCCGCTCTCGCCGCTCGCCGGCGTCGCCGTCGTCCTCGCCTCGCTGCTGCCGACCGTGCTCGGCCACCACCTGGTCGAGGAGCCGGTCCGGCACGCCCGGGCGCTGGTCCGGGTGCCGGCCCGCGGGCTCGCCCTCGGCGCCGCCTGCATGGCCGTCGCGGTCGGCGCCGGCGTCCTCCTCACCGACGTCCAGCCGCGGCTGCCGACGGCGCCGCTCTCCGAAGTCGAGGGCGCGGCGGCGCTGGCCTGGCAGTCGCAGCCTCAGGAACGGGCGACCGCCGTGCGGCCGAGCCCGCTGCACGCCCGCGACGACCGCTCCCGCGCCTACTACGACGGCTGCATGGTCGGGATCCCGGGCACCAACTCGAACCGCTGCCTCTACGGCGACCCCGAGGGCACCCGCACGGTCGTCCTCTTCGGCGATTCGCACGCGCTGCAGTACTTCGCGCCGCTGCAGAAACTGGCGCTCGAACACCACTGGCGGCTGCTCAACCTGACCAAGGCCGAATGCACCCCGGCCGAAGTCCGGATCCGCAGCATGGTCGCCGACCGCGAGTACTCGCAGTGCGACGCCTGGCGTGAGAACACCCTGCGGCGGATCGAAGAAAGCCGGCCGCGGACCGTGGTCGTGATCAGCAGCAACACCGCCTACACCGCCTACGGCGAGGACGGCGAGGAACTCGCCGACGCCGAGAACGCCGACGCGCTCGAAGCCGGGTACCTGGCGACCCTGGCGCGGGTCCGCCGCGCCGGCCTCAACCCGGTCGTGATCCGCGACACGCCGGCCTCGGCCAGCGACGTCCCCAGCTGCGTCTCCGAAGACCTCGACCGGCTCGGCTCCTGTACCTTCGAGCGGGTCCACGACTGGAACCTGGAATTCGACGTCCGCGCCGCGCAGCGCTCAGCCGGCACACACATGATCGACCTGACCGGCGAGATCTGCCCCGGCGGCGTCTGCCGCGCGGTGATCGGCAACGCCCTCGTCTACCGCGACAAGACCCACCTGACGGCGACCTTCGCCCGCACCCTCAGCCCCTGGATCGACGCCGAGCTGCAGCAGGCCTTCCTCTACTAGAGGAGGATTGGCGAACCGCTACCGGGGCACGGGTTCGCCACTCGCTCCCAGCGGGGAGGCGTTGGGAAGGGACCGCGCGGCTGTCGGTGGTTCAGGCGAGCGCCGGCTCGAGCTCGGCCTCGAGGCGCCGCTTCGGCATCGCCCCGACGACTTTCTTGGCGATCGCGCCGTCCTTGAAGAGGATCATCGTCGGGATCGAGAGGACTTCGTACTGGGTCGCCGTCTGCTGGTTCTCGTCGACATTGATGCTGACGATCCGCAGGTCGTCGCGCTCGGCGTCGATCTCCTCGAGGACCGGATGGACGACGCGGCACGGCCCGCACCAGGGCGCCCAGAAGTCGACGAGCACAGGCCCATCGGCGTCGAGGACCTCAGCTTTGAAGGTTGCGTCGGTTACGTCGTTCAGTTTGCCGGTCACTTGTATCGGTCTCCCAATTCGAGGTTTTCAGCTCTGGCGCGGGCGTTCAATACTTCAAAAAGTATAGCGACGCTCCTGGGTCGCGGCGCGGCCGTGCTCGCGGCCCTCGGAGCCGAAGCGCAAGCGCGGTACCGCCAGCGCTGCCTCGGCGACGATCGCGCGGCTCATCTTCGAGTTGCCGGCGCGGCGGTCGCGGAAGACGATCGGCACCTCGAGGACGCGGAAGCCCTGCTGCAGGGCGCGGTAGGTCAGCTCGACCTGGAAGGCGTAGCCGCGCGCCTGGACCGCGTCGAGGTCGATCGCCTCCAGCACCTCGCGGCGGAAGCACTTGAAGCCGCCGGTCAGGTCGCGGACCTCGACGCCGAGGACGAGCCGCGCGTAGGCGCAGCCGCCGCGGCTGATCGCCCGCCGCAGCGGCCCCCAGTCGCTGACGCCGCCGCCGGCGACGTAGCGCGAGCCGAGCACCAGGTCGGCCCGCTGGGCCGCCTCCAGCAGCCGCGGCAGATAGGCCGGATCGTGGGAGAAGTCGGCGTCCATCTCCAGCACCAGGCCGGCGCCGGCGGCGAGGGCGCGGCGGAAGCCGGCCAGGTAGGCGGGGCCGATCCCTTCCTTGCGCGGCCGGTGGACGACGTCGACCTGCTCGCTCTCCGCGGCCAGGCGGTCGGCGATCCGGCCGCTGCCGTCGGGCGAGTCGTCGTCGACGATCAGGACGTGGGCCGAGGCGGGCAGCTTGGCGCGCGCCGCGGCGACGATCGCCGCCCGGTTCTCGGCCTCGTTGTAGGTGGGGAGGACCAGCCAGGGGGCGCCGCTCTCGCTCGGGCTCATTCGCCCGATGCTATTCGCGTTCCCTAACCGGGCGCTGAATCCGCACCCCGTCCAGCGGCTAAGTTGCGCCTGTGGACAACGCCGAAATCGCCGCCGCGCTGGAAGAGCTGGGCGTCCTCTACGAGCTCGACGGCGCCGTCAAATACCGCGTCCTCGCCTACTCGACGGCGGCGACCGCGATCCGCGAGAGCCCGGTCTCGGTCGCCGAGCTGGCCGCCCGCGGCGAAGCGACCAGGATCCCCGGCGTCGGCAAGACGCTGGCGGAGAAGATCGACGCGCTGCTGGCGAGCGGCGAGATCCCGGCGGCGGCGAAGCTGAAGGCGAAGTTCCCGCCGAGCCTGATCGAGGTCACCCGCGTCCCCGGCCTGGGCGCCAAAACCGCGCGGCGCCTGTTCGACGAGCTCGGCGTCGCCACCCTCGAGGACCTGCGGGCGGCGGCCGAGGCGGAGCGGATCCGCACCCTCAAGGGCCTCGGCCCGAAGGTCGAGGAGAACGTGCTCGAGCAGCTGGCGCGGCTGGAGCGCGAGGGCGTCGAGAAGCCGGGGCGGCTGCTGCTCTCGAAGGTGCGGCCGATCGCCGAGGAGCTGGCGGCGGCGCTGCGCGAGCACCCGGCCGCCAACCGGGTCGAGGTTGCCGGCTCGGTCCGCCGCTGGGCCGAGACCTGCAAGGACATCGACCTGATCGCCACCGCCGAGGAGCCGACCCTGCTCTCCCAGCACCTCGCCGCCCACCCGCTGATCGCTGCCGCCGGCACCCCCGGCCCCAACGGCGTCCGCGCCCAGACCCACAACGGCGTCGCGGTCGACCTGCGGATCGTCCCCCCGGCCGCCTTCGGCAACCTGCTGCAGCACTTCACCGGCTCCCAGGCCCACAACGTGGCGCTGCGCGAAGAAGCGGTGGCGCGCGGCCTCTCGGTCTCCGAGCACGGCATCACCGACACCGAGAGCGGCGAGGTGACCCTCTGCGAGAGCGAGGAGGCGGTCTACGAGCGCCTCGGCTACGCCTACATCGAGCCGGAGCTGCGCGAGAACCGCGGCGAGCTGCAGGCGGCCCGGGCCGGCGAGCTGCCCGACCTGGTCGAGCTCGGCGACGTCCGCGGCGACCTTCACTCCCACACCACCCTCTCCGACGGCCGCAACAGCCTCGAGGAGATGGCCGAGGCGGCGCGCGCCCGCGGCTACGCCTACCTGGCGATCACCGACCACTCGGCCAGCCACGGCTTCGGCGACCACGTCAGCGCCGAGCGGCTCTGGCAGCGGATCGAGGAGGTCCGCGCCTGGAACAAGGGCCCCGGGAAAGGGGGAAAGGGCTTCCGCCTGCTCGCCGGCTCGGAGGTCAACATCGGCCTCGACGGCAGCCTCGACTACCCCGAGGACCTGGTCGCCGCGCTCGACTGGGTGCTCGCCAGCGTCCACACCTCCTTCGCGATCTCCGAAAGGGAGATGACCGCGCGCGTCCTGGCGGCGATCGAGAACCCGGCGGTGCACTGCATCGGCCACCTCACCGGCCGTCTGATCGGCCGCCGCGAGCCCTACGGGATCTACGTCGAGGCGGTCGCCGAGGCCGCCGCCCGCACCGGCACGCTGCTCGAGATCAACGGCAACCCCAACCGCCGCGACCTCTCCGACCGCCACGCTCGCCTCGCCGCCGAAGCCGGCGTCACGGTCGTCCTCAACACCGACGCCCACGGCGTCGACACCCTCGACAACATGCGCTACGCCGTCGCCACCGCCCGCCGCGCCTGGCTGACCGCAGCCGACGTAGCCAACACCCGCCCCTGGGCCGAGTTCAAGAAACTGCTCTGACCCGATCGAGAGGAACCTTTCCGGTCATATTCGAGGAAAAGGTTCCGTTCGGCATGCGAACGCGACTCAGTAGGCGACGCCCTTCGGGGTTGAGCGGAGGCCTGGGGTGCGCATCAGCTCGAGTGGGCGCCAGGCGGGGGTGGGGACGACGTAGAACTTGACCCCGTCGCGCTGCTCGATCGTCAGCACCGCCGCCTCGCGGGTGTGCCAGGCGAGCGAGACGATCAGCGCGTAGCCGGCGCCGATCGCGGCGACGCCGGGGAAGAAGACGCCGAGGCCGCCGGCGATGATGGCGGTGAGGGCGATCGGCCAGAGGCGGCCGACGGCGATCCGGGCCGGCGAGGAGGGCGGCAGCGAGGTCGCGGTGCGGGCGCGGGCGAGCGGGTCGCGCATGTCCTCGCGGGCGCGCGAGGGGCGGCCGAGCCAGAAGCCGATCGCCAGCGAGACCAGCCACCAGACGGCGGCGACGAGGATCGTCCGCGTGTCGTCGTCGCGGTTGGCGGCGAGGGCGGTGATCGCGCCCAGCGCGGTCGCCTCGGCGCCGGTGAGGAAGACGGTGACGCGGAGCAGGTCGGTGTAGGGCACTAGACGATCGACCCCGCGGCCAGGCCCACCTGGATGACGCGCCCCCAGTCAGACCTGGACGTGGGGTCGACCATCTGCTATCCCGCCAGCCATTCGAGGATCGCCAGCCAGCCCTCGGGGCCGTCGACGACGAGGTCGGACTCCTCGCCGAGCTCGGCCGGCCCCTCCGGCGTGACCACCCCGACCCGGACCGCGGCGACCAGGTCGCCGTCCTCGCGCAGCTGCTGGAGCCGGCGGAAGGCGTCGAGGTCGGTGCGGTCGTCGCCGGCGTAGACGGCGCGGTCGAGGTCCTCGCCGGCGAGCAGAGCGGAGACCGCGGCGTCCTTGCCGCCGCCGCCGACCGGCCGCAGCTCCAGCACCTTGCGCCCCCAGTGCGGGTCGAGGCCGGCCTTGCCGGCGGCGATCGCGATCTCGTTGGCGCGGGCGGCGGCGGCCGCCTCGTCGCCGGCGCCGCGCCACTGCAGCGCCTGGATCGCGCCCTTGTCCTCGCGCCGCAGCCCGACCCCCGAGAGCGCCGCGCCGTCGAGCGCGGCGAGGAACTCGGCCGCCTCGTGCTCGCGGCCGTCGAGCGAGGGGTCGGCCCGCGGCGCCTCGTCGCCGGGCAGCAGCAGCTCGAGGCCGTGGTTGCCGGCGTAGGCGAGCTGGTCGAGGCCGACCAGGCGCCGCGCCTCGACCGCCTGGCGGCCGGAGACGCAGCCGACCACCGCGAAGCGCTCGCTCAGCCGCGCCAGCGCCGCCCGCGCCGCCGCCGGCACGACGACGTCCTCGGCCCGTTCGACGATCGGCGCCAGCGTCCCGTCGACGTCGGTGAGGATCGCGGCCCGGCCCGGTTCGGCGCGAAGGGGGCCGAGCACCGCGTCCCAGGCGCCCGCCCCGGTCTCAGATTCGCGAGACACGGGATCTAGTATCGCCGCATGCCGAGCCCGAGCGACGCCAGCCCGCGGGCGCCGATCCTCCATCTGGCCGTGATCGGGACGGTCGCCGGCGCCTTCAGCGGCCTCTTCGGGGTCGGCGGCGGCACCGTGATCGTGCCGCTGCTGATCTTCTGGTTCGGCTACGGCGAGCGGCTGGCGACCGGCACCAGCCTGGCGGCGATCGTCGTCATCGGCCTGATCGGCACCGTCGCCCAGGGCGGCATCTACGGCAACGTCCACGTCATCACCGGCCTGCTGCTGACGATCCCGGCGGTTGCCGGCGTCGTCCTCGGCACCGCGATCCAGCAGCGCATCCCCCAGCGCGCGGTCTCTTACCTGTTCGCCGCCCTGCTGGTCGCGATCGCGATCGAGCTGATCCTCAAATGAGGCGTGCGTGAACGAGCTCGCCGCGGTCCTGATCGCCGTCGCCGGCGGCCTCGCCGGCGGCCTCGTCGGGGTCGGCGGCGGCGTCCTCTTCGTGCCGGTGCTGACGATCTTCCTCGGCCTCACCCAGGTCGAGGGCGAGGCGACCTCGTTGCTGATGATCGTCATCGTCGCCCTGGTCGGGGCGATTCGCCAGAGCGGCTACGGCAACGTCCGCCTGCGCGAGGCGCTGGTGATCGGCGTCCTCTCGCCGCTCGGAGTGCTGATCGGGGTGACGGTCGCCAACAACCTCTCCGAACGGCTGCTGCAGCTGACCTTCGCCGCCCTCGCCCTGTTCTTCGCCGCACAGCTCGTTCACCGCGCGCGCTCCACGCGGTAGTACGCTCAGCAGGTGGATTCACTGAGCTGGGAAGGCGATGTGCCCGTGCTGCGATCCCCGGTCATGGTTTGCGCCTTCCGCGGCTGGAACGACGCCGCCGCCGCCGCGTCGACCGCGCTGACGACGATGGCCAACTCGCTCGACTCGGAGCTGATCGCCCGCGTCGATCCCGAGGACTACTTCGACTTCCAGGCGCACCGGCCGACGATCAGCATGGAGGACGGCCGCGCCCGCCGCATCGACTGGCCCGAGAACAACCTGATCGCGGTCCGCGTCCCCAACGCCGACCGCGACCTCGTCCTGCTCGACGGCACCGAGCCGAACCTGCGCTGGCGCACCTTCTCGGAGACGATCGCGACCGCCGCCGACGCGCTCGGGGTCGAGCTCGTCGTCACCCTGGGAGCGCTGATCGCCGAGGTCGCGCACACGCTGCCGGTGCCGATCACCGGCCTCGCCTCGAGCCGCGAGCTGGTCGATGAGCTGGAGCTGGAGCACTCCAACTACGAAGGCCCGACCGGGATCGTCGGCGTCGTCCACGACCGCTGCCACCAGGCGGGGATCGACTCCGCCTCGCTCTGGGCGGCGGTGCCGCACTACGTCGCCGCGGTGCCCAACCCGAAGGCGGCGCTGGCGCTGCTGCGTCGGCTCGAAGGCCTGACCGGGATCGTCGTCGAGGCCTCCGACCTGGAGGAGGAGACGAGCGACTACGAGGAGCAGATCGGCCGCGCCGTCGCCGCCAACCCGGAGATCGAGGAGCTGGTCTCGCGGATCGAGGCCGAACAGGTCGACCTGCTCGCCGACGAGGGCCAGGAGCTGCCCTCGGCCGACTCGATCGCCCGCGAGTTCCAGCGCTTCCTCAGGCAGCGCGGCAACCAAGGCTGAGGACGTCGCAAACCGCCGCATCTCGAAGTCGTCCAAGGGGCGAGGGGCCTGACCCGCACCCCCACAAGGGCAGGTAGGGGTGCGGGTCAGGCCTGAGTTCGGGGCGTTTGAGGCGGGACGCCGGG
>CAZHLT010000222.1:0-6744 GCA_964533285.1 uncultured Conexibacteraceae bacterium | reverse complement strand
TGGGGGCCCCGGGGGGGCACAACCACACCCACCCCCCCCGGGGGGTGTGTATCCCCCCCCGGGGCCCCCCTCTTCGCAAGCCTCAGATCAGCCCGAGCTGGCTGACGGCGTCGCGCTCCTCCTGGAGCTCCATGACCGAAGCGTCGATCCGCTCGCGCGAGAAGTCGGGGACGTCGAGGCCCTGCACGACCGACCACTCGCCGCCGCTGCAGTTGCAGGGCAGGCCGCAGATGATCCCCTCGCCGATCCCGTAGGAGCCGTCGGCGGGGACGCCCATCGAGACCCAGTCGCCCTCGGGGGTGCCGAGCACCCAGTCGTGGACGTGGTCGATCGCCGCGTTGGCGGCGGAGGCGGCGCTGGAGGCGCCACGGGCGTCGATGATCTCGGCGCCACGTTTGGCGACCCGGGGGATGTACTCGTCGGCGATGAAGGCCTCGTCGTCGACCTGGTCCCAGGCGCTCAGCCCGTCGACCTTGGCGTTGACGAGGTCGGGGTACTGGGTGACGGAATGGTTGCCCCAGACGGTCATGTTGGTGACCGAGCTGACCTGCTTTGAGAGCTTGTTGGCGAGCTGCGAGATCGCCCGGTTGTGGTCGAGGCGCAGCATCGCGGTGAAGCGCTCGCGGGGGACGTCGGGGGCGTTCGACATCGCGATCAGGCAGTTGGTGTTGGCCGGGTTGCCGACGACCAGGACCCTGATGTCGTCGGCGGCGCCGGCGTTGATCGCTTCGCCCTGGGGCTTGAAGATGCCGCCGTTGGCCTCGAGCAGGTCGGACCGCTCCATGCCCGGGCCGCGCGGCCGGGCGCCGACCAGGAGGCCGATGTTGGCGCCGTCGAAGGCCTGCTTGGGGTCGTCGCTGATGTCGATCTTGCGCAGCAGCGGAAAGGCGCAGTCGTCGAGCTCCATCGCCGTGCCCTCGGCGGCCTTGACCGCGTCGGGGATCTCCAGCAGGCTGAGCTCGACCGGGGTGTCGGGGCCGAGCATCTGGCCGCTGGCGATCCGGAACAGGATCGCGTAGCCGATCTGCCCGGCGGCGCCGGTCACGGTGACCTTGACGGGAGTGCTCACGAAAATCGTCTCCTCGAAGTTGGGGTTCGTTACCGGGCCATGCGGCCCGTAGGTTCTCGTTACCGGGCCATCGCGGCCCGTAGGTTCTCGTCGATCGAGGCGAGGAACTCCTGCGTCGTCTGGAACTCCTGCCCCCCGCCGACGAGCAGCGCGAGGTCTTTGGTCATCTTGCCGCTTTCGACCGTCTCGACGCAGACCCGCTCCAGCGTCTCGGCGAACTCGGCGACCTCGGGGGTGCCGTCCATCCGGCCGCGGGCGGCGAGGCCGCGCGTCCAGGCGAAGATCGAGGCGATCGGGTTGGTCGAGGTCGGCTTGCCTTGCTGGTGCTGGCGGTAGTGACGGGTGACGGTGCCGTGGGCGGCCTCGGCCTCGACGGTCTTGCCGTCGGCGGTCATCAACACGCTCGTCATCAACCCCAGCGAGCCGAAGCCCTGGGCAACGGTGTCCGACTGGACGTCGCCGTCGTAGTTTTTGCAGGCCCAGACGTAGCCGCCCTCCCACTTCAGCGCGGCGGCAACCATGTCGTCGATCAGGCGGTGTTCGTAGCTGATGCCGGCGGCCTCGAACTCGGACTTGAACTCGGTCTCGTAGACCTCGGCGAAGATGTCCTTGAAGCGGCCGTCGTAGCGCTTGAGGATCGTGTTCTTGGTCGACATGTAGACCGGGTAGCCACGGTCGAGGCCATACCGCAGCGAGGCGCGGGCGAAGTCGCGGATCGAGTCGTCGAGGTTGTACATCGACATCGCGATGCCGCCGCCGGGGAAGTCGTAAACGTCGAGCTCGATCGGCTCCGAGCCGTCCTTCGGGGTGAAGGTCATGGTCAGGCTGCCCGCGCCGGGGACGACGAGGTCGGTGGCACGGTACTGGTCGCCGAAGGCGTGGCGGCCGATCACGATCGGCTTCGTCCAGCCGGGCACCAGGCGCGGCACGTTGGCGATCACGATCGGCTCGCGGAAGATGACGCCGCCGAGGATGTTGCGGATCGTCCCGTTCGGCGAGCGGTACATCTCCTTCAGGCCGAACTCCTCGACCCGGGCCTCGTCAGGGGTGATCGTCGCGCACTTGACGCCGACGCCGTACTGCTTGATCGCGTTGGCGGCGTCAACCGTGATCTGGTCCTCGGTCGCGTCGCGGCTCTCGATCCCGAGATCGAAGTACTTCAGGTCGATATCCAGGTAGGGAACGATCAGCTGCTCTTTGATGAACGACCAGATGATGCGGGTCATCTCGTCGCCGTCGAGCTCGACGACCGGGTTCTCGACCTTGATCTTGGACACCGGCGGGCGATGCTACCTGCCTCGGCCGCTCGGGCGTCGGCTCGCTCAAAAGCCGCCCGTAACTGCCACAATCGGTACCGAATGGCAACCAGGGAGCGTCCAGCCTTCGGCAACCACGCGGTGACCAACCAGCCGCCGCCGCTGGTCGACTACGACGTCTACGCCGCCGACCGGCCGCTGCGCGAGGCGGTGCGGCGCGAGGGCGCCGAGTGGGCCGAGGAGCGGATCGGCGAGGTCGGCCGCTTCGCCGGCAGCGGCCGCGCCCAGGAGCTGGGGCGGCTGGCCAACGAGAACCCGCCGCAGCTGCGGACCCACGACCGCTACGGCAACCGCGTCGACGAGGTCGAGTTCCACCCCGCCTGGCACGAGCTGATGTCGGTTGCGGTCGGCAACGAGCTGCACTGCGCCCCCTGGAAGGACCCGCGGCCGGGCGCCCACGTCGCCCGCGGCGCCGCCTTCATGTGCATGTCGCAGGCCGAGGCCGGGATCGGCTGCCCGATCTCGATGACCTACTCGGTGGTGCCGGCGCTGCGGACGCAGCCGGATCTGGCCGCCGAGTGGGAGCCGCGCTTCTTCTCCGCCGTCTACGACGTCGCCAACCGGCCGGCCGAGGGCAAGGACGGGGCGCTGGCCGGGATGGGGATGACCGAGAAGCAGGGCGGCAGCGACGTCCGCGCCAACACCACCGTGGCGCGGCCGGTGAACGGCGGCGGCCCCGGCGCCGAGTACGAGCTGACCGGCCACAAGTGGTTCATGTCGGCGCCGCAGTGCGACGCCTTCCTCGTCCTCGCCCAGGCCGACGGCGGCCTCTCCTGCTTCCTCTTCCCGCGCTGGACGCCCGACGGCGAGCGCAACCGCTTCCGCCTGCAGCGGCTGAAGGACAAGCTCGGCAACCGCTCCAACGCCTCCAGCGAGATCGAGCTCGACGCCGCCTCGGCCTGGCTGGTCGGCGAGGAGGGCGCCGGCGTGCGAACGATCATCGAGATGGTCAACCACACGCGGCTGGACTGCGTGCTCGGCGGCGCCACCGGGATGCGGGCCGGGGTCGTGCAGGCGATCCACCACGCCTCGCACCGCGCGGCCTTCGGCCGGGTGCTGGTTGAGCAGCCGCTGATGCGCAACGTGCTCGCCGATCTGGCGATCGAGTCGGAGGCGGCGACGATCTCGGCGCTGCGGCTGGCGCGCGCCTACGACGAGGCGCTGGCCGGCGACGAGGAGGCGACGCACCTGAAGCGGGTCGCCAACGCGGTGCTGAAGTACTGGATCACGAAGCGGGCGCCGACCCACGCCGGCGAGTCGCTGGAGTGCCTCGGCGGCGTCGGCTACGTCGAGGAGACCGGGCTGCCGCGGCTCTTCCGCGAGAGCCCGCTGAACTCGATCTGGGAGGGCTCGGGGAACGTCCAGTGCCTCGACGTGCTGCGGGCGATGGTGAAGGAGCCGGCCTCGGTCGATGCCTTCTTCGCCGAGGTCGCCGAGGGGGCGGCGGCGGAGCCGCGGCTCGACGCCTTCGCGGCGGCGCTGCGCGAGGAGCTGCCGGGCGAGGTCGAGACGATCGAGGTCAGGGCGCGGCGGCTGGTCGAGAAGATGGCGCTGGCGCTGCAGGGCTCGCTGCTGGTCCGCTACGGCGACCCGGCGGTCGCCGACGCCTTCTGCGCCTCGCGCCTCGGCGGCGACTGGGGTCGGGCCTTCGGCACGCTGCCGGCCGGCGCCGACTTCGGCCGCATCATCGAGCGCCACGCGCCGCTCGCCTGAGTCCTGGTCGCGGCGGCGCGGGCCGAGCCGGGAGCCGAGAGGCGCGTCAGCGCCCGAGCTCGCGGCGGCGCATCGCCAGCAACCGCTCGACCCGCTTCACCACTCGCCCGGGTTCGCGCTTCAGGCGCGGGCCGGTGACGCGGGTCATCTCGACCCCGGCCAGCTTCAGCTCCTCCTGGCGCAGGCGGTCTTCCTCGAAGGAGAGGCGGCTGCCGTGGGTCTCGAAGACGTCGAGTTCGACGGCGAAGCGCAGCTCCGGCCAGTAGACGTCGAGCTCGTAGCCGGCTTCGAAGTAGTTGGCGGCGGGGCGCGGCAGGCCGTGGGCGAGGACCAGTTCGAAGAAGCGCTCCTCCAGCTTGGAGCGGGTGAACGGCGGCGGCTCGTAGAGCTCGAGCGCCCGCCGCAGGGGCTTGCGGCCGCGGTGCCCGCGGTTGCGGTCGAGGACCGAGTGGAACGCGGCGAGGTCGAACAGCTCCTCCATTTCCGCCCGCTGCAGGTAGCGGTTGATGCTCTGGCGGCGGACCCGGGCCGCGAGGTCGAGCGCGGTGCGGGCGACCGAGGTGACCGGGATCCCTTCGCGCAGGTCCCGGTCCTCGCCGCTGAAGGTGCGCGAGCGGTGGATCATGAGCCCGAGCCGCTTGTGCCGCGGGATTGGCGTCGTCACATGGATCGGCACCGGATTCGTCGGCATCAATCCCCAGAGCCAAGCCGCCGACCAGTGGCTCAGCAACGCCCCCCTCCCACACCCCAGCACCGCCCCCAGGCACTTCCCATGCCGGGACAGGTTCGTGTGCCCCACCGCGTACACGCCGGTGCGAAGTCTGTGCAACTGCCCGCGGGCCACTGCGCGTTCGACGAACGAATGCGAGTATCCGAGCGGCCCACGAAGCTGGCGAATTGAAACCACTCCGTGCTGTCGGCGGGCGAGCGCGGCGAGACGCTGCCCACGTGGCAGAGCTTTTCCCTCCATAGCGTGAGAAAGGACTGCCACGCGGGGGGTTCTCCCCCGCGGTTTGAGCCCTCGGGGCGGTTTCGTGCGCTGGGTGCGGGGTTTGTCTTGCCTTGGGGGTGGGTCAGCTGGGGGCGGTGGCGTCGCGGAGGGCTCTGCCTACTTGCTCTACGGTGACGACGCCGGAGAGGCGGCCTTCGGCGTCTACGGCCATCAGGGCGCCGAGGCGGCGCAGGTTCTGGTTGGAGAGGAGGGCGTCGAGCGGGGTGTCGTCGCGGACGAAGAGGCCGCGGTCGAGGTCGACGAGGTCGGCGACGCTGGCCGAGGCGCGGCTGACCTCGGGGACCTCGTCGGCGCGGTCGCGCTGGACCAGGCCGAGGAAGCGGTGGGCGGCGTCGACGACCGGGAACCAGGGCCAGCGGTAGCGCAGGAAGTACTCGTCGAGGGCGCGCTCGACGCTGATGTCGCCGGGGATCGCGACCGGCTCGCGGTCCATCACGTCGGCGACGCAGACGTCACCGATCCGCCTGGTCAGCGCCGACTGCATCGCCGCGCCGCGGGCGGCGCCGCCGACGATCACCCCGACCAGCGCCAGCCAGATGCCGCTGAAGACGTCGCCGAGGGCGACGAGGACGAGGCCGCCGCCGACGAAGGCATAGCCGAAGAGGCGGCCCATGTTGGCGGCGACGCGGGTCGCGCGGCTGCGGTCCTTGGTCCGCCACCAGATGATCGCCCGGGCGACGCGGCCGCCGTCCATCGGGAAGGCGGGCAGCAGGTTGAAGACGAGGACGATCAGGTTGATCGTCCCCAGCCAGGCGATCATCGCGACCAGACCCGAGATCCCGGCTTCGGTCTTCCATTCGACCGCCAGGCGGAAGACGTGGGCGAACTCGCCGAAGCCGGCGAGGAGGCCGCCGAGGACGTAGAGGGCGACGACGATCGCCAGCGTCACCGCCGGGCCGGCGACGGCGACCTCAAACTCGGCCTCGGGGCTGTCGGTTTCGCGGTCCATGCGGGCGACGCCGCCGAAGATCCAGAGCTGGATCGAGGTGATGCCGATGCCGCAGCGGACCGCGGCGAAGGCGTGGCCGAGCTCGTGCAGGAGGATCGAGCCGAAGAAGCCGAGGGCGCTGGCGATCGCCAGCAGGAACGGGGCGGCGTCGCTGCTCGACTCGCCGAGGGCGTCGCCGTAGGCGCTGGAGAGCGAGACGATCAGCAGGAAGAGGATCAGGAACCACGACCAGTCGACCGCGATGCGGATCCCGCGGACGTGGAACAGCGTGATCGAGCCACCACCGAACATGTGTCACAGATGGTAAGCGGCGGCGGCGATCGGGCCACGCCGATCATCTAGGGTGGCTGGCCAGATGGCCAGTGAGCAGGGATGGCTGCGCGAGCGGCTCGAGGACCTGGAGAAAATCGACCGGCCCTCCGCCTCCGAGGGCGAGCGGCGGGCCGCCGAGTGGCTGGTCGAGCATTTCGCCGAGCTCGGCGCGGAGGCGCGGATCGAGGCCGAGCCGGCGCACGGCACCTACTGGTGGCCGCTCGGGCTCGGCGCCGCCCTCGGCGCCCTCGGCGCGCTGGCGGCGCTGCGCGGGCGCCGCGCGCTCGGCGCCCTGCTGGGCGGCATCGGCGCCGCCGGCATCGCCCACGCCTTACCGCCCGGCCAGCGCCGGCTGCGCCGCGTCCACCCGCGC
>CAZHLT010000221.1:0-2964 GCA_964533285.1 uncultured Conexibacteraceae bacterium | reverse complement strand
CCGGGCCCCCCGGGGCCGCCCGCCCCTCGCCCCACCAGACGGCGCCGTCGGCGGCCAGCGCCGCCGCTCCCAGCCGCCGCCCGGCCAGCGCCACGGTGGCGGCCGCGATCGGCGAGCGCCAGGCGCCGTAGGGCGCGGTCTCGGCCACCGCCGCCTCAGCCCTCCTCGGCGGCGACCTCGACCTCGCGCAGGCGGTGCGTGTCGACGTCGTAGACGAAGCCGCGCACGGACTCGCGGTGGGGGATGAAGGTCGAGCGGCGCACCCGCAGGATCGACTGGCGCACGTCGGCGTCGACGTCCTTGAACGACTCGATCGCGAAGGCCGGGGCGACGCCGGTCGCCTCGCGCAGCTCGTCGCGGAAGCCGTCGTCGCTGATCGTTTCCAGGCCGCAGTCGGTGTGGTGGACCAGCATCACCTCGCGCGTCCCCAGCCGGCGCTGGGAGACGGCCAGCGAGCGGATCACGTCGTCGGTGATGACGCCGCCGGCGTTGCGCAGGACGTGCGCCTCGCCGTCGCCCAGCCCGAGCGCGGCGAAGACGTCGAGGCGCGAGTCCATGCAGGTGACGATCGCCAGCTGCCTGCTGGGGCGGACGTCGAGGTGGCGCTCGGCGAGCGAGTCGGCGAAGGCGCGGTTGTTGGCGAGCAGCTCGTCGATCGTGGCCATCGTCGCCGCAGACTAGACGAGCGGTCGCCCCGACTAGTCTCCGCGGCGTGACCACCGCCGCCGAGACCGTGATCCGGCCCGCCACCGAGGGGGACTGCGAGCGGCTGCTGGAGCTGATCCGGGAGCTGGCCGGCTACGAGAAGCTCGCCGACCGGGTCGTCGGCGATGCCGAGACGCTGCGGCGGACGCTGTTCGAGGAGCGCGCCGCCGAGGCGCTGATGCTCGAGACCGAGGCCGGCGAGCCGCTCGGCTACGCGATCTTCTACGTCACCTTCTCCAGCTTCGAGTGCCGTTCGGGGATCTGGCTCGAGGACGTCTACGTCCGCCCCGACCATCGCCGGGAGGGAATAGGCCGGGCGGTGATGGAGCACCTGGCGGCGCTGGCGGTGCGCCGCGGGCACGCGCGGCTGGAGTGGTGCGCGCTGGACTGGAACCAGCCGGCGCTCGACTTCTACGCCGGGCTCGGCGCCACCCAGCTCGGCGAGTGGACGATGCTGCGCCTGGAGCGGCCCGAAATCGAGGCCCTCGGTCGCGCCGCGCAAGCGAACCAGGACACCTGACAAGCCGCCTACCTGTGTCGGCCCGCCTTACGGTGTGGGTTCGCGTGTCAAACGGTGTCGGACGACCGTTTAGGTGATAAACGTCACATTACCCTGCACGGGTTGACAAATCCCCTTGAGTAAGTGAGGTTGTCAAAGCGCGGGGTGTGAAAAGACGGGAGGCGAAGTTGAGCCAGCTGGTCCGGAAGGCACTGGTGATCGGCAGGGAACCAGGCGGGGGTGACGGCAGGCTGAAAGAGCTGCTGGGCGCGGTGGCAATCGACACCATCGTCGCCGCCGGCGGCGCCGACGGGCTCAAGGCGTTCTACTCGGAGCGCCCCGACGTGGTCCTGCTCGACCTCGAGCTCTCCGACGTCGACGCCTTCGGGGTGCTGGGCACGGTGCGCGAGCTGAGCGAGCTGCCGCTGCTGGCGATCGCCGCCGCCGACGGCGACGAGGTGCGGATCCGCGTGCTGCGGGCGGGCGCCGACGACTGCGTGGTCGAGACCGCCTCGGCGGAGGAGATCGCCGCCCGCGTCGAGGCGCTGCTGCGGCGGGCGCGGCCCGGCCAGCAGGCAGGCGCGGTGATCGGCGACGAGTTCGTCCACATCGACCACCCGCGCCACCGCGTCGAGGTGCTCGGGGTCGAGGTCGCCCTGACCCCGATCGAGTTCCGGATGCTCGCCTGCTTCGTCGAAAACCCCGGCCGCGTGCTCGGTCACGACCAGCTGCTGGACATGGTCTGGGGCGACCGGATCCGCGATCGCGACGAGGTCAAGCTCTACGTCAGCTACCTGCGCCGCAAGCTCGGCACCGCGGCCAGCGTCGACCCGGTCGAGACCGTGCGCGGCGTCGGCTACCGTTACCGGCCGCGCCGTACCGACACCGAGTGAGTTACCAACAGTGTGACTATCTGCACCAGTAAGGATTGGGAAAGCTAACCGTTACTCCTCGCGCGGGGTGACGCGGAAGACCGAGACGACCTCGGCCTGGTGCGCCTCGGGGTGGACGACGTAGGCGCTGGGCCCGCCACCGAACCAGCCGGCGGCTTCGTTGTAGCCGACGAAGACGCCGGGGTGGCGGTTGCCGTCGGCGTCCTGCACCCAGACCGTGTCGCCCTCCGTGAAGCCCGCTTCGATCGCCTCGCTCATCGCGCCTCAGTCTACCCGCCGGCTCAACAGCGGCCGAGCCGGCGCAGCTTCTTGCGGTAGACCCTCATCGAGGCGTGCTGCCAGTCGCCGTGGGTCTGGGTGCGGAGGCTGGGGACGAGCTCGTGGTGGTACGGGGAGCTGAGGCTCTCGGCGTGGCCGATCACGTCGTGGACGCGGATCCCGAAGCGGCAGCGGAGGTACTGGGTGAGGCGCAGCGAGGCGCGCATCTGGCGCGGGTCGCCGAGGACGTCGCCGTCGCTGTAGCCGACGTGCTCGATCCCGATCGCGGTCCAGTTGAGGCCGACCGTGTGGCGGCAGCGGGTGCGCAGGTTGACGAGCTGGAAGATGCGGCCGGAGCTGCCGATCACGAAGTGGGCGCAGACGTTGGGCAGCTCGCCGAGCTCGGGGTCGGGTCGGTCGGAGGCGAAGGTGTTGCGGACGGCGGCGACGGTGCCGGCGACGGCAACGTGCTCGACGATCACCTTCGGGTGCTTCAGCCGCCACTGAGCGCGGCCGTAGTGGCGCAGCGAGTAGGCCGCCATCTCGTGCTTGCGCCTGGGGCCGAACGGGATCAGCCACTTGGTGATCGGCGGCCGCCCGTCGCCGCGG
>CAZHLT010000220.1:0-1027 GCA_964533285.1 uncultured Conexibacteraceae bacterium | reverse complement strand
CCGGCTCCTCCTGCTGCTCGGCCGCCTCGGCGAGGAGCTTCTCCTCCAGCTCGGCGGGCAGGATCAGTTCGAAGACGTTGAAGTCGCCGGTCTCGTGGTCGAGCTCGACCCGCGCGTATTTGGCCGCGCCGGGGGTCTTCTTATAGGCCGAAAGCAGGGCGTCCTCGAGAGCGTCCATCAACTTGTCGGCGGAGATTCCCTTCTCCTGCTCGAGCGCTTTGACTGCCTCGACGATCTCCTTGCTCACTGGGGCGACTCCTTGGTTTCGGAACTGGTGCCGGAACGGCCGTACTTGGGACCGGGGGAAGACACCTCGAGCGAGTAATCGGCGAGCAGATGGCTGAGGTGACGGGTGACCTGTTCGCAACGGGCCAGGTCGACGCCTTCCGGATGGTCGATGAAGATCCGCAGCGATTCGCTGCCGGGGCGCTCCACGGCGAGCAGGTCGAGCTCGCTGTCGAGCTCGGACAGCTGCTGCTGGATGCTCTCTTTCAGGGGGTCGTTCATCTACCTCGGCTCGGGCGTAAAAAAAGTGGGCCAGGCCCACTTCGCGGTACTGCTTAGGACAGGAAGCTTGCAGCCAGTATAGCCCGCTCAACGAGCGGGCTGTCCAGCTCTTTTACGGAGCTCGTCGACTTTGGCGAGGATCGCCTCGGCGATCGCCTCCTTGGCGGCGATCGGGACCTCGGTCGCGGCCTCGCGCTCGACCAGGGTGACGGCGTTCTCGGCGCTCTCGAAGCCGATCGCCGGGTCGGAGACGTCGTTGAGGACGATCAGGTCGACGCCCTTGCGCTCGAGCTTGCGGCGGGCGCGGCCGGCGGCGTCCCCCCCGTGCTCGGCGGCAAAGCCGACGATCGTCTGCCCCGCGGCGCGGCGCGCGGCGAGCCCGGCGAGGATGTCCTCGGTCGGCTCCAGCCGCAGCTCGAGGCCCTCGCGGCGGGCGAGCTTGCTGCCGGCGACGCTGGCCGGGCGGAAGTCGGCCGGGGCGGCGGCCATCAGCAGCACCTGGCAGCCGGCAAAGGCCTCG
>CAZHLT010000219.1:0-2579 GCA_964533285.1 uncultured Conexibacteraceae bacterium | reverse complement strand
GGTCTGGAAATGGGGCGACGGCACCGAAACCGTCCTCGCCGCCCCCTCCGAAAGCGAAGAAGCGCCGGCCACCGCCAACCACACCTACACCGCCGCGGGCACCTACACGGTGAAGCTGCAGATCAAGCTGAAGGTGCCGCTTTACGGCAACCCGGACGTCAGGGAACGGACGTTCACGGTCGGCACCCCGGTCAGCAAATTCGGCCTGAAAGTGAGCAAGACGGGCAGCGGCGCGGGCACCGTCTCCAGCTCGCCGGTGGGGATCAACTGCGGCTCCACCTGCGAAGCCGAATTTGATTCGGGCAAAGACGTCACGCTGACGGCGCTGGCCGACGCCGGCTCCGAATTCAGCGGCTGGTCGGGTGCGGGCTGCACCGGCACCGGCACCTGCAAAGTGACGATGAGCGCCGCCAAAGAAGTGACGGCGACCTTCGGCCTCGAACAACGGGCGCTGAAAGTCAGCAAGAGCGGCAGCGGCTCCGGCACCGTCACCAGCTCCCCGAGCGGGATCGACTGCGGCGTCACCTGCGAAACCGATTTCGACTACGGGACCGCGGTGACGCTGAGCGCCGCCGCCAGCCCCGGCTCCAATTTCGTCGGCTGGAGCGGCGCCGGCTGCTCGGGCACCGGCAGCTGCGTGGTGACGCTGACCGACGCGGCCAGCGTCGACGCCCAGTTCGCGACGATCGGCCAGTCGACCCTCTCGATCACCAAGTCGGGGATCGGCTCCGGGCCGGTGACCAGCTCGCCGGCCGGGATCGACTGCCGCGGCGTCTGCCAGGCGTCGTTCGCGACCGGCGCGACGGTGACCCTGCAGGCGTCGCTCAACCCCGGCACCAAAGCGGTGACCTGGACCGGGTGCGACTCGATCGTCGGCGCCAACGAATGCAAAGTCGTCCTCGGCGCCAACCGGGTCGTCAACGCCGACTTCGACGGCAAGAGCTGCGCCGGCGCGGCGATCGCCGGCGCCGGCTCCTCGCTGCAAAGAGCGGCCCAGCAGGACGTCTGGGCGCCGGCCTTCGCCGCCCAGGCCTGCCCCGGCGGCCCGACGGTCAGCTATGAACCGACCGGGTCGGGGGCCGGGATGGCGGAATGGAGCTACGACGGCGGCAAAGGCTCGGTCAACACCGGCCTGGCCTTCATCGGCACCGACGATGCGCCGACCGCCGCCCAGATCGCCAACGTCAAGGCGGCCGCCCCGGGCGCCGAGCTGGCGGTGATCCCGGTCGCCCAGACCGCGATCGCGGTCCTCGCCAACCCGCCCGCGGGCTGCAGCGTCGAAGCGATCACCAACTCCAACCTGGCCGGGGTGATGGAGGGCCGGATCTCGAGCTGGTCGAAGGTCGAAGGGGCGGAGGGCAGCTGCAACGCCCCGATCTCCCGCGTCGTCCGCAAAGACGTCTCCGGCACCACCGACCAGCTCAAGAACTACCTCTTCCGGCTCAACCCGAAGGGGCTGTTCTGCACGATCGGGGCGACCGAAGGCAAGGCGTCCTGGAAGGAGCTCGCCAACTCGGCCTGGCCCGAGTCCTGCCCGGAAAAGAGCCTCAGCGCGCTGGTCCGACCGGGGACGAACGGCGGCGCCGCGGTCGTTGCCGCGGTCAACTCGACCCCGGGCTCGATCGGCTACGCGGCGCTGCCCGACGCGATCGCCGGCAAAGCCGGCTCGACCGTTGTGCTCGAGCTGCAGAACAACGGCCAGAAGAAGGGCGCGGAAGCGAGCTTCGCCAACCCGGCGGCCAGCGGCGCGGTCGCCAACTGCGCGACGATGACCTACCAGGTGCCGCCGCCGCTGGGCAGCCGGCGCGACGTCGACTGGTCCGAGGTCTACGGCGCCAAGCCGGCGATCGGCGGCGAAAGCTACCCGCTGTGCGGGCTGACCTATGCGCTCGCCTTCCACGGCTACGCGGCGGCCGGCTTCAGCGAAGCCCAGTACAAAACCGTGCGCGACTACCTCTACGGCCACGTCGTCCAACCCGCCGGCCAGAGCGCGATCGCCGGCAGCTACTACCAGTCACTGCCGGCCTCACCCCAGGCGCTCTACGACGTGCTCGGCGCCGCGCGAGGGGCGGCGGCAGCCATCAGCTACTGAGAGCTGCAGCGGTTCCGGACAAGTGAAGGGCCGGCGGGCGAGCGCCGGCCCTTCACGCTTTTGTTACTCCCGCTTTTCCCGATGTTCACGGGATGGCGCGGCCCACGGCACATCATCCGTCCAGCCGATGTCAGTCAGGGACAAAGTCGCTCGTCCAGCGGCTGTGGCCTGGGCCGTGGCGGCCGCTCTTGCGGTCGTCGCGTTCCTCGTCGCCGCCCAACCCGCCGCCGCCAAAGGCGGTGGCCAGATCGGCTCGGGCTGGGGCACCCCCGGCTCGGCCAACGGCCAGTTCTTCAACCCGGCGATGCTCGGCGTCGACCCCGTCGACGGCAGCGTCTACACCGGTGACCTCGCCGGCACCACCTCCGAAGGGGAAACCGCCAAATACCGGATCCAGAAGTTCACCGCGGCGGGCAGCTTCCAGGCGGCGGCCGAAATCCCCCGCTTCCCGGCCACCGGCAAACTCGCCAGCCTGCAGGGGATCGCC
>CAZHLT010000218.1:0-14119 GCA_964533285.1 uncultured Conexibacteraceae bacterium | reverse complement strand
GCGGATGCAGGCGCTGGTTTTCTCGCCCAGGGCGGTGTGGGCCTCGTCGCAGATGACGATCGAGTAGGCGTCGGAGACGCGCTTGTGGTTGCGCACGAACCACTGGTAGGTCTCGACCGTGACCGGGCCGTCGGGGTCGTCGCGGCCGTCGAGCAGCGGCGGCCGCAGCCGCTCCTTGTAGCCGCGGTCGGAGATCTCGCCGATGAACTGTTCGACCAGGTTGCGGCGGTGGGTGAGGATGAGGACGCCGCCGGTGCGGGTGGCGTCGATGAAGCCGACGGCGGCGACGGTCTTGCCGGCGCCGGTCGCGTGCTCGAACCAGAAGCGGCGGGCGGCGCCGGGGTCGTCGGGCGCCTCCTCGACCACCTCCTCGTCGTCCTCCTCGGGCCGGTCGACCCAGTCCTGCGGCTCCTCGTCGGGCTCCAGCTCCTCCAGCTCCTCGTCCTCGACCGCGCCGTCCTCCCCGCTGTCCAGCGGCACCGGCGTTTCGTCGGTCTCGGGCTCGGCGACCGCGGTGGCGACGCCGTTGCCCTCGCCGACGCCGTCGATGCCGCCGACCTGCTGCTGGGCCATCAGCTCGGCCAGGGTGCCGGAGAGCGCGTCGACCTGGTGCGGGTTGAGCTCGGCGCCGTCGCGCAGGGTCGGTGGTTCCTCGGAGAGCAGCCGCTCCAGCCCGAGCAGCAGCGAGAAGTCGCGCCGCCACTCGATCGAGGGGTGCTCGGCGCCGGCGTCGAGCTCGGCCAGCGCCGCGTCGAGGGCGCGGCGGCGAGCGGTGCCGGGGGCGAGCGCCTCCGGCCCCTCGCCGTCGAGCAGGAAGGGCTCACGCACGAACTCGGCCGCACGCTCGATATCTGCGCTTGAGGGAACTGCCGCCTGTGCGGCAACGTCGCTGGTCTTGGCCATGGAAGGCTTGTGGTGTCTCCCCCGGGCCCAACCCAAGACACTCGGCTGACCGGGGCGAATGAACGAGGCTGTCGGGGTAACGCTCCCGTCTCCCCGACGTTCTCAGCTGTCCGCGATACCGCGAACCGAACGTACGTATTGTAAGCACGGATCGGATGACGAAGCGACGCACCCTCTCGATCGCGCTGGCGGGGCTGGGTCTGCTGCTGCTCGCGAGCCTGACCGCCGCCGGCTGCGGCTCCTCCGAACCAAGCCACGACTACGGCGGCCAGCACCCCGACTACGCCAAGGCGCTGGCCGGCGCGCCAGCGCGGCTCGCCGCCCTGCACAAGCAGGCCGACCAGCTGCTGCCCGGGGGCAAGGACGCCTTCGAAGCGCGGATCGCCTCGCTCTCCGGCTTCCCGGTGGTCGCCAACGTCTGGGCCTCCTGGTGCGACCCCTGCCGGGCCGAGTTCCCGAGCCTGCAGGAGGTCTCCGCCCGCTACGGCAAGCGGGTCGCCTTCCTCGGCGTCAACTCCGAAGACTCCGACGACGCCGCCGAGACCTTCCTCGAAGAGGCGCCGCTCTCCTACCCGAGCTACACCGACCCCGACCGCGACATCTCCGGCTCGCTGAAGATCACCGGCTTCCCCGGCACCGCCTACTATGGCCGCGACGGCGAGCTCTGCTACGTCAAATACGGCCAGTACCCCGACCAGGCGGCGCTCGAAGCCGACGTTCGCCGATACGCGCTCGGCAGCGCCTGCGAAAGCGGATAATCGGGCGATGGAAGCGTTCGTGATCGTCGCCATCGTCGGCTTCGGCCTGCTGCTGGCCGAGCTGCTGCTGCCGACCGGCGGCATCCTCGCGGTGATCGGCGTCGCCGGCCTCGTCGCCGCCGGGGTCGTCGCCCTCGACTCCAACGCCAACGACAACGAGGTGATCGGCGCCGCCCTGATCACGCTCGGCGCCCTCTCCGCTGTCACCTTCTACTTCGTCACCCGCAAGGTGATCGCCGCCCACCGCGAGCAGCCGGTCCGCGGCGGCACCGAGGAGCTGGTCGGCCAGCTGGCCGAGGCGCGCAGCTCGATCGCGCCCGAGGGCCAGGTCTTCATCGCCGGCACGCTGTGGGCGGCGCGGCTGGCCGACGGCGGCGAGCCGGCGCGGCTGGGGGATAGAGTCCGGGTCGAGGCGGTGGACGGGCTGACGCTGGTCGTGCGCCCGGTGCCGTCGTCCGCGCAGGCGAAAGAAGGAGTCAGCTGATGGCGGTACTCGGCGGGATCATCATCGTCCTCGCGTTCTTCGTGCTGATCGCGCTCGGGTCCTCGGTGCGGGTCCTGCGCGAGTACGAGCGCGGCGTCATCTTCCGGCTCGGCCGCCTGATCGCGACCAAGGGCCCGGGCCTGATCCTGCTGATCCCGCTGGTCGACCGGATGGTCAAGGTCGACCTGCGGACGGTGACGCTGAACGTGCCGCCGCAGGAGGTGATCACCCGCGACAACGTCCCCTCGCGCGTCAACGCGGTCGCCTACTTCCGCGTCACCGACTCCAACAGGGCGATCGTCGAGGTCGAGAACTACCTGGTCGCGACCTCGCAGATCGCGCAGACGGCGCTGCGCTCGGTGCTCGGCAAGGCCGAGCTCGACCAGCTCCTCTCCGACCGCGAGCGGCTCAACGAAGAGCTGCAGCGGATCATCGACGAGTCGACCGAGCCCTGGGGGGTCAAGGTCACTGCGGTCGAGATCAAGGACGTCGAGATCCCCGAGCAGATGCAGCGGGCGATGGCGCGGCAGGCCGAGGCCGAGCGCGAGCGGCGGGCGAAGATCATCAACTCCGAGGGCGAGTTCCAGGCGGCGCAGAAGCTCACCGACGCCGCCGACATCATCAGCACCAACCCCGCCTCGCTGCAGCTGCGCTACCTGCAGACGCTGCTGGAAATCGGCAGCAACCAGAACACCACGGTCGTCTTCCCGCTGCCGATGGACGTGCTCGAGCCGTTCCTCGGCGGTGGCGGCGGTGGTGGCGAGCGGCCGAAACCGAAACCGGGGCCGCGGCCCGTGGCGCCGGTCGAGCCGGCACCCGACCTGCCCGACGATCTGCCGCCCTCCCGGTCCTAGCCCGTGTCAGGCAACTCCACGCGTTCGTTTGGCGAGCGCCGGACCAAGCGGGGCAAGGACGCAGGGAGGCTGAACAGCAGCGCTATTCAGCCTCCCGAGGACGCCGCACCGCGAAGTGTCGCCGCCGCCGCCAGGCGGGCGCGGGGGGTTGCCTGACACGTGCCCAGCGCGCCGGAGATACGCATCGACCAGCTGAGCGGGCTGAGGACGATCCTCGCCCCCGGCCGGGCCGCCCGCCCGGACCAGTTCGGCGCGGCGGCCAGCTCGCGCGAGGGCGAGGGCAGCCCGGCGAAGGTCGAGAGCTGCCCCTTCTGCGAGGGGCGCGAGGAGCGGACGCCGCCGGAGGTCTACGCGCTGCGCCCCGAGGGCAGCGCCGCCGACGGGCCCGGCTGGCTGACCCGCGTGGTGCCGAACCTCTACCCGGCGCTCGGCGACCCGTCGCGCGGTTCCGAAGACCCATCCCGCGGTTCCTTTGTCCGTACAGGCCGGACAAAGGTACCGCGGGATGGGGGGAGCCCGGGGGCCGAGGCGGGGGCGTTCGCCTCGAGCGGCGACCCGCTGCTGGCCTCGCGGCGGGCGGGCGAACCGGACCTGTTCGGGTCGCGGCCGGCGCAGGGGGCGCACGAGGTGCTGATCAACACGCCCCGCCACGTGACCGCGATGGCGGCGCTCGGCGACGAGGAGATCGCCGCCGCGGTCGCCACCTGGCGCGAGCGGATGCGGGCCCACGCCGACGCCTCCTACGTGCAGCTGATCGTCAACGAGGGCGGCGGCGCCGGCGCCTCGCTCGAGCACAGCCACGCCCAGCTCTACGCGCTGCCCTTCGTCCCGCCCGACGTCGCCCGCGAGCGCGAGCGGGCCGGCGCCTACGGCGAACGGACCGCCGGCGGGGGCCTGCTCAGCGACGTCCTGGTCGAGGAGGTGCGCCGCCGGGAGCGGCTGGTCGCGATCGACGACGAGGCGGCGCTGATCTGCCCCTGGGCCTCGCGCTCGCCGTTCGAGCTGCGGGTCGTGCCGCGCCGCGAGAGCGCCCGCTTCGAGGAGGACGAGGGCGGGGCGGCGATGATCGCCACCGCGATGCGCGTCCTCGCCGCCCGCTTCGACGGGCCGCCGGAGCTGAACCTCTGGGTCCGCACCGCGCCGCGCGGGGCCGAGCCCTTCCACTGGCACGTCGACGTCGCGCCGCGGCTGACGATCAAGGCCGGCTTCGAGCTCGGCACCGGCGTCGACATCAACATCTACCCGCCGGAGCAGGCCGCCAGCGACCTGCGCGACTGCCTCTGAGCCCTGGGCTGCGCATATCGGCGTCCTCGGTCGCTCACGTGCAGAGCACGCTTCGCTCCCTGCGTCCTTGATCTGCTTTGCCCAGGGCTCAGAGGACTGCGTCGAGCAGACCCGGGAAGCGGGCGTCGAGGTCGGCGCGGCGCAGGACGCTGAGCTTGCGGGTGCCGTCGCGCTGCTGTTCGATCACGCCGGCCTCGCGGAGGACGCGGAAGTGGTGGGTGCGGGTCGATTTGCCGACGTCGAGGGCGAAGCTGCCACAGGCCAGCGGCTCCTCGCTGGCGGCCAGATCGCGCACGATCCGCAGCCGCTGCGGGTCGCTGAGCGCGTGCAGCACCGCCGTCAGCTCGATCTCCTCGGCGGTTGGCTGAAGCAGCGGGGCGGGGTCGGCGACCTGTCCCATGGCACCGATTATAGGACTAAGTTCGATGATCGTCGCACTTATGGTACGGTGGGCATCGAACTATGCCGATCGGTCGCAACCGCCAGCACAACGACGTCCTCCTCGTCCTCGTCTGCCTGGCCCAGTTCATGGTCATCCTCGACGTCGCGATCGTCAACATTGCCCTGCCCTCGATCCAGGACGACCTCGGCTTCTCCGACACCGGCCTGCAGTGGGTCGTCAACGGCTACACGCTGACCTTCGCCGGCTTCCTCATGCTCGGCGGCCGCGCCTGCGACCTGTTCGGCCGCCGCGAGGTCTTCCTCGCCGGCACCGCGCTGTTCACCCTCGCCTCGCTGGTCGGCGCCCTCGCCGAGTCGCAGACGCTGCTACTGGGCGCTCGGGCGCTGCAGGGGATCGGCGGCGCGACGATCTCCCCGGCCGGGCTGGCGATCATCGCCGCCAACTTCGCCGAGGGGGCAGAGCGCAACCGCGCGCTCGGCGTCTGGGGGGCGATGGCCGGGCTCGGCGGCTCCTCCGGGGCGCTGCTCGGCGGCCTCCTCACCCAGGGCCTCGGCTGGCCGGCGATCTTCTTCGTCAACGTCCCGGTCGGGATCGCCGTCGTGCTCGCCGGCCGCCGCACGATCCCGGTCGCCGAGGTCACGGTCAAGCGCAGCTTCGACCTCGGCGGCGCCGTCCTCGTCACCGCCGGCCTGACCGCCCTCGTCTACGCGATCGTCCGCACCGACACCCTCGGCTGGACCGCGCCGGGGGTGCTGGTCCCGGCGGCGCTGGCCGCCGCCCTGCTCGCCCTCTTCGCCGTCTACGAGGGGCGGCTGGCACGCGACCCGCTGGTCCCCCTCAGCGCCTTCCGCCGCCCGCTCTGGCGCAGCGCCAACCTGGTGATGGCGCTGCTCTACGCGGCTGCCTTCGCGATGTGGTTCTTCGTCTCGCTCTACCTGCAGGACGTGCGCGGGCTCGACGCGCTGGAGGCCGGGCTCGCCTTCCTGCCGCTGACGCTCGGCTTCTTCACCGCCTCGACCCTGGCGCCGCGGGCGGTGCGGCGGTTCGGCGCCACCAACGCGCTCGCCGGCGGCCTCGCCGTCGCCGCCGCCGGCCTGCTGGCGCTCGCCGAGATCCCGGCCCACGGCGACTTCCTCGGCCTGCTGCTGGCGGGCGGGGTGCTGACCACGCTTGGCTTCGGGATCGCGATGGTGCCGGTGATGATCGTCTCCGTGCAGGGGGTCGAGCCGCACGAGACCGGGCTCGCCTCGGGGCTGATCAACACCTCGCGGCTGATCGGCGGCTCGCTCGGCCTTGCCGTGCTGAGCACGATCGCCGCCAGCTACACCAGCGCCCACGCCGACGCCGGACAGCTGCAGGCGTTGACCGACGGCTACCGGCTCGCCTTCGCGGTCAGCGCCGCGATCGCCCTGGCCGGGGCGCTGGTGGCGGCGACGCTGCTGCGGCGCGACCTGCGAGTGGCCGAGTCGGCGGTGCCCGCCGCCGACTCGGAGGCCGAGCGGGCGCTGGCCCAGGAGGCCTGAGCCGCCGGCGGCCACCGGCGGCGCGCCGGTAGGGTGGCCTGGTGCCGCCGACCCCGCGACCGATCCCGCGCTTCATCGCCGACACGACCCAGGAGGGGATCCCCCACGGCCGCTTCGCCGAGCGCCTGCGCGAGACCTTCGCCACCGCCTGCGCGGAGATCGAGGAGCTGCCGGCCGGGGCCGCACCGCCGGCGGAGATCGACTGGTTCCCGGAGCGCGCCTGGGGCGGGCGCGTCTGGATCCCCGCCTCGGCCCGCAGCGACAGCGAGGAGGGGCAGCTGGAGCTGTTCGGCCACGTCTCCTACGTGCAGCCGCCCGGCGGCGAGCCGACCGACTTTCAGGCCGAGGCCGACTTCACCGACGTCCTCGCCGAGGACAACCCGGACTGGAAGATCGACCTCAACGACGACGTGATCGGCCGCTGGCGGGGCGAGGCCGGGCGGGCCGGCGCCGTCACCCTGGTCTGGGGCCGACCGCTGATCCGCGGCGCCGTCGCCGCCACCGCCGAGCTCGACGGCGAGACCGTCGACCAGGAAGAGATCAGCCAGGAGCGGTTCACGCTGATCGCGCTCGACGCGCTCGAGGGCTACGGCGACGAGGTCTTCATGCAGGTGAAGCTGTGGAGCCGGCGCGGCATCGGCCTCGCCTCCGAGAGCCTCTACGCGGCCTGAGCCCCTCCCCCGCGCCCGGCTCAGACCGGCGCCACCAGCTCGATCTCGGCCCGCACCCCGGGCGCCTTGGCGAGGCGCGAGTCGAGCGTCAGCAGCGGCACCCCGAGCGCCTCGGCGAGGGCGACGTAGAGGCCGTCGTAGAAGCTGACGTTCTTGCGCAGCTCCCAGGCGCGGTCGACCAGCAGGTGGTGGGAGATCCGCTGCAGCCGCATTTCGAGCAGGTCGTCGAGCGCCGCCCGCGCCTTGCGGTCGGAGATCTCCCCCGCCCGCACCGTGCGGCGCAGCGCGTGGCCGACCTCGGCGTCGACGAGGGCCGGTGCCCAGAGCCAACCGGGCCCGACCTCGCCGATCCGCCGTCGCGCGGCCTCGCCGTGCTCACCGTCGGTCAGGTACTCGACCAGCACCGAGGCGTCGGCCACCCGCATCACTCGCCCCGGCTCTCCCGCAGGATCTGGAGGATCGTCTCCCGCTTCACCTGCGACGGCCCGCGGGCGCGGATCCGCGCGTCGATCTCCTCGAAGCTGACCTTCGTGGTCATGGTGTCGAGTTCCCGCTTGATGTAGTCCGAGAGCGACATGCCCTCGGCCGCTGCCCGCATCTTCAGCGCCCGGTGCATCTCGTCGGGGACGTTTCTGATCTGAATCATCTTGGACATGTGCACCACACTAACGGGGGTGGCGGACACGTCCAGGGTCTGGAGTCTGCTCATGCAACGGATCCTGCCGAGCTACTCCCGACCTGTGGCGCGCACTTCGTTCCAACTCTCGCACCGAATCGCCATCTGAGACAGAATTCGAGAACCGGCCCCGATAGCTCAGCTGGATAGAGCGATCCCCTCCTAAGGGATAGGCCGCTGGTTCGAATCCAGCTCGGGGCACTTGGGGGCGCCGGCCCACCGTCGGGCTCCTACCGCAGTGGCCGCCAGGTCGGGAAGAGGTCGGAGCTGCCGCGCCGGTGGGCGGGCGCACCCGCGACCGGCGCGCCCGCGGCGGTCATCAGCGCCAGGCGGAATTCGCCGCGCCGCCCTTCCTGGAGGCGGCGGACGTAGACGATCCGCCTGCCGTTGGGAGACCAGGCGCCGCCGGCGAATTCGGCCTTGCAGGAGCGCCGCAGGAAGGTCGGTCGCCTGCCCCCCAGCCCGACCTCGAGGAGCGCGAAGCGCAGGTCGCGGCTGTGGGGCCGGCAATGGCGCTGGCCGACGAACAGCAACCGCCGGCCGTCCGGGGAGAAGTCGAGCTGCTGGGCGCTGCCGGTGGTCAGCTGCCGTTCGGCGCCGGAGCGCAGGTTGCGCAGCCGGATCCCGCCGCCGCTGCCGTTCCGCGAATAGGCCAGCAGGCGGCCGTCGGCGGAGACCGCCGGGTCGCTGCCCCCGCGCACCAGCAGCCGCAGCCCGCTGCCGTCCAGTCGCACCGTGTACAGGTCCCAGCGCGAGCCGCCGTCGTAGACGCTGAAGACGAGGCTGCGGCCGCTGGGGAAGAAGGCGGGCTGCAGCTCGCTTTCCCGGCCGGCGGCGACCGGGCGGCGATTGTTGCCGTTGCTGTCCATCACCCAGATGTCGCCCTGCCCGCCCGGCTGCCGGCGCACGTAGGCGATCAGGCGTCCGTTGGGGGAGAAGGTCGGGTCGGTCTCTTCCACCCGCGGGGTGCCGGTCAGCCGCCCCACCCCGCCGGAGGGATGGGAGATCCAGAGGTCGGAGGTGCCCGATCCCCTCGCTTCGCGAGCGAAGACGATCGCGCCGTCGCGTCCCGGCCAGGCGGCATCGGCGCGGGCCGCGAGGTGGAGGGAAGCGAGCAGGCAGGCGAAGATCGCTCCCACAGCAACCAGGGTCTTGCCCGACGCGCGGCACAGGGCCGGCTGTCTCTCCATGCGGAGATGATGACTAGCCGAGGGTCCCGGCAAGACGTCGCAAGGGCAAGAGGAGCGGATGTCCGGGCGGGACTGACCGCGGAGTCACCGCGGGAGCGAAACCGTCGTGGAATCGATCGTCTACCCGAGCAGGCGCTGCTTCTCGCGGGCGAACTCCTCGGCGTCGAGGGCGCCGGAGTCGCGCAGGGCGACGAGGCGCTCGAGCTCGCTGAGGCGGGCCGACTCGGCGCTCGGGGCGCTCGGGGCGCTCGCCGCGGCGGCAGCGGGCGCGGCGGCGCTCTCATCGCCGCCGGATCTCGACCAGCGGGCGCGCAGGGTCGCCCAGGTTTCGTCGGGGAACTCGCGCAGGGTCTGTCGGCGCAGCGCCTCGATCCCGGCGAAGAAGAGGACCAGCAGCATCAGCAGCGGCAGGGGCCGGCGGAAGCCTTCGGTCGGCGCCCACCAGATGAAGAGGAGGGCGATGAGGACCGCGGCGCCGTAGGCGCCGAGCCGTTCCCGCAGCAGCGGCGCGAGGAAGCGGCGGGCGCGGACGGCCGGGCCGAGGGGGCCGGCGAGGACGGCGCCGAGGACGATCGCGAGGCCGTAGCCGAACATCGCGATGCCGCCGTCGCGCAGCAGCGAGGTGGCGATGTCCCAGACGGCGCTGACGGCCGGTTCGACCGAGTCGCTGGCGGCGAGGCTGCCGACCACGACTTCGCCGGCGACCGAGCGGAGGACGAGGACCAGGAGCCCGATCAGCATCCAGCTGATCCCCCAGGCGCGGATCGCCTCGCGGCGCCAGCCGCGCGCCAGGTAGACAGCCAGCGCGTAGAGGGCGAGCGCGACCAGGGGCAGGATCAGCGATAGGTCCTTCAGCGCCTTCACCGCTTCCTGGACGGCGGAGAGCTGGTCGGATTCGAGCAGGGTGATGCGGGCGACGCCGGCGGGGATCTTGTCGCCGACTTCGACCCCGAGCTGGTCGCCGAGCCGTTCGACGATCGCGCCGAGGTCGAGGGACACCGTGCCGCCTTCGGTCGAAAGCCTGTCGCCGCCGCCTTCGATCAGTTCGATGAACAGCGCGTGGGCGTTGCGGTTGGCTTCCGACCACAGCTCCTGCACCTTGGGCCGCGCCAGCGCTTCCTGCGCCAGTTTGTGGGCGAGCTGCTGCAGGCCCGCCGCCGCCGGCCCGGCCAGCGACTGGGCGGCCGGAGGCAGGGCGCCGGCCAGCTCGGCTTCGACGTCGACGTTTTCGTAGAGCGCTTCGACCAGGTACCCGGACAGCGCTTCCTCGACCGCCTTGTCTTCGAGCAGCCTGGTGCTCGTGTTCGTCCAGGTGTCGGTCTCCAGCACCTGGCGCTTGGCCCAGATCGAGAGGACGGAGACGAAGCCGACGAGCGTGGCCAGGACCAGGATCGCGAGCACGAGCTTGCGGTGTGCGCGTCGCTTCGCCACCGGCACACCCTCTCAGCAACGGCGGCGGTAAGGCAACCCGCGCGTGCCCCCTTCGTCGCTCGCCACATTGACTCCGCCATGGTGGGGTGGATGTGGCGAGCGCAGCCGCCGTGCTGATTGCGTGGTTCCTTTGTCCGTCATGGCCGGACAAAGGAACCACGCTTTTTCGGCGCGGCGGGCTCGGCGGGCGGCCACCTGGCTCGGTCGGGTTGGCCCGGTCGTGGGATCAGCCCCTAGGCTCCGACGGGCGATGGGGATCGGGCTCACCTATGTCGGGCACGCGACCGTCGCGGTCGAGCTCGACGGCGCCCGGCTGCTGACCGACCCGTTCCTGCGCTCGCGGCTGGGGCCGCTGCGCCGGCACGGGCCGGCGCCGGCGGCCGCGGTCGCCGCCGGGCTCGACGCGGTGCTGGTCTCCCACCTGCACCGCGACCACGCCGACCTGCCCTCGCTGCGGCGGCTCGGCCGCGCGCTGCCGCTGATCGTCGCCGCCGGCGCCGGCCCCGTCGTCGCCCGCCGCGGGGTCACGGCGGTGACCGAGCTCGCCCCCGGCGAGTCGACCCCGGTCGGCTCCCTCACCGTGACCGCGGTGCAGGCCGTCCACGCCGGCGGTCGCGGTCGCGAGGGGCCGGCGGTCGGCTTCCTCCTCAGCGGCTCGCGCCGCCTCTACTTCGCCGGCGACACCGACCTCTTCGCCGGCATGGCGGAGCTGCGCGGCGTCGACGTCGCCCTGCTGCCGATCTGGGGCTGGGGCCCGAGCCTCGGCCCCGGTCACCTCGACCCGGTCCGCGCCGCCCGCGCCGCGGCGCTGATCGAGCCGCGGGTGCTGGTCCCGATCCACTGGGGCACGCTCTACCCGCCGCTGCTCGACCGGCTGCGGCCGCGGCCGCTGCGGGAGCCGCCGCGACAGCTGGCGGCGGCGCTGGCCGACCTCGCGCCTCAGACCGAGCTGCGGGTGCTCGCCCCCGGCGAGTCGGTCTCGCTGCCGTAGTCGGGGTGGCCGAGCTGGGTGAGCCACTCGCGGAAGACGCGGTGGACCCGTTCGGCGCCGACCACCGGCTCCTCGGGCCAGGGCAGGTCGGTCGGGTGGAGGACGAAGGGGAAGGACTGGGTGCCGCCGAGACCGCCGTGCGAACCGACCAGCTCCTCGAAGGCGGCGACCTCGTCGAACTCCGGCCAGAGGGCGCTGTTGATCATCAGGTCGGCGCAGTGAGCGAAGCCGTCGGTGCGGCGCACGTGGTCGGCGGCGTTGGGCCCGAAGGCGGTCAGCGGGTCCTCGCCCTCGACCCGGCCCTGGTCGAGGAAGCTGGTCCCGGCCGGCCCCAGCACGACCGCGCCGGCCGTCGCCGAGCGGACGAGGACGAAGCCGATCCCCGGATGCCGGCAGAGCGCCGGCAGCAGCGCCGGGTAGAGCTCCCGCAGCCGCTCCAGCGTCACCCGGCCGGGCTCGCGCGGGAAGCTGACCAGGCCGAGGCAGCCAGAGGCCATCACCGAGATCTCCGGCAGGCTCTCGTCGTGGGAGCGCTCGCGTTCGCGCCGCGCCTCCTCCTCCAGCGCCACCGCCCCGTCGGCGAGGCGGCGGCGGGTCGCGAGCCGCACCGTGCGGCCGGCGGCGGTGTCGTCGCGGGCGACCTCGGTGAGGCTGGCGCTGAGGAAGGCGAGCGCCTCGTCATCGCCGGCTTCGGCGGCGATGACGCTGTCGGAGGCGCAGGCGGCGCTGACCACCTCTTCCAGCGTCTCCCCGTAGCGGTCGCGAAAGGTTTCGCCCTGCGACTGGCCGTGGTCGGAGAGGACGACGAGCCGGTAGGGCCGCGGCGCGTCGGCGCAGGCGCGGCGGATCCGGGCGATCTGGCGGTCGAGGTCGCGCAGCACCGCGAGCGCATCGTGGCGCTCGATCCCCGAGTGGTGGGCGACCTCGTCGTAGGCGAGGAAGGTGGTGTAGATCGTCGGCCGCCCGGCGAGCACGTCGCCGACCACCGCCGCCACCTGCAGGTCGCGCTGGATCACCGTCGCCCAGGCGCGGACCAGGGCGTAGCGGCGGTTGCGGTAGATCCGCGGCCGCACGTCGTCGCGGACCTGGGCGCGGGCGGCGCGGCGCTCGCGGGCGACCTCGGCGGCGACCAGGACGATCGTCTTCGCGACCGCGTAGGGGCGGGCGAAGTAGGCGGCGTAGTCGCGGCCCAGCGGGCGCCGGCGGCGCAGCGCCGTGCTCATCGTCAGCATCGAGTGCGGCGCGTCGCCGGAGAGGATGTTGGCGCGGCTGGCGCCGTCGGCGTGCAGCAGGCCACAGCCGTCGGAGTGGCGGCGCTCCAGCTCCTCGGCATCGCGCGGGTGGTTGGTGACGATCGCCGTGCCGCGGTCCTTCTCCCACCAGCGGAAGGCGGGCATGTCCTCGTTGGAGCCGTGCAGCAGGCCCGCCTGGCAGGCACCGGTCTGCGAGGACCAGTCGGTCTCCCAGCGGCGCAGCCGGTGGCTGTCCTCGCGCACCCAGGCGGCGAGGTTGGGGGCGCTGCCCTCGCTCAGCGCCCGGTGCAGGACGTCGTGGGCGAGGCCGTCGATCTCGAGGAAGGCGAGGCCGGGGACCTCGCTCACCACCGGCCGCTCGCGGCGGCGCACCTGGCGGCGGACGACGTGCCGGTACCAGGCGTCGTCTTCGTCGATCGAGAGCAGCCCGTAGACGCCGCTGGTCACCGCCGCGAGGACGATCGTCACCACGATGCCCCCGAGCAGGTCGATTTCCGCCCCCGGCACGAGGTCGATCGCGAGGCTGACCAGGATGCCGTTGAGGACCAGCCCGGCGAGCCCCAGGGTGAGCACGGTCAGCGGCAGGGTGAGCCGCGCCAGCGCCGGCCAGATCAGCGCGTTGAGGACGCCGACCACCGCGGCGGCGGCGAGCGCCGCCCCCGAGCCGGCGAGCACGAAGCCGCTCATCAGCTCCGAGAGCACCAGCAGCGTCAGCGCATCCAGCAGGAGGACGAGCGCGCCGCGCCAGAGGACCCGCAGCCTCATCTCCCCGCCGGCGGTCGCAGGTCGCCCATCGCCGCTGAGTCTAGGAGGGATTGGCGAAACCCGCGTGGGCGATCCGGCGAGCGCCGGACCAAGCGGGGCAAGGACGCAGGGAGCCCGAATAGCAGCGCTATTTGGGCGACCGAGGACGCCGCCCCGCGCCGTGTCCGCCGCCGCCGGGCGGGCGCGGGGGTTTCGCCAATCCCTCCTAGGGCCGCGGCGGCGGCACCGGGAAACGCTCGGGGTTGTTGAAGAGGCGCAGGCAGCGGACGCCGTCGGCGCCGAGCTCGACCGCGAAGATCGAGAGGAAGCCCTGCGAGGCGCTGTCCATCCGCACGCCGGGGTCGCCGTTGACGAGGACCGGGGTGAAGGCGACGTCGTCGGGGTAGGCGTCCTTGCGCTGGACGCCGACCAGGAAGCGGGCGATCTTGGCGGCGCCGTAGATCGGCTTGCGGGCGGCGAGGACGACCCCGCCGCCGTCCGAGTACAGGACCGCGTCGGCGGCGAGCAGGTCGCGCAGGCGCTCGACGTCGCCGGAGGCGGCGGCACCGAGGAAGGCGGCGGTGAGGCGCTCGCGCTCGGCCGCGTCGACGACGCGGCCGCGCTGCGGGTCGCCGACCCGCTCGCGGGCGCGGCTGGCGATCTGCCGCACGTTGGCCGGCGACTTCTCGATCGCCGCCGCGATCTCCTCGTAGCCGAGGTCGAAGGCGTCGCGGAGGACAAGCACGGCGCGCTCGACCGGGTTCAGCCGCTCCAGCGCGCAGAGCAGGGCGAGGCTGAGCCGCTCGGCCTCGATCGCCTCGGTCTCCGGCGTGCGCGGGTCGACGACCAGCGGCTCCGGCAGCCAGGGGCCGACGTAGACCTCGCGCCGGGCGCGGGCCGAGCGCAGGCGGTCGAGCGCCAGCCGGGTGGTCACCGTGACCAGGTAGGCGCTGG
>CAZHLT010000217.1:0-1295 GCA_964533285.1 uncultured Conexibacteraceae bacterium | reverse complement strand
GGCGCTCTGTCCCTCAGCCGAATCGCCGATCACCGCAATCGGCGACCCGATCGGCAACGTCTCGCCCTCCTGCGCCAGGATCTCGGTCAGCGTCCCGGCGACGTCGGCCTCGTAGGCCATGTTCGCCTTGTCGGTCTCGATCTCGACGATCTCTTCGCCGACCGCGATCTCGTCCCCGACCTGCTTCATCCAGGTCAGGATCGTCCCCTCCTCCATCGAGTCCGAGAGGCGGGGCATCACGATCTCAGCCATCTGCGGTGTCTCCGGTTGCGGTCGAGTGGGCCACTAGCGCGCTCCCTCGAGCGTTGCCAGAGCGGCGCTGACGACGTGCTCCTCGTGCGGGATCGCCGCCTGCTCGAGCCGTTTCGAGTAGGGCATGTGGACGTCGGCGCCGGTCACCCGCTGGACGGGCGCGTCGAGGTAGTCGAAGGCCTGCTCGGTGATCAGGGTCGAGAGGTTGGCGCCGACGCCGCCGTGCGGCCAGCCCTCCTCGACGATCACCGCCCGGTTGGTCTTGCGGACCGACTCGAGGATCGTGTCGAGGTCGAGCGGGCGCAGCGTGCGCGGGTCGATCACCTCGGCCTCGATGCCGTGCTCGTGGGAGAGCTGGGTCGCGGCGTGCTCGGCGACTTCGGCCATCTTGAGGATGCCGACGATGGTGACGTCGGAGCCCTCGCGCCGCACCGCCGCTTCACCGAAGCGCACCGTGCCGTTGCCGCCATCGTCGTCCGGGACCTCGCCACGGATGCCGTAGAGGCTCTCGTGCTCGATGAAGACGACCGGGTTGTCGTCGCGGATCGCCGACTTCAGCAGGCCCTTGGCGTCGGCCGGGGTCGAGGGGCAGGCGACCAGCAGCCCCGGCACCTGCAGGTAGAGGGCCTCGAAGCTGTGCGAGTGGGTCGGGCCGAGCTGGTGGCCGCCGCCGCCCGGCATCCGGATCACCATCGGCACCGTCGCCTGGCCGTTGAACATGTAGGGGATCGCGGCGGCGTGGTTGACGATCTGGTCGAGCGCCAGCAGCGAGAAGTTGACGGTCATCAGCTCGACGATCGGCCGCAGCCCGTTCATCGCCGCGCCGACGCCGGCGCCGACGATCGTGTTCTCGGAGATCGGCGTGTCGCGGACGCGGCGCTCGCCGAACTCGGCGAGCAGGCCCTCGGTCACCTTGAAGGCGCCCTGGAAGACGCCGACGTCCTCGCCCATGACGAAGACCGACTCGTCGCGCCGCATCTCCTCGGCCATCGCGTCGCGCAGCGCCTCGCGCATCCGCAGCGTCGCCATCAGCTCGCCTCCTC
>CAZHLT010000216.1:0-1179 GCA_964533285.1 uncultured Conexibacteraceae bacterium | reverse complement strand
CCGGCCTAGTGTCCGGCCGCCGCCGAAACCTTGCAGCTCAGCCGCGCCGGGCCAGCTGCTCGACCGCCACCTGCAGCGCCTGCAGCTGTTCCTGGACGCTCTTCAGTTCGCGCAGGGCGACCGCCTCGGCGCTCAGGTGCTCTTCCTCCAGCTCGCGCTCGATCTCGGAGATTTCGGGGGCGAGGAAGCGCTGGGCGATGGCGCCGGTGAGCAGGGCGACGAAGCCGATGCCGACGATCATGATCACGATCGAGACGATCTCGCCGCCGGTCGTCGTCGGGTAGATGTCGGAGCCGAGCGTGGTCATCGTCGTCGCCGCCCAGTAGAGGCCTTCGCCGAAGTCGACGTGCTGGTTGTGCCGCTCGAAGGCGGCGAAGAGGGCGCCGCCGCCGACCGCGGTCAACAGCGCCAGCAGCATCGCGTAGCGCAGCCCCTCGAGCGAGAAGACCTCGCGCGAAAGCTGGGCGAGGCGCAGCAGCCGCAGCAGGCGGAGCAGGCGCAGGACCCGCAGGCTCTGCAGGCCGGCCGGCAGGACCGGCGGCGTCAGGGCGACGATGACGACGTCGAGCGGGTGGCGCTTGATCCAGGTCCAGCGGTCGGGCACCACCGCCAGCATCACCACCAGCTCGACCAGGAAGGCGCCCCAGGTGACCCAGTTGAGGATCACGGCGATCGTCTCCAGGGTGCCGCCGGGGTGCGACTCGGAGATCGCCACCGTCGGCAGCGTCAGCGCCGCCGCGATCAGCATCGGCGTGTTGAGGACTTCGGCGACGCGGGTGCTGCGCGCGTTCATCCCCGGCGGGTAGCGGATCGGCTGCGCCGCCGTCGCCTGGTCGCGGTCAGAGCTCACCGCGACCACTTCGACACCGGCGCCTCTGTGCCTACCTCCGGTCGCTGCTTGTTACGCGCAGGGCAGCAAGCAGCGACCGGGGATCGCTAATCGGTTTCGACGGCCAGATCGCTGCCGAGCTCGACGTGGGCGCGGCTGTCGGAGCTGCGGATTAGGACCAGGGTGGCGAGCAGGCCGAGGGCGGCGAAGACGGCGCCGACGAGGAAGGCCGACTGGAAGCCTTCGACCAGGGTGGCCGGGTCGCGGGAGCCGTTGATGATCCCGTTGGCGATCGCCGCGAGGACGGCGAGGCCGAGAGCGCCGCCGACCTGCTGGGAGGTGTTGATCAG
>CAZHLT010000215.1:0-3384 GCA_964533285.1 uncultured Conexibacteraceae bacterium | reverse complement strand
GCGCGGCAACCTGGGTGGGGCCGAGTGACCGGCGGGGTGGCTGCGGTTGGTCGCTCTGGGGGCGACGACCCTCTGCCACGCCCTACAGCGGCCCCCGTTCGGCGAGCAGGCGGCGGAGTCGCGCCAGCACCTCGGCCGGTTCGCGAGCGAAGCGCGGCCCGGTGACACGGGTCATGCCGACGCCTTCGAGCAGCAGCTCCTCCTGGCGCAAACGGTCTTCCTCGAAGGATTCGCGCGTACCGTGAGTCTCGTAGAGGTCCAGTTCCACCGCGAAGCGGTGCTCTGGCCAGTAGAGGTCGACCTCCATGCCGGCGAGGTTGTAGTTGACGCGGGGAGTCGGAAGGCCGGCGACGACGACGGCCTCGTAGAAGAGCGCCTCGAACCTGGAGCGGGTGAAGGGCGGCGGTTCGTAAAGGACGATGGCGCGCCGCAGCGGCTTGTGGCCGCGGTGGCCGCGGTTGCGCTCGAGCACGTCGTGGACAGCGGCGAGGTCGAAGATCCTCCCCTCTTCGGCGCGCTTGAGCAGGTGCATCAGGTGACGCTGGGGTCGGCGGAGCCCCGCCTGGTCCAGCAGGGTGCGGGCGACGGAGGTCACCGGGATGCCCTCGACCAGGGCGCGGTCGGCATCGGCGAGGGTGCGGGAGTAGTGCAGGTGGATCGGCCGCCGCGCTCTCCGCGGGACCGGCGAGGTGACATGGACAGGGATGGGCTCGGTGGCTGAGAGTCCCCAGAGCCAGGCGGCGGAGTAGTGGCTGAGCAGAGCCCTCGGGCCACAGGCGAGGACCGCGGCAAGGCATTCGCCATGCAGCGATATGTCCGTGTGCCCGACGGCATAGACGCCGGTGTAGAGGCGGTGGAGACGTCCCGCCGCAACGGCCCGTGATATTGCCGCCTGCGAGTACCCGAGCGGCCCAAGCAGCTGCCTGATCGAGACCACACCGTGCTGCCTTCCCGCCAGTTCGGCCAGCGCCTTCTCAGAACCCTGCTCCTCCCTCTGTGATCGCCATTTCGCTCGCATGGCGAATGAAATGGCGATCGCGGGGTGGGTTCTCCCCCCGGCTTTGGTTCGCCGTCGCGCGTCGGCGCAACTTGCTCGGGTTTTCGGCGCTTTCTACGGCTGGAGCTCGGCGATCAGGGCGGTGACTACCTCGGGGTCGAACTGGGTGCCGGCGTTGGCGCGGAGCTCGGCGACCGCGGCGCCGCGGTCCATCGCCCGGCGGTAGCTGCGGGTCGAGGTCATCGCGTGGAAGGCGTCGCAGGTGGCGATCACCATCGCGCCGCGGGGGATCTCCTCGCCGCTGAGGCCGTCGGGGTAGCCGCCGCCGTCCCAGCGCTCGTGGGCGGAGCGGACGAGCGGGGCGACGGGGGCGAGGAAGGGGATGCGCTGCAGCATGCGGGCGCCGATCGCGGTGTGCTCGTCCATCAGCTCGCGCTCGGCCGGGCTGAGCGGGCCGGGCTTGCGCAGGACCTCGCCGGGGACGCCGATCTTGCCGACGTCGTGGAGCAGGGCGCCGTAGCGGAGGCGGTCGAGCTCGACGCCGTCCAGGCCGAGCCGGGCGCCGACCGCGACGGCGAGGTCGGCGACCTCGTTGGCGTGGTCGGCGGTGTAAGCGTCGCGCAGCTCGACGGCATCGGAGAGGACGCCGATCGTGGTCAGGAAGGCGCCCTCGAGTTCGTCGACCAGTTGGCAGCGGTGGACCGCCGCCCCGACCTGGCTGGCGACGACGTGGGCGAGCAGCAGGTCCTCCTCGGCGAAGGCGCCGGCCTCGACCTGCTCGATGTTGAGCACGCCCCAGATCGAGCCGGCGACGTGGATCGGCAGCGACAGCTCCGAGCCGGGGTCGGTGCGCGGGTTGCGGGCGAGGTAGTCGGAGTCGAGGCGGGTGTCGTTGACCATCGCGGCGCGGCCGGTGCGGGCGACGCGGCCGTTGACGCCGATCTCGACCGGCTGTTCCCAGGCGAGGAAGTCGGCCTGGCCGTCGGCCAGCGGGCCGGCGCCGGCGACCACCCGCAGGCGGCCGTCGGGGTCGAGCCGCTGGATCACCGCCAGGTAGTAGTCGAAGGAGTCGTGCAGCAGCAGCACCGCCTCGCCGGCGATCTCGTCGACGCTCTGCGCTCGCGAGAGGCTGGTGGCGAGGCGGCTGGCGACGAGCAGCCGCGCGCCCTGGGGCGAGGCGTCCTCGAACGAGGACACGGCGGGGAGGATGCTGGTCTTCGGCTCCACGGACCGAGTTATCGGCTCTCCCAGGCACAGCTTGAGCGTCGCTCTCTATCCTCACCCGAGATGCCCAGCGGCCAGTCAGACATCGTTGTGATGAAGTTCGGCGGCACCTCGGTCGCCGGCGCCGAGCAGATCAAGCGCGCCGCCGGCCGCGTCGTCGCCGCCCGCGAGGCCGGCAACCGCGTCGTCGCCGTGCTCTCGGCCCGCGGCAAGACCACCGACGAACTGGTCGCCCAGGCGCTGGAGATCTCCGAGCGCCCGGTCGCCCGCGAGATGGACATGCTGCTCTCGACCGGCGAGCGGATCTCCTGCGCGCTCTGCGCGATGGCGATCCACGACATGGGCCACGAGGCGATCTCGCTGACCGGCTCGCAGGCCGGCATCGTCACCGACTCGACCCACACCAAGGCGCGGATCATCGACGTCCGCGCCGAGCGGATCCGGGCGGCGCTGGAGGAGGACCGGATCGTCCTCGTCGCCGGCTTCCAGGGCGTCTCGACCGAGAGCCGCGACGTCACCACCCTCGGCCGCGGCGGCTCCGACACCACCGCGGTCGCCCTCGCCGCCGCTCTCGGCGCCAGCGTCTGCGAGATCTACACCGACGTCGCCGGCGTCTTCAGCGCCGACCCGCGGATCGTCGCCGACGCCCGCAAGCTGCCGGTCGTCTCCTTCGAGGAGATGCTCGAGATGTCGGCCTCCGGGGCCGGGGTGCTGCAGCTGCGCTCGGTCGAGTACGCGCGCAACCACGGCGTCCGCATCCACTGCCGCAGCAGCTTCGAAGACGGTCCCGGTACCCTCGTCGTGTCAGAGGAAGAGACCATGGAGCAACCCTTCGTCACCGCCGTCACCCACTCCAACGCCGAGGCCCGCGTGACGCTGACCGGCGTCCGCGACGAGCCCGGCGTCGCCGGCCGCATCTTCAGCGCCCTCGCCGAGGCCAGCGTCAACGTCGACGTGATCATCCAGAACGAGCCGGCCGGCGACGACCAGCTGGCCGACCTCTCGTTCACCGTCGACCGCGGCGACCTGACCACCGCCAAGGACGTGATCGCCGGGCTCGGCGACGTCTCGCAGCAGGTCCGCACCGACGAGCAGATCGGCAAGGTCTCGATCATCGGCGCCGGGATGCGCTCGCACCCCGGGGTCGCCGCCAGGGTCTTCCA
>CAZHLT010000214.1:0-3779 GCA_964533285.1 uncultured Conexibacteraceae bacterium | reverse complement strand
GCGCCGCGTGCTCGAGCTCCGCTACGGGCTCGGCGGCGAGCACCCGCGGACCCTGGACGAGGTCGGCCGCACCTTCAACGTCACCCGCGAGCGGATCCGCCAGATCGAGAACCAGAGCCTGAAAAAGCTCCAGAGTCTCGGTGAGGCCCAGAAACTGCGCGAGGTCGCATAACCAAGCCTCACGCGCCGCCGGCCGGGAAGCTACTCCGGCCGGCGGCGCACTCCAACCCTCGGAAGCTACCTCGGCCGGCGGCCGCGAGTCTTCGCCGGACGGACCCTTGATCCCGGCTTGTGGGAGGGGTCCGATCACCCTCTGGGCGATGCTCGCCCGAAGGGCCCAAATGTCATCTGATTCTGTGCCCGCCATAGGCGGGCAGCAACATGAGGGAGCAGCCCCGCCAGGGGCGTGACTAGCTTCGCCCAGAGGGTGACCGGACCCCTCTTGCACCCGCCTGGAATCAGCGTTCAAGCGGCTACACGTCGCGGCCGATAAAGGTCGGGATGTTCGACATCGATTCAGCCCTGCGCACCCTCGTCGAGCGGGAGGGGTCGGACCTTCACGTCAAGGTCGACTCGCCGCCGGTCGCCCGCATGCACGGCGAGCTGATCCCGCTCGAGGGCTTCGGGCAGCTCAGCGCCCAGGACACCGAGAAGGCCTTCCATGACATCGCCGAGGTCCGCTCGCTGACCGAATTCGAGGAGGACGGCGAGGCCGACTTCTCCTACGCCCTGGAGGGCGTCTCCCGCTTCCGCGTCAACTGCTTCAGGCAGCGCGGCGCGATCTCGATCGTCTGCCGCGCGATCCCCTTCGAGATCCGCTCGATCGACGACCTCGGGCTGCCCGACGTGGTCCGCCGCCTGGCCGAGGAGCCGCGCGGGATCGTCCTCGTCACCGGCACCACCGGCTCGGGCAAGAGCACGACGCTGGCGGCGATGATCGACCACATCAACCAGACGCGGCCGCGTCACATCATCACGCTCGAGGACCCGATCGAGTACCTGCACCCCGACAAACGCTCGATCATCAATCAGCGCGAAGTCGGCTCGGACACCAAGGGCTTCGGTCGGGCGATGCGGCGGGTGCTGCGCCAGGACCCCGACGTGATCCTGATCGGCGAGATGCGCGACGAGGAGACGGTGCGGACGGCGCTGTCGGCGGCCGAGACCGGCCACCTCGTGCTCTCGACCGTGCACACGCTCGACGCGACCGAGACGATCAACCGCATCGTCGACTTCTTCCCGCCCCACCTGCAGCACCAGTCGCGGGTGATGCTGGCGGGGACGCTGAAGGGGGCGATCGCCCAGCGCCTCGTCCCCGACGTCACCGGCGAGGGCCGGGTGCCGGCCTCGGAGGTGATGGTGGTCACCGGCCGCATCCAGGACCTGATCCTCAACCCCGAGGAAACCGGCAAGATCACCGAGGTCATCGCCGAAGGCGAGTACTACGGGATGCGGACCTTCGACCAGTCGCTGCTGGGGTACGCGATGGCCGGCCGGATCACCGAAGAGGTGGCGCTCGAGTACGCCTCCAACCCGCACGACTTCAAGCTGATGCTGGCTGCCGGCGGCCAGCGCGCCAGCGGCATCGAGCAGCTGCAGGCGCGCCAGAGCGAGGCGGTCGCCCGGTGAGGGAGCAGCTCAACAACAACCCGATGGTGCAGGCCGGACTGATCGGCGTCCTCGTCGTCCTCGCCCTCGTCGTCTTCGTCCTCAAACCGGGCGGCGGCGAAGAAGAAGAAGAATCGGCCGCGGTCGAAGGGCCCACCGTGGCGACCGTCAACGGGGTGACGGCGAGCGGCTCGAGCCCCGGCGAAGCGGTCGAAAACGCGATCGCCGGCGTCGAAGAAGGCAGCGTCGCCGCGGTCGGCGGCGGCGGCACGCCGATCTCGGTGCCGGCGCCGCCACCGCCGGCTGAATACCGCGCCGCCTACAAGGCGAACAAGACCGTCGTCCTGCTGATCGTCCACAACGGCGGCATCGACGACCGCCGCGTCAAGGCGGCCAGCGAAGCGCTGGCCGTGCTGCCCGACGTCGCCGTGATCGAAGTCCCGGTGCGGCAGCTGCCGCGCTACGCGGCGATCACCGTCGGCCTCGAGATCAACCGCGTCCCCGCCCTCGTCGTCGTCCGCCCCCGCAAGCTCAGCGGCGGCGTCCCCCAGGCCAGCGTCGACTACGGCCTGCAGACCGAGAGGACCGCGATCCAGGCGGTGCGCGACGCCAACTACAAGGGCCCCGAAAAGACCTACCACCCGGAATGAGCCGGCGATGAGCTCCTACGACCACAGCCGCTACCCGAGCCACCTGCAGCCGGTCCCCGACTCCGGCAGCTCGGCGGCGCCGGCGCTGCCCGATCCCGGGCCCCGGGGGACCCCCGGGCTGACGCCGCCGCGCAGCCCGGGCCGCTCGCAGGGCTTCATCACCGACGTGCTGGTCGAGCTCGGCTACGCCTCGCCGGAACTGGTGCAGAGCGCGGTCGAGGCGGCGCGCGGCGCCGGCCGCCCGCCGGAGGCGCTGCTGCTCGAACAGGGCGTGATCAACGAAGACCAGCTGGCGCGGGCGACCGCCGAGCGCTACGGCCTCGACCACGTCGACCTCGCCGTCTACAACGTCGACGTCGCCGCCGCGGCGCTGTTCCCGGTGACGATGGCGCGCCGCTACCAGGCGGTGCCGGTCGGCTACGTCGATCCGCAGACGCTGCTGGTCGCCGCCGCCGACCCAGCCAACGTCCTCGCCGTCGACGACATCCAGATCGCGACCGGGCTCGACTGCCGCATCGCGGTCGCCGCCAAGGGCGACGTCGAGGGGCTGCTGACCCGCCTGGGGACGCTGCAGAGCGCCGCCGCCGAGGCGGTGATCACCGAGGCCGCCCCGGAAGTGGAAGAGGAAGAGCTCGCCGCGGTCAGCGAGATGCAGGTCAGCGCCGAGGACGCGCCGGTGATCAAGCTCGTCTACAGCATCCTCGCCCAGGCGGTGGGGGAGGGGGCCTCCGACGTCCACCTCGAGCCCGAAGAGGGCGAGCTGCGGGTCCGCTTCCGCGTCGACGGCGTGCTGAAGGAGTCCGCGCACGTGCCGAAGCGGCTGACCGGCGCCGTGATCTCGCGCCTGAAGATCATGAGCGAGCTCGACATCGCCGAGAAACGGGTCCCCCAGGACGGCCGCGTCAGCGTTGCCGTCGACGAGCGCCGCATCGACCTCCGCGTCACCACGCTGCCGACCCAGCGCGGCGAGGGGTCGACGATCCGCATCCTCGACGAAAGCAACGCCCAGCGCACGCTCGACGACCTCGGCATGGACGGCTCCGCCCGCGCCCGCTTCGAGTCCGCCTTTCACCAGGCCTACGGCGCCGTCCTGGTCACCGGCCCGACCGGCTCGGGCAAGAGCACGACGCTGTACGCGGCGCTCGCCGAGCTGAACGAGATCGAGAAGAAGATCATCACGATCGAGGACCCGGTCGAGTACCGGATCGACGGCGTCAACCAGATGAACGTCAACCGCAAGGCCGGGCTCGACTTCGCCACCGGCCTGCGCTCGATCCTCCGCGCCGACCCCGACATCGTCATGGTCGGCGAGATCCGCGACGCGGAGACGGCGCGGATCGCGATCGAGGCGGCGCTGACCGGCCACATGATGCTGACCACGCTGCACACCAACGACGCCCCCGGCGCGATCGCCCGCCTCGGCGAGATGGGGATCGAGACCTTCCTCACCGCCTCCGCCGTCGACTGCGTCGTCGCCCAGCGGCTCGCCCGCCGCCTCTGCCCGACCTGCAAGCGGCGCAA
>CAZHLT010000213.1:0-5485 GCA_964533285.1 uncultured Conexibacteraceae bacterium | reverse complement strand
CGCCGCCTGGCGCTGCGCCGACCCCGGCGTCCAGTACGACACCACGATCAACCGCTGGCACACCTGCCCGGAGTCGGGCCGGATCAACGCCTCCAACCCCTGCAGCGAGTACATGCACGTCGACGACTCCGCCTGCAACCTCGCCTCGCTCAACCTGATGAAATTCCGCCGCGAGGACGGCAGCTTCGACGTCGAGGAGTTCGAGCACGCGGTCGACATCGTCTTCCTCGCCCAGGAGATCATCGTCTCGCCCTCGAGCTACCCGACCGAGGAGATCGGCGACAACGCGCGCCGCTTCCGCCAGCTCGGCCTCGGCTACGCCAACCTCGGCGCCCTGCTGATGTCGGACGGCCTCCCCTACGACTCCGACGAGGGCCGCAACGTCGCCGCCGCGATCACGGCGCTGATGACCGGCCGCGCCTACCGCCAGTCGGCGCTGATCGCCGCCGGCGCGACCGGGCCCTACGACGAGTACGAGCGCAACCGCGAGCCGCACAACGGCGTCATGCGGATGCACCGCGACGCCGCCTACGACGTCGACGCGACCGGGATCAAAGGCGACCTGCTCGAGGCCGCGCAGCGGGCCTGGGACGAAGCGGTCGAGCTCGGCGAGGAGCACGGCTACCGCAACGCGCAGGCGACGGTGCTGGCTCCGACCGGGACGATCAGCTTCCTGATGGACTGCGACACGACCGGGATCGAGCCCGACTTCTCGCTGGTCAAGTTCAAGGAGCTGGTCGGCGGCGGCCAGATGACGATCGTCAACCGCTCGGTGCCGCTGGCGCTGCGCACGCTCGGCTACTCGCAGGCGGAGATCGACCAGATCGACGCCTACATCGCCGAGCAGGGCACGATCGTCGGCGCTCCCGGGCTCAAGGAGGAGCACCTGCCGGTGTTCGACGTCGCGGTCGGCGAGCGGGCGATCTCCCACACCGGCCACATCGACATGATGGCGGCGACGCAGCCGTTCATCTCCGGTGCGATCTCGAAGACCGTCAACCTGCCGCAGTCGGCGACGGTCGCCGACATCGCCGACGCCTACACCCGCGGCTGGAAGGGCGGCCTCAAGGCGCTGGCGATCTACCGCGACGGCTCGAAGACGGCGCAGGCGCTGCGCACCGACGCCCAGGAGGAGAAGGAGAAAGCCGAGCCCGAGGTCGTCGTGCTGCCGCCGGAACGGAAAAAAATGCCGCGCGAGCGCGAATCGATCACCCACAAGTTCTCGATCGGCGGCCACGAGGGCTACATCACCGCCGGCAAGTACGAGGACGGCAGCGTCGGCGAGATCTTCCTCACCGACATCGGCAAGGAGGGCTCGACGATGCGCGGGCTGCTCAACGCCTTCGCCACCGCGATCTCGCTCGGCCTCCAGTACGGCGTCCCGCTCGAGACCTTCGTGCGCAAGTTCAGCTACATGCGCTTCGAGCCGGAGGGGATGACCACCAACCCGGAGATCCCGTTCGCCAAATCGATGCCGGACTACATCATGCGCTGGCTGGCGAGCCGCTTCATCGACGACACCGAGACGCTCGAGGAACTGGGGATCATGACCCAGGAGGTCCGCTCCAAGAAGGAAGCGGAGACCGCGCAGATGAGCATCGGCCTCGCCGGCGACACCGCCGGCCCCGCCAACGGCCACGCCAACGGTGTCGAGGCGAAGGCGAGCGCGCCGCGACCGGCGGCCGCGGCGATGACCGAAACCCCCCCGGTGCGGCCGGCGAAGATGCAGGGCCTCGAGCTCGGCCCGGCCTGCGAGCAGTGCGGCGGCATGATGCAGCGCACGGGCAGCTGCTACACGTGCCCGTCCTGCGGCAACAACACCGGCTGCGGCTGAGGTCATAGGACACGGCGCGAAGTCGCACCCGCGGCTTCGCGCCGTGCAGAGCACTGTCGCTTCGCCGCGTGCACGCCCTCGCTTGGTCCTCTGACCTCAGGGCCGCGAGCTGATTCGGCTGGCCTGAAAAATCGAGGTGTCACTTTTCCCCTTCTATAAGAGGAAAAGGTGACACTCGATCTCGGCCGGACGTTTGTTGAGTGTCCGGTGGGGGCTTCTATGGTGGGGGCGTGGACAGGGGCGGTGAGGTCGACGTCGGGCGGATCCTCGGGCTGCTGCTGATCGCGGCGTTGGCGATCGGCGGGGTCGTCGGGCTGGTGAAGGTGCTGGGCGGCGGGCTCGAGGGGGACGAAGCCTCGGGCAAGCTGGTCTTCACCGCGCTCGTCCTCGGCGTCGCGCTCCTCGTCTTCGCCGCCGGGCTCTCGCTGACAGACCGGCGGCCGCCGCTGCCGACCGTGGGCGTCGTCGTCGCCGTCGTCGCCGCGATCGCCTTCGCGCTGGTCACCAGGAACATCCTGGACGAGGGGCCGCTCGGCGGCGACTGGCACCTCGCCGGCAGCTTCGTCGTCCTCGCCCTCGGCGGCGGTCAGGTGGCGCTGCTGCTGCGCTGGCGCGAGCGCGAAGGCCCGGCGGCGCCGTGGGCCCGGATCAGCGACGGCACGATCGTCGTCGTCGCCCTGCTGGTGCTGCTCAGCGTGATCGAAATCGCCAACGAGGGCCGCGACATCGGCGCCGACCTCTACGGCCTCCTCGCCCTCCTCTACCTGCTCGGCGTCGGCGCTCTGGCCGCGCTGACACTACTCGGCTGGAGCGAGCGGCAGCCTGGGCCGCGGGTCGCGCTGGAGCTCGACCACGTCGTCATCGCCAGCGCCAACCGCGACGCCGCGATCGCCTTCTACACGACCCTGCTCGGGGCCGAGGTGGTGCCGCGGCCGGGCGGCGGCATCGCCCTGCGGATCGGCGCGCAGCAGCTCAACCTGCACGAGCCCGGCGTCGCCGCCGAGCCGCTCGCGCTCGACCCGGTGCGCCCCGGCAACAGCGACCTCTGCTTCGTCTGGCCGGGGCCGGCGGAGCAGGCGGCGGAGATGGTGCGGGCGATCGGCCAGGAGCCCTACGGCCCGATCGAGCGCAGCGGCGCCCGCGGCCCCGGCCGCAGCGTCTACTGCCGCGACCCCGACGGCAGCCTGATCGAGCTGATCTCCTACGGCTGAGGAGCCGGCCTCAGGCCCGCACGACCTCGGCGTCGCGGCGCTGATCGCCGTCGCCTCCATCGCGCCACCCGCGAGGTTGGCGCGCCGATGTGACACGGATGCGTGACGTCGTTCGCGGGACGCGTATAGGGTTTGGCTGGATGGCCAGTCCTCCCCGACTCTCGCCGCGGGCCGAGCACCGCGTCGTCAAATTCGCCTGCGGCCTGGCGCCGCGCACGCAGCGGCTGCTGTTCGGGCGGCCGCCGCGGATCGACGGGCAGACGCTGGCCAGCGACGTCCACGTCCTCCTGCGCCTCGCCGAGTCGGCCGGGACCAACTCCTACACCAACGGGCTGCCGCCCGAGCAGGCGCGGGAGATGAACCGGCACGGTGCCGAGGCGGCGAAGGGACCGCGACCGATCCCGATGGCCCGCGTCGACGAGATCGAGATCCCGACCGCGGCCGGCCCGCTGCCGGCCCGCCACTACGTCCCGGCTGGGGTCCACGGCGGCTCGCCGCCGCCGCTGCTCGTCTACTACCACGGCGGCGGCTGGGTGATCGGCGACCTCGACACCCACGACGGCGTCTGCCGCTTCCTCGCCGCCGTCGCCGGCGTCGCCGTGCTCTCGATCGACTACCGCCTCTCCCCCGAGCACCCCTTCCCGGCGCCGCTCGAAGACGCCTGGGCGGCCTTCGCCTGGGCGGCCGAGAGCGCGGCGACGCTCGGCGCCGACCCGGCCCGGGTCGCCGTCGGCGGCGACTCGGCCGGCGGCAACATGGCCGCGGTCGTCGCCCGCCGCGGTCGTGACGAGGGCGGCCCGGCGCCGGCCATGCAGCTGCTGATCTACCCGGTCACCGACTCGGCCGAGGACCCGCCCTCACGGCTGCTGTTCGCCGACGGCTTCCTCCTCACCAAGGCCGACATGGACCACTTCGAGGGCTTCTACGTCGGCCCCGGGACCGACATCGAGGATCCCGACATCTCGATCCTCAAAGCCCCCGACCTCTCCGGCCTGGCCCCCGCCTACGTCGCCACCGCCGGCTTCGACCCGCTGCGCGACGAGGGCGAGGCCTACGCCCACCGCCTGCGCGAGGCCGGCAACCGGGTGGCGCTGCGCCGCTACTCGGGCCTGATCCACGGCTTCGCCAACCAGACCGACATCAGCCGCTCCTCGCGGGCGGCGATGTTCGAGATCGCCGGCGCCCTGCGGATGGGCCTCGCCGCCGGCTGAGGCGGTCATCATTGGGGCGTGAGCCCCGCTGAGAGCAGCACCGGCGGTCGCGCGGTCGCCCGCCGCCACATCGAAGAGCACGCGCTGGGCGAGGCGGCGCGGATCGAGCGCGCCTCGCGGATCCGCGAGTTCGTGCTCGGCGCCCAGGACGGGCTGCTGGTACCGCTCGGCGTCGTCACCGGGATGGCGGCGGCGAACCCGGGGCGGGCGGCGATCCTCGTCGCCGGCTTCGCCGAGGCGGTCGCCGGCTGCATCGCGATGGGCGGCGGCTCCTACCTGGCCAGCGAGGCCGAGGAGGCGCTCTACGCGGCGGAGATCGCCGACGAGCACCAGGAGGTGGTCGAGGAGCCCGAGCGCGAGCAGGCCGAGCTGGCGCTGATCCTCGAGGACGAAGGCCTGCCGCGGGCCGACGCCGAGCGGGTCGCCGCCGGCCTCGCCGCCAACCCCGACGTCTTCCTCCGCACCAAGGTCCAGAAGGAGCTCGGCCTCTCGCCCGACGTCGGCGGCGCCGCCCTCGGCGACGCCCTGGTCGTCGGCCTCACCTACCTCGGCGCCGCGATCATCCCGCTCTGGCCCTACGCGGTGCTGCCGCTGATCGCCCCGGCGCTGCTCGTCAGCCTCACCTGCACCCTGGTCGCGCTCTTCGCGCTCGGGCTGATCAAGGGGACCGTCGCCCGCCAGAGCCGCGCCCGGGCCGGGATCCAGGTGCTGCTGATCGGCGGCCTCAGCGCCGGCGTCGGCTTCGCCATCGGCCACCTGATCACGGCGATCGTCGGCTGACGCCGCCGTTGGCCGCGGCGAGCGGGCCGAGCACCCGGTGGTCCTCCGGGCCCGGGCGCAGGATCATCACCTCGGCCGGCGCCTTCTCCAGCAACCAGACGAGATCGTCGCCGGAGAGCCCGGCGGTGCCGGTCGCGGTCGCCGAGACGACGACGCGGTCGAAGGTCTCGCTCTGCAGCAGCCGCGCCAGGGCGTGGCGGTAGGAGCGGCCGCGCTCGATCCGGGCGTCGACCGGGACGCCCTGGGCGCTGGCCCGCTGTTCGACCGCCTCCAGCATCGACATCGCCTTCGCCGCCTCCTTCGGGATCGCGCAGTCAAGCGGCAGGCTCTTCGGCACCTGCGCCAGGTAGGCGGGCATCAGCGTCGCGCCCTCGGCGCGCGAGAGGCGCAGCGCCGCATCGACCGCGCGGCGCGAGATCTCGGTGCCGGTGAAGGGCAGGAGGATGTGG
>CAZHLT010000212.1:0-1834 GCA_964533285.1 uncultured Conexibacteraceae bacterium | reverse complement strand
GGGCGCCGCGGCGGCTGCGCCACCCGCGCAGCGCGCGGCGGCTGAAGCACGGCCAAATGGCCGACTTACGCCAGGCGATCAGCGCCGCGCAGGGGATTGCCGACGACCGCGGCTGGCAGTACTGGGCCGGCATCCACGGCCTGCCGCTGCCGATCTACTGCGTCCACCACGAAGAGCTCTTCCTGCCCTGGCACCGCGCCTACCTCTACATGACGGAGAAGGCGCTGCAGGAACGGGTGCCGGGGGTGACGCTCCCCTGGTGGGACTGGACCTCCCACCACGAGGAGGGGGTCCCAGCCGCCTACGCGCGGCGCCGCGTCGACGGCGTCAAGAACCCGCTGTACGACTCGCCGATCCAGCCCAGCGGGCGCCGCTTCCCGAACCAGACGCGCACCGTCCGGGCACCGGGCTCGCCGGGCCGCCTGCCGAGCCCCGGCGAAGTCGAGCTCGTCCTCTCCAACCGCGACTTCCTCACCTTCCAGACCCAGCTCGAGAGCATCCACGACGGCGTCCACGTCTGGGTCGGCGGCACGATGGGCGACGTGCCGACCGCCGCCTACGACCCGCTCTTCTGGGCGCACCACTGCATGATCGACCGGCTCTGGTACCTCTGGCAGCTGCGCCATCCGGGCGCCGGGATGCCACGGGCGCTGCTCGACCGGCCGCTGCCGCCGTTCCCGCTGACGGTGCGAGACACGCTCGACGTGACGCTCCTCGGCTACGACTACGCCGCCGCGACCGCGGCGGCGCCGGGACCCGGCCATGGTTGAGCGCTTCACCAGCGACCCGATCGAGCTGCCGCCGCCCGGCCACGAGTTCGACCGCGTCGACCTGATCCTCTACGGCCTCGACCACTCCGGCGAGTCCTTCTCGGCCCGCGTCTACCTCGACGCCCGCGGGGTCGGCGGCGACCCCGGGCCCGAGCACCGCGCCTACGTCGGCACCTTCTTCGTCTTCGGCCACGGCGGCTGCTTCGGCGACGTCGGCCACTGCGACCTGCCCGGCGAGCGCGACCCCTTCGACCTCCGCCCGCCGCACCAGCTGGAGCCGGCGACCCGGATCCTCACCGTCACCGACGCGGTCCGGGCGCTGCTCGGACGCGACGTCGAGGCGGCGAAGGCGACGATCGTCGCCGAGACCGAAGGCCGAGCCTCGAACAAGGTGCTCGCCTTCGACCGCATCCGCCTCGCGACCTACGCCTGAGTCGCGCTCGCGCCTTCGAGCACGCCGCCGGGCGTCAACGTCCCGGGCGCTGACTCAGCAGGTCTTGCCGGCGCCGGTGACGGCGTTGAGGGCGCCGCCGAGGGAGAAGTCGGCGTCGACGCGGAGGACGCCGGTGTGGGTGGTGCGGGCGAGGGTCCAGTCGCCGCCGCGCAGCAGGCAGCCCTTGCCGCGGGAGAGCGACCAGTAGGGGGTGAAGTTGACGCGGACGAGGAAGAGGCCGGGCTTGGTGACGTCGAGGGCGAAGCCCTGGCGGCCGACCCAGAGGGTGCGCGCCCGGCCGGGGCCGATCGGCGAGACCAGCGGCTTCGGGTCGACCACCCGGTAGATCCGCCAGTGGGCGGAGGACCAGACCGGCTCCAGGTAGGGCGGCTGGCGCAGGATCAGGCGCCGCTCGGCGGTCGAGGAGTAGTCGAGCGGGGCGTCGGGGAGGGCGACGTAGGAGATCGCGTTGCCGCGCAGCCAGGCGCTGTAGGTGGCGTCGGTCAGCTCGCCGCCGTCGTAGAAGATGTCGTCGCGCGTGGTGTCGAGCTGGCGCAGCCAGCCGCGGGCGAGGTCGAAGCTCGGCGCCAGGTAGGCGGCCTCCCAGTGGTTGGCGGTCGGCGGCACCTCG
>CAZHLT010000211.1:0-3879 GCA_964533285.1 uncultured Conexibacteraceae bacterium | reverse complement strand
CGGATCTGGATCGTCGGCGACGTCCTCCACAGCCGCGTCGCCCGCTCCAACCTGATCGCCTTCCAGCGGATGGGGGCCGAGGTCACCGTCTGCGGCCCGCCGACCCTGATCCCGCGCGGGATCGAGGAGCTCGGCTGCGAGGTCTCGCACTCGCTGGAGCGGCTCAGCGAGGCCGAGGTCGTCTACGCGCTGCGGCTGCAGCAGGAGCGGATGAGCGAGAGCTTCGTCCCCTCGCTGCGCGAGTACGCGGCGACCTTCCAGGTCGCCGGCCGCCGCCTCAACCCGCGCCAGCTGCTGATGCACCCCGGGCCGGTCAACCGCGGCGTCGAGCTCTCCGGCGAGGCGATCGACTCGCCGCAGTCGCTGATCGCCGAGCAGGTCGCCTCCGGCCTCGTCGTCCGCATGGCGATCCTCTACGAGCTGCTGGCCGGCTCCGAGCGGACGGCGCCGGCGGGCGAGCCGAGCCCCGGCGGCGGCGCCCCGACCCCGATCGGGCAGCCGGCATGAGCGCCGCCCTCACCGACGTCCTCGACGTCCGCCCCGGCGAGCCGGCGCAGCTGCTGCTGCGCCGCGCCACGGTGCTCGACCCGGTCGCCGGCATCGCCGGCGTCCACGACGTCGTCGTCCGCGACGGCCGCATCGCCGAGCTGGCCGCGCCCGGCGCGGGGGAGAGCGAGGGGGCGGAGGTGGTCGAGGCCGAGGGCCTGCACGCCTTCCCCGCCTTCTTCGACCCGCACGTCCACCTCCGCACCCCGGGCCACGAGCACAAAGAGGACGTCGAGACCGGCACCCGCGCCGCCGCCTCCGGCGGCTACTGCGGCATCCTGGCGATGGCCAACACCGAGCCGCCGGTCTCGACCGCGGCCGACGTCAGCGCCCTGCGCGAACAGGCGCGGGCCGGCGCCTCGGTCCCGGTCGGGTTCCTGGCGACGGTGACCAAAGACATGCGCGGCGAGGAGCTGACCGAGATGGTCGAGCTGCGCGAAGCCGGCGCCCTCGGCTTCTCCGACGACGGCCTGCCGATCCGCAGCGCCCGGGTGATGCGGCGGGCGCTCCAGTACCAGCGGCTCTGCGGCGGCAACATCGCCCTGCACGAGGAGGACCCCGAGCTCTCCGGCGAAGGGGTCATGCACGAGGGCCCGGTCTCGGCCGCGCTCGGGCTTGCCGGCATCCCCTCGGTCTCGGAGTCGACGATGGTCGCCCGCGACGCCGCCCTCGCCGCCTACGAGGAGGCGCGGATCCACGTCCAGCACCTCTCGGCGGCCGAGTCGGTGGCGATCGTCCGCGCCGCCAAGGCGGCCGGCGTGCGGATCAGCGCCGAGGCCAGCCCGCACCACCTGGTGCTGACCGACGAGGAGGTCCGCAGCCTCGACCCGCACCGCTTCAAGATGAACCCGCCGCTGCGCGCCGAGCCCGACCGCCAGGCGCTGATCGAGGGCCTGCGCGACGGCACGATCGAGTGCATCGCCACCGACCACGCGCCGCACCAGGCCGAGGAAAAGGAGGTCCCCTTCGAGCAGGCGGCGATGGGGGTGACCGGCCTGGAGACGGCCTTCGCCGCGCTCCACACCGAGCTGGTCCTGCCCGGGGTGGTCGACCTGGCGCTGCTGGTCGAGCGGCTCGGCGGCGGCGCCGCCCCCTTCGGGATCGCGCGGCCGACCCTGGCCCCGGGCAGCGAAGCCAACATCGCCCTCTGCGACCTCGGCGCCGAGTGGCGGGCCGGCGAGGACGGCTACGAGAGCCGCTCGCAGAACTCCTGGTGCGCCGATCGCACCCTGACCGGCCGGGTGCTGATGACCGTCGCCGCCGGCCAGGTCGCCTTCCGCCTCCGCGCCTTCTCCCTCGGGGTCGCCCCGTGAGTGTCGAGTTCCTCTCGCTATGCGAGAGCAAGTCGACAGGAGGGTCGTCGTGAGCGCTTATCTGCTGCTCGAGGATGGGACGCGGCTCGATGGGGTTGGTTGTGGGGCCGAGGAGGCGGTGACCGGCGAGGTCGTCTTCAACACCTCGATGACCGGCTACCAGGAGTCGGTCACCGACCCCTCCTACGCCGGCCAGATCATCGTCTTCACCTACCCGTTGATCGGCAACTACGGCGTCTGCGCCGAGGCGATGGAGTCCGACCGGGTCCACGCCCGCGGCGTCGTCATGCGCGACGCCAAGAACGGCGAGGACGCGGCCAGCGCCGAGGGCGGTTGGCTCGACTGGCTGGGGGACTGCGGCGCGCCGGCGCTCAGCGGCGTCGACACCCGCGCCCTGGTCCGCCACATCCGCGACCGCGGCGCGATGCGCGGCGGCATCTTCCCCAGCACGGTCCCCGAGCCCGAGGCGCGCGACGCGATCGAGGCCGAGCCGCGGATGTCCGGCGCCGACTTCGCCCGCCTCGTCACCCCCGACGAGCCGGTCCGCTTCGCGGGCGAGGGACCGCACGTGGTCGGGATCGACACCGGCGTCAAGCTCAGCATCGTCCGCCAGCTGCGCCAGCACGGCTGCAAGCTGACGCTGCTGCCCTGCGCGGCCAGCGCCGCCGACGTCCTCGCCGAGGACCCCGACGTCGTCTTCCTCGCCAACGGCCCCGGCGACCCGGCGGCGCTCGGCTACGTGGTCGAGACGGTGCGCGAGATCGTCGGCAAAAAGCCGGTGTTCGGGATCTGCCTCGGCCACCAGCTGCTCTGCCGCGCGGTCGGCCTCGAGACCTACAAGCTGCCGTTCGGCCACCGTGGCGCCAACCACCCGGTCAAGGACCTGGAGACGGGCCGCATCGACATCACCTCGCAGAACCACGGCTTCGCCGTCCAGGGGCCCGGCGGCGAGCCGCGAATCGAAGGCGATGAGCCGGTCCGCTGGGAGACCGACTTCGGCGTCGCCGAGCTCTCGCAGCTGAACCTCTACGACCGCACCGTCGAGGGCCTGGTCCTGCGCGACGTCGCCGGTGCCACCGTCCAGTACCACCCCGAGGCCGGCCCCGGCCCGCACGACGCCCGCCACCTGTTCGACCGCTTCCTCGCGCTGGCCGGATGACGCTGCAAACCGCCACCTGTCGGCGTCCTCGGTCGCTCGCGCGCGGAGCACGCCACGCTCCCTGCGTCCTTGACAGGCTCGGTTTTCGCGCCCCCGGCGCAGAGCGAAAGGAGAACGACTGACATGCCGCGCCGCGAGGACATCAACAAGATCCTGCTGATCGGGTCCGGGCCGATCGTGATCGGCCAGGCCGCCGAGTTCGACTACTCCGGCGTGCAGGCCTGCAAGGTGTTGCTCGAGGAGGGCTTCGAGGTCGTCCTCGTCAACTCCAACCCGGCGACGATCATGACCGACCCCGAGTTCGCCACCGCGACCTACATCGAGCCGCTGCTGCCCGGGCCGGTGACGAAGATCATCGAGAAGGAGCGCCCCGACGCGCTGCTGCCGACCCTGGGCGGGCAGACGGCGCTGAACCTGGCGATGGCGCTGCACGAGGATGGCACGCTGGAGCGCTGCGGAGTCGAGCTGATCGGCGCCAACCAGGACGCGATCCGCCGCGCCGAGGACCGCGAGGAATTCCGCCGCACGATGACCGCGGCGGGGCTGCGGATTCCCTGGTCGATCACGGTCGAGAGCGTCGCCGAGGTCGAGGAGGCGCTCGCCGACGGCCGCGTCACCCTGCCGGCGATCGTCCGGCCCGCCTTCACGATGGGCGGCCAAGGGGGCGGTGTCGGCCGCAACGAGACCGAGCTGCTCCAGGTCGTCTCCGAGGGCCTCGCTGCCAGCCCGATCAACCAGGTGCTGGTCGAGGAGTCGGTGATCGGCTGGGGCGAGTTCGAGCTCGAGGTGATGCGCGACCGCAACGACAACGTCGTGATCATCTGCTCGATCGAGAACGTCGACCCGATGGGCGTCCACACC
>CAZHLT010000210.1:0-19657 GCA_964533285.1 uncultured Conexibacteraceae bacterium | reverse complement strand
GCCCTGCTCCGGCTGCGGCAGCGAGCGGACCCGGCGGTTGATCTCGCCGGTCTCACCGCCGGGACGGCAGCCGCGCGGGGCCGCCGTGCGCTCTGACGAATCGCGGCGGCGCGAGCGCGAAGCCGCCCGCGGCGAGCGGATCGCCGAGTCGCGCAAGCGGCGGGCGGCGGGAGAGAAGCCGTGAGCGCCAGCGCGGAGGAGCGCCGTGAGCAGCTCGTCGCCCTCTACAAGGAAGTCCAGACCTGCACCAAATGCCCCCTGTACGAGACGCGGACCAAAGCGGTCTTCGGCGCCGGCAACGCCGACGCCGACCTGATGTTCGTCGGCGAGGCGCCGGGGGCCGAAGAGGACCGCCAGGGCCTGCCCTTCGTCGGCCGCGCCGGCCAGCTGCTGAACCAGCTGCTGGCCGAGATCGGCATGGCGCGCGAGGACGTCTTCATCGCCAACGTGCTGAAGTCGCGGCCACCGGGCAACCGCGACCCGCTGCCGCTCGAGATCCAGGCCTGCGAGCCCTACCTGTTCGAGCAGGTGCGGCTGATCGAGCCGAAGGTCGTCTGCACGCTCGGCAACTTCGCGACCAAGCTGCTGACCGGCAGCCCCGTCGGCATCACCCGCGTGCGCGGCACGCCGCAGCTGCACGAGCTGGGCGGCCGGCCGGTCTTCCTGCTGCCGCTGCTGCACCCGGCGGCGGCGCTGCGGACGCCGGCGATGAAGGAGACGCTGCGCAGCGACTTCGCCACGATCCCCGGCCTGCTCGCCGGCCCCGACCCGGAGCTCGCCCCGAGCGTCGAGGAGGAGCCCGCCGAGGAGGCCCCGCCCGAGCCGCCGCCCGCCGACCAGCTCGGCTTCTTCGGCTGACCCCTCGGTGAGAACGCACTTCTCCTCGCATACCGGGCATAAGTGCGTCCTCGCCGCGGCCGCGCCCGGTTGCACCCGCCGTGGGATCGATCATCTAGGTTCGCCGGGTGAGCGAGACCGCCGAGACCGAGGTGATCGAGACCGCTTCGCCGGCCGAGACCGAAGCGGTCGGCGCCCGCCTCGCCGAGCGCCTGGCGCCGGGCGACGTCGTCCTGCTCAGCGGCGAGGTCGGGGCGGGCAAGACGACGCTGATCCGCGGTGCCTGCCGGGCGCTGGGGATCGCCGGTCCGGTCACCTCGCCGACCTTCACGATCGGCCAGCGCTACGAGGGCGGGCGACTGCCTGTCTCCCACCTCGACCTCTACCGGCTGGAGGGCCTCGAGGGCGAGGACCCGGCGCTGCTCGACGACTACCTCGGCGGCGACGGCGTCGCCTTCGTCGAGTGGCCGGCGGCCGGCTCGGGTCATCTCGGCCGGCCGGCGCTCGCGGTCCGGATCGAGCACGCCGGCGCGGAGCGGCGCCGGATCGAGATCAATTCCTGAGCCGCCCCGCAACCGCCCCGGCCGCGGCCGTGTTGCGGAGAGAGCAGCTTGTAGCATCGGCGATCTCAAACTCGATCCACGAAGGGATGGACCATGAAGGGACTGAAGGCGCTTGTCGCGCTGATGGTGGCGACCGGGGTGCTGGCTGTCGTGGTGCCGGCGAGCGCCGGCGCAGCGGCGTACAAGCACTACGTCGGCTGCGGCATCTCCCGCAATGCGAAGCCCGCGCACGTCTGCCCGAAGAAATCCAAGAAGGGCGCCTTCTTCAAAAGCCTCAAGGGGGAGGTCACCTACACGGTCTGCGTCCGCTTCCCGAGCGGCAAAAGCCTCTGCGCCCACGCCCAGAAAGCGGAAAAGGGCACCCTCTACGTGAACAAGATCACCTCGACGATCCCCGGCAAGCACCGCGTCACCTGGTTCGTCAAGGGCAAGAAAGTCGGCAGCTTCGTCTTCCGGGTCAAGAGCTGAGGCCGGGAGGCGACCGCCTGGGGGCTGAGCGGCTCTGGTAGTCGTCGGCTTCGACACCGCTACCGTCGACACCGCCGCCTGTGCCTGGCGCGACGGCGAGGTCCTGCACGAGTCCCAGCTCGGCCTCGCGGCGACGGGACGGCCGCGGCATGCGACCTCGCTGCTGGCCGAGGTCGAGCGCGCCGCCACCGCCGCCGGCGGCTGGGCGGCGGTCGACCGGATCGCGGTCGGGCTCGGGCCGGGCTCGTTCACCGGGCTGCGGATCGGGATCGCCACCGCGCGCGGGCTGGCCGGCGCGACCGGGATCGTGGCCAGCGGCGTCGGCACCCTCGACGCGCTCGCCCGTGGGATCGCCGAGGCCGGCGCGGAGGGCGAGGTGCTGGCGGTCCTCGACGGCTTCCGCGGCGAGGTCTTCGCCGCGCTCTACGCGCCTGGCGGCGAGCGGCTCTGGGAGCCGCTGGTCTGCCGTCCCGAGGAGTTGGCGAAGCGCGTCGCCGGGCTCGACGCGATCCCGTCGGTGGCCGGCCCCGGGGCGGTACGATTTCGTCACGAGCTGTCCCGAGACGGTGTCCGCATCGCGGACGATGCCGACCCCGTGCACCGGGTCGCCGCGCGCCACGTCTGCGCGCTGGCGGCGGCAGATGAAGGCGCCGGCGGGCCGCTCGCACCGATCTACCTGAGACCCCCCGACGCGGAGCGGTGGCGTGAGCGAGATTCTTTCCACAGAGCCGAATGAGCTGACCCAGGAGCTCCGCGTGCGGCGGCTCGCCTACAGCGACCTGCCAGCGGTGATCGCGATCGAGCGGCGCTCGTTCCCGACCCCCTGGTCGCTGGCGATGTTCGTGCTCGAGCTCTCCAAGCCGACCGGGATCTGCCTCGCCGCCAGCGCCGGCGAGGAGCTGCTCGGCTACGTCGTCTGCTCGCGCTACGACCAGGTCTGGCACCTGATGAACATCGCCGTCGCCCCCGAGGCGCGCGGCACCGGCGTCGCCGGCCAGCTGATGCGGCGCCTGTTCGAGGAGGGCCGCGGCCAGCTCCCGTTCACGCTCGAGGTCCGCGTCTCCAACCACGGCGCGATCGCGATGTACGAACGGTTCGGCTTCCGTTCCGCCGGCGTCCGCCCGCGCTACTACCACGACAACGGCGAGGACGCGCTGATCATGTGGCTGGACTGAGGCGCCGGGAGACGCTGCCTTGTCGCTGATCCTGGCCATCGAGACCTCCTGCGACGACACCTGCGCCGCCGTCCTCGACGGCCCGCGGATCCTCGCCAACCTGATCTCCTCGCAGACCGACGCCCACGCCGCCTTCGGCGGCGTCGTCCCCGAGGTCGCCGCCCGCCACCACCTCGAGCTGACGGCGCCGCTGGTGCAGGCGGCGCTGGCCGCGGCCGGGGTCGGGCTCGACGACGTCGAGGCGGTCGCGGTGACCGCCGGGCCGGGGCTGATCGGCGCCCTCCTGGTCGGGGTCAGCACGGCGAAGGCGATCGCCGCGGCGCGGCGGCTGCCGCTGATCCCGGTCGACCACCTGCAGGGCCACGTCGCCGCCAACTTCCTCGAGCCCGAGCCGCTCGAGCCGCCCTTCCTCTGCCTCCTCGCCAGCGGCGGCCACACGCTGCTGGCCGCGGTCCGCGACCACGCGGGCCACGAGGTGCTGGGACAGACGCTCGACGACGCCGCCGGCGAGGCCTTCGATAAGTCGGCGCGGCTGCTCGGGCTCGGCTTCCCCGGCGGCCCGGCGCTCGAACGCGCGGCGCGCGGGGGGGACCCGGAGGCGTTCGAGATGCCGGTCGCGATGAGCCGCGACCCCGGCCTCGACTTCAGCTTCAGCGGCCTCAAGACGGCGCTCGTCTACCGCTGCCGCGAGCTCGGCCCCGAGGGGGTCGCCGAGCGCCGCGCCGACCTCGCCGCCAGCTTCCAGGCCGCCGTCGTCGGCCAGCTGACGGCAAAGACGAAGCGAGCGCTGCAGCGGGGCGACTGGGAGGCCGTGGCGCTGGGCGGCGGCGTCGCCGCCAACGGCCCGCTGCGCGAGGCGGTCGGCGAGCTCTGCCGGCGCCAGGGCGTGGCGCTGAAGCTGGTGCCGATCGAGCTCTGCACCGACAACGCCGCGATGATCGGCTCCGCCGCCCGTTTCGCCCCCCGTTTGGCCTACCCCGACTACCTCGGCTACGACGCCTTCGCCAGCGGCGATCGCGCCGCCGTCGCCCACTGAGTTGGCCGAGGTAGTCGTCTACTCGCGGCCCGGCTGTCACCTCTGCGAGGAGGCGATCGAGGGGCTTGTGGAGCTGCATCGCGAGGGCTATCGGTTCGCCCTGCACGAGATCGACATCGAGAGCGACGAGCTGCTGCTGCGCCGCCACCTCGAGCGGATCCCGGTGGTCGAGATCGACGGCATCGTCGCCTCCGAGTTGGCGTTCGACAGAGCGGTCGTGCGGGCGAGGCTCGATACTGTGGGGGCATGGTCGAACTGATCGACGAGATCGAAGCCTCGGGCGGTTTTCCGATTGAAGGCGAGCGCCTCTCGCTCGGCGTCGCCGCGCGCCTCTCGCGCTACCTGCAGGTGCTGACCCAGGCGCGCAAGATGGGCCGCGAGACGATCTCCTCGCAGGAGCTCTCCGAGTACACCCACATCAACCCGACCCAGATCCGCCGCGACCTCTCCGGCTTCGGCAAGTTCGGCAAGCGCGGCGTCGGCTACAACGTCGAGTCGCTGGTCTCGGAGATCCGCAAGATCCTCCGCACCTCGGGCCAGCACAACATCGCCCTGTTCGGCGCCGGCAACCTCGGCCAGGCGATCGCCAGCTCGGCGATCTTCGCCGACCACGGCTTCCAGGTCGTCGCCGTCTTCGACGTCAACCCCGAGGTGGTCGGCAAACCGGTCGGCGACCTCACCGTCCGCGACATCGGCGAGCTCGACCAGGTGGTCGCCGACGAGGAGATCGTCGTCGGCGTCCTCGCGGTGCCGGCGGAGGCGGCGCAGGAGGTGGCCGACCGCCTCGTCAAGGCCGGCGTCAAGATCATCTTCAACTACTCCGAGCAGCTGCTGCAGGTGCCGCCGGAGGTGACGGTCCACACTTCCAGCCCCGCCGTCGACCTGCTGTACGCGCTCTACTTCTACCTGGCCTAGAAAGTGTCCCTCGACCTCGACCTCGCCCGCGAGCGATTCGAGTCCTCGACCGACTTCACGATCGGGCTCGAGGAGGAGTTCGCGATCCTCGAGCCGGCGACGCTCGAGCTCGCCCACCGCTTCGAGGACGTCTACGCCGCCTGCCAGCGCGACCCGGTGCTGGCCGAGTCGGCGGCGGGCGAGCTGATCGACACCGAGGTCGAGATCCGCTCGGGCCGCGCGGAGAGCTTCGCCGAGGCGGTCGAGCGCCAGCGGGAGCGGCGCACGCGGCTGTTCTCCCTGGTCGCCGAGATGGACCTGGCGCTGGGCGCCGGCGGCACCCACCCCTGGGCCAGCTACCTCGACCAGACGATCATCGACACGCCGCACTACAACCGCCTGCGCAACGAACTCGGCTGGGTCGCCCAGCGCAACAACACCTGGAGCCTGCACGTGCACATGGGCGTCCGCGGCGCCGACCGCGCGATCGCCGTCTGCGACTGGCTGCGCGAGCTGCTGCCGCTGCTGCTGGCGGTCTCCGCCAACTCGCCCTTCCTCGACGGCCGCGACACCGGCCTGCACACTGTTCGCAGCCAGATCTTCACCCGCAGCTTTCCGCGCTGCGGCGTCCCCTCGCGGTTCGGCGACTGGCGCGCATACGCCGACTTCATCGGGCTGCTGCAGCGGACGCGGACGGTGGTCGAGTCGACGCAGCTGTGGTGGAGCGTGCGCCCGCACCACTCCTTCGGCACCGTCGAGGTGCGGATCTGCGACGCCCAGACCAGGGGGGGCGAGGCCTTCGGGCTGGCCGCCCTGATCGCCGCCTGCATCGCCCAGACCGCGCTCGACTACGACGAGCACGGCTACGAAGGCAAGGGGGCCCCGCTGAGCGATCGCGAGATCGAGGAGAACCTCTGGCGGGCGATCCGCCACGGCGCCGGCGGCCGGATGATCGACTTCCGGCGCGGCGAGGAGGTCGAGACCCGGGCGGTTCTCGACTCGGTCCTGGCCTGGACCGAGCCGGCCCGCTCCCAGCTCGGCCTCGAGGTCGACCTGCCCGAGCGCAACGGCGCCCAGCGGGCGCGCGAGGCGCTCGACCTGGGGGTCTCGATCGCCGACATCTACCGCGATTCGGTGGCCGAGACGCGCCGCACCTACGCCGGCGCCGGGCACGCTGCCGGGCACGCCTGAACGTTGGTTTTCACAGGCCGGGAGCCGCCCGCAGGACAGGAACGCCGCCCGCGCCGATAGACTCCCGCGCCGCAAATCCACCGGAGGAATCACCTTGACCAGCTTTTTGACCGACTACGGGGTCGTTGTCGCGCTCGTCTGCGCGGGCGCTGCCGTCGTCTACGGACTAATCGTCACCCAACGTCTGCTCGCCAAGTCGCCAGGAAACGAGCGTATGCAGGAAATTTCTGGCGCCGTTCAGGAAGGTGCTCAGGCCTACCTGAGCCGGCAGTACACGATCATCGCCGCGGTCGCGGTGCCGATCGCGGTCGTGCTGCTGCTGCTGCAGGACTGGAAGACCGCCGTCGGCTTCATCATCGGCGCCACCCTCTCGGGCGCGGCCGGCTTCATCGGCATGAACGTCTCGGTCCGCGCCAACTCGCGCGTCGCCGAGGCCGCCCGCGGCGGCGTGCCGCCGGCGCTCGACGTCGCCTTCAAAGGCGGCTCGGTCACCGGCCTCCTGGTCGTCGGCCTGGCGCTGCTCGGCGTCGCCGGCTACTACGGCTTCCTCGTCATCACCGGCAGCTCCGACAAGGAGGCTGTCGACGCGCTGATCGGCCTCGGCTTCGGCGGCTCGCTGATCTCGGTTTTCGCCCGGCTCGGCGGCGGCATCTTCACCAAGGCCGCCGACGTCGGCGCCGACCTGGTCGGCAAGGTCGAGGCGGGGATCCCCGAGGACGATCCCCGCAACCCGGCCGTGATCGCCGACAACGTCGGCGACAACGTCGGCGACTGCGCCGGCATGGCGGCCGACCTGTTCGAGACCTACGCGGTCACCTCGGTCGCGGTGATGCTGCTCGGCGTCCTCACCTTCACCTCCGACTACGCGCGTGAGGTCGCGATCTACCCGCTGGTGCTCGGCGGCGTCGCGATCATCGCCTCGATCATCGGCGCGCTCTGCGTGCGGACCAAGTCCGACAAGGTCGAGGGTGCGCTCTACATCGGGCTGCTGATCTCCGGGATCCTCTCGATCGCCGCCTTCTACCCGATCACCGAGTGGCTGATGAGCGACCCGCTGCGGCTCGGCGTCGCCGACACCGCCGCCGACGCCGTCAGCGTCAGCGACCTCTGGCTGTGCGCCGTGATCGGCATCGCGGTCACCGCGCTGCTGTTCGGGATTACCGAATTTTATACGTCGACCCGGTTCCGGCCGGTGAAGCTGATCGCCGAGGCCTCGGAGACCGGCCACGCGACGAACATCATCGCCGGGCTCGCCCAGGGCTTCCAGTCGACCGCCGCCCCGGCGCTCGTCATCGCCTTCGCGATCCTCGGCGCCAACGAGCTGGCGGGCATCTACGGCATCGGCATCGCCGTCGTCGCCCAGCTCTCGCTCTGCGGCCTGATCGTCGCCCTCGACGCCTTCGGCCCGATCACCGACAACGCCGGCGGCATCGCCGAGATGGCGGAGCTGCCGGAGGACGTCCGCAACGTCACCGACCCGCTCGACGCGGTCGGCAACACGACCAAGGCCGTGACCAAGGGTTACGCGATCGGTTCCGCCGCGCTCGCCGCGCTGGTGCTGTTCGCTGCCTTCAAAAGCGAATTGGAAGACGCCAAGCCCGACTTCGACATCGGCAGCCTCTTCCACCTGACCAGCCCCGACGTCCTGATCGGGCTGATCATCGGCGGCATGATGGTCTACCTGTTCGCCGCCTTGGCGATCGAGGCCGTCGGCCGCGCCGGCGGCCAGGTCGTCGAGGAGGTCCGCAAACAGTTCCGCGAGCACCCCGGGATCATGGAGGGGACCGAGAAACCCGAGTACGGGCGGACGGTCGCGATCGTCACCGCGGCGGCGCAGAAGGAGATGATCCTGCCGGCGCTGATCCCGATCGTGGTGCCGGTGATCGTCGGCGTGCTCAGCGTCGACGCGCTTGGCGGCATGCTGATCGGCGTCATCGTCGTCGGCCTCTTCGCCGCGGTCTCGATGACCGCCGGCGGCGGCGCCTGGGACAACGCGAAGAAGCTGATCGAGGACGGTGCCCACGGCGGCAAGGGCTCCGAGGCCCACGCCGCCTCGGTCACCGGCGACACCGTCGGCGACCCCTACAAGGACACCGCCGGTCCGGCGATCAACCCAATGATCAAGGTCGCGAACATCGTCGCCATCCTGATCATCCCGATCGTCCACTTCTAGGTGGCGACGACGCCCCTCGGGCGTCCGTGACACCGTCGGGGCGGCTGCAAAGCCGCCCCGACGGCACCAGATCCCCCTGAGTGACCTCGTCGCCCTCATGGGGGCGATAGCCTTTCCCGCTCGATGCGGATCGTTCGAGGCATTCGGCACGGGTTGAGCTATCCGCTGCGGCGCTGGCCGCGGCTCTCGGCGGCGGCTGCCGGGCTCGGGGTGGTGATGGTGCTGGTGGTGGTCGGGTCGAACGCCTACATCCTGCTCTCGGCGAGCGGGGAGTACACGGGCGAGGTGGCGCAGGTGCCGCCGGCGCCGGTGGCGATCGTGCCGGGGGCGCTGGTCCAGCCGAACGGGAAGATGAGCTCGATGCTGGCCGCCCGGGTCGAGCAGGCCTACCGCCTTTGGAAGGCCGGGAAGGTGGAGAAGATCCTCGTCTCCGGCGACCACCGCAGCTGGGCCTACGACGAGCCGGACACGATGCGCAAGCAGCTGGTCCGCGACGGGGTGCCGCCGCGAGACGTCTTCGAGGACCACGCTGGCTTCGACACCTGGGCGACGATGGTCCGCGCCCGCTCGATCTTCGGCGTCCGCGACGCCGTCGTCGTCACCCAGGGCTTCCACATGCCCCGCGCCCTCTTCCTCGCCGACGAGGCCGGGATCGACGCCACCGGTCTCACCGCCGACCTCCACCGCTGGGGCTACCAGGGCCGCAAGAGCGAAGTCCGCGAGGTCCTCTCCCGCGTCAAGGCGATCGCCGACGTCGCCCTCGACGCGCCGGCGATGGCCGGCCCGAAGATCCCGATCGCGACCTCCGACGGGCGCGAAAGCTGGGGGCCGGTGCCGCCGCCCGGAACGCCGCCGGCTGGCTCCCCGGGCCGCTGAGCCAGGGTTCGGGGCGGCACGGCGAGGTCCGGCGACCCGCCCCTGCTCGCACCCCCACAGGGCAGGTAGGGGTGCGAGCAGGGGCGGGCGTGCGTTCGCTGAGCCTTTCGGGGGGCTATAGACCCCCAAAGGGCTCAACGAGCATCCCAAGCCGGACGTGTCGGCAACCCTCGATCCCTAGCACCCCTGCAGCGCCTTCAGGTAGAACCGCTGGTACGCCGGCCAATGGGCTGCCCAGTAGGAGCCTTCGTGGCCGCCCGGCCAGGAGTGGTGGGTGAAGTCGGCTGCGCCGGCTTCCATCGCGGCGACGAAGCTCTCGTCGTAGGGGTGGAAGTCGTCGGTTTCGCCGTAGTCGATCCAGACCGGGGTGTCGCCGAAGGCGTTCGGGTCGGCCTCGACGGTGCCGATCACGTCGTTGCGCTCGAAGTCGGCTTCGTCGTCGAAGGCGCCCGGCGCGGTTTCGGACGCCTCGAGCCAGAGGGCGGGAGAGTGGCCGCCGACGGCGCAGAAACGGCCCGGGTGGTCGAGGGCGAGATCGAAGGCGCCGAAGCCGCCCATCGAGATGCCGCCGATCGCGATCCGGTGCGGGTCGACGCCGAAACGCCTGACCACGGTCGGGATCACTTCGTCGATCACGTAGGCGCCCCAGTCGGCTTCGGCGCGGTCGTGCCAGTAGCCGTGGTCGCCGCCGTCGGGGAAGGCGTAGATCGGCGTCCGCCCTCGCACTTCGCCGAGGTGTTCGAAGACCTCGTCGTTGAACGACGACTCGCTGCCGCCGCGGCCGTGCAGCATCACCATCAGCCAGCGCCGGCCGGCGGGGCCGGCGTGCCTGGGCACGATCACGTTGACGCCGAGCTCGCGCCCGACCGCCGCGCTGTCGAGCCGCAGGCGGACGAGCCGCGCTCCGTGCCTGTCGACCGGCGCCAGCACCGTCGCCATCAGGACGAGGTAGACGACCCCGACCAGCAGTAGCGCGATCAGCCCGACCGCCACCCGCCGGCGGCGCCGGAACCTGCGGTCGTTTCTGATCTGGGGCGGCAAAAGAGACCCCGTAGCTAAGGCCCCCCCCCGGGCGCGGCCGGATAGTGTCGCGAGTGCGAGGCGAGCGCGCCCGGGCCGCCCGGCCGCGACCGCGCGCGGAGAGCACCGGGCGCCGCCGTATATTCGGGTCAGTGACCCGCCCCCACCACTGCTAGATGGCCCAGCGCATCCCCAGAGATGAGTCGCTGAGTCGCGTCCATGGCGTCGGCGCCCTGTTCGCCGCGGCCTACGGCAACGTCGGCTCCTCGATCTACTACGCCCTCGGCGTCACCGCCGCCTTTGCCCTCGGCCTGACCCCGGTCGCCTTCGTCATCACCGGGGTCATCTTCGCCTGCACCGCCGCGACCTACGCCGAGGCGACCGTGATGTACCCGGAGGCCGGCGGCTCCTCCAGCTTCGCCCGCCACGCCTTCAACGAGCTGGTCAGCTTCGTCGCCGCCTGGGGGCAGATGCTCAACTACACGATCACGGTCGCGATCTCGGCCTTCTTCGTGCCCCACTACCTGGCCGTCTTCTGGCCCTGGCTGGGCCAGAGCCCGGGCGACATCGTCGGCGGCGCCGTGCTGATCATAGGCCTGGCGCTGATCAATGTCCGCGGCACCGAGGAGTCGGCGAAACTGAACCTGATCCTCGCCGTCGCCGACCTCGCCACCCAGGTGATCCTGGTCGGGATCGGCCTCGTCCTCGTCTTCGATCCCCAGACGCTGGTCGACAACGTCCACCTCGGCGTCGCCCCGAGCTGGAGCGACTTTGCGCTCGGGATCGCGGTCGGGATGATCGCCTACACCGGGATCGAGACGATCTCCAACATGGCCGAGGAGGCCAGGGACTCGGCGCGGACGATCCCCCGCAGCGTCCTCCTCGTCGTCCTCGCCGTGGTCGGCCTCTACCTGCTGATCCCGATCGTCGCCCTCTCGGCGATGCCGGTCACCCAGGACGCCGCCGGCCACTACACGACCGCGCTCGGCACGACCTTCGCCGACGACCCGATCCTCGGCATCGTCGAGAACCTCGGCCTCTCCCACCTGCCGACCGAAATCCTCCGCTACTACGTCGGCGTGCTGGCGGCGGTGATCCTGCTGATCGCGACCAACGCCGGCCTGATCGGCGTCTCCCGCCTCACCTACTCGATGGGCCAGCACCGCCAGCTGCCGGAGGGCCTGCGCCAGGTCCACCCCAAGTACCGCACCCCCTATATCGCGATCATGATCTTCGCCGCGATCGCGATCGTCACCCTGCTGCCAGGGCAGACCGACTTCCTGGCGACGATGTACTCGTTCGGCGCGATGCTCTCGTTCACGATCGCCCACGTCGCGGTGATCCAGCTGCGGCGAACGCGCCCGGACGTCGAGCGCACCTGGAAGCCGCCCCTCAACCCACCCGCCTTCGGCTTCAACATCCCGGTCACCGCGGTGTTGGGCGGCTTCGGCACCTTCGCCGCCTGGATCGTGGTCATGGCGCTCAACCCGCGGACGCTGTTCGTCGGCCTCGGCTGGATGGTGCTCGGCGTCAGCGTCTACGTCCTCTACCGGCGCAACCAGAAGCTGCCGCTGACCGAGACCGTGAAGGTGGTGCTGCCGGAGCCGCTCGGGGTCGAGGAGGTCGAGTACCGCAGCGTCCTGGTCGGGATGGAGGACGACGAAACCTTCTCGCCGGAGATGGTCGCGACCGCGGTCAAGCTCGCCTCCAAGCGCCGCCGCGGCATCCACGTCCACTCGATGATGACCGTGCCGACCCACCTGCCGCTGAACGCCGAGCTGCCCGAACAGGAAGCGGCGGCGCAGCAGAAGATCGAGGAGGCGCGGCTGATCGGCGGCCAGCGCGTCACCGGCCACGTCGCCCGCGTCCGTCCCGGCCAGGCCGGCTACTCGGTCGCCGAGGAGGCCGAGCAGATCAAGGCGGCGGCGATCGTCGTCGGCCTGCGCCGGCGCGGCGGCGTCCCGCTCTACGACAAGACCCTGCAGACGATCCTCGGCGAGCGCCCCTGCCGCGTCATCGTCGTCTCCGACCCGAGCGAAACGCCGGCCCCGATCCCGACCCCGGCACTGGCCGAGGTGGCCGAATGAGCGGCGGGCGGGGGCGGGGCGAGCAGGTCTACCGCGGGGCGGTAACCGGCTTCTCGCTGGTCTTCGTCGCGATCGGCCTCGCCGTCCTCGTCGTCACCCTCGTCAACGGCGGCGGCCCGGCCTCGATGGGCGTCCTGCTCGGCGTCGTCTTCGTGATCGTCGGCGCCGGTCGCCTCTGGGTCAACTCGAGGATGGGCCGGTGAACGGCGATCCGGCGGCGCCGCCGCCCGGCCGCGGGCCGGCGCCGGGGCGGGGCCGGCTGCAGCGCGGCCTCGGCGTCCCCTGGCTGTTCGCCGCCGCCTACTCGGCGGTCGGCTTCTCGATCTACTTCGCGCTCGGGGTCGTCGCCGACCGCGGCCTCGGCCTGACGCCGCTGATCTTCCTCGCCTCCGGCCTGCTGTTCGGCCTGACGACGCTGACCTACGTCGAGGGCAGCGCGATGTTCCGCGAGCGCGGCGGCTCCTCCAGCTTCGCCCGCCACGCCTTCAACGAGCTGATCGCCTTCATCGCCGGCTGGGCGATCCTGCTCGACTACCTGATCGTCCTCGCCCTGGCGGCGATCTCGGTCCCGCACTACCTGGAGCCGATCTGGGGCGGCTTCAACCGCACCGGCGCCGAGATCGGCGTCTCCGCCGCGGTGATCGCCGCCGTCTGCGTGCTCAACATCTTCAACGTCACCGGCCGCGGCCGCCAGCGCTCGCTGGCGCTCCTGGCGCTCGCCGACCTGGCCCTGCAGCTGGCGGTGATCGTCGTCGGCCTGCTCGTCGTCTTCCACCCCGACCGGCTCACCGACCAGGTCGATCTCTTCACCCAGCCGAGCGTGCGCGACATCGTCTACGCAGCGGTGATCGCGATGCTGGCCTACGCCGGGATCGAGGCCGCCTCCGACCTCGCCCCCGACATCGAGGTCAGCCGCCGCGACCTGAAGCGGGTCGCGACCCTCGGCGCCTTCGCGGTGCCGCTGGTTTACGCCGGGATGGCGGCGATCGCGCTGATGGCGGTGCCGGTGGTGGCCGGGCCGCAGGGGCCGGAAACCGCGCTCGGCGGCGAGTTCGTCGAGGAGCCGGTGCTCGGCGTCGTCTCCGCCTTCCACCCGCACGGGGTGGCGGAAGCGATGCGTTGGGCGGTGGCGCTGGTCGCCGTCCCGGTCCTCTTCTGGGCGGCCAACACGACGATGCTCGGCGTCTCCCGCCACATCTACACGCTGGCGATCAACCGCCAGATCCCGAGCTGGCTCGGCAAGCTCGAGCGCCGCACCGCGACCCCCTACATCGCGATCGCGATCTGCGGCGTGATCGCCCTCGGGCTGGTGATCCCGACCAACGTCAAGCTGCTGGCCGGGATCTACGCCTTCGGCGCCACCCTGGCGATCACGATCGCCCACCTCTCGATCATCCGCCTGCGGGTCAAGGACCCCGACCGCCGGCGCCCGTTCCGGATCCCCTGGGGGATGCGCTGGGGGCCGGCCGAGCTGCCGCTGCCGGCGATGCTCGCCGCGGCGCTCAGCGGCCTCGCCTTCCTCAGCGTTCTCGCCTTCCACTCGACCGCCCGCTGGGTCGGGATCGGGTGGATGCTGTTCGGGCTGGTCTTCTACGCCGTCTACCGCAAGGTCTTCGAGGAAACCTCGCTGACCCGGCGGGTCTCGGTCACCGAGCAGGCGCTGACCAAGCAGGTGCCCGAGATCGAGTTCCGCAACATCCTGGTGCCGGTCTTCGGCACCGAGCTCGACGACGACATCGTCGCCACCGCCGGGCGGCTGGCGGCGGCCGAGGCCTCCGACGGCGACGCCGGCGAGACCCACCTCGACGTGATCTACGTGATCGAGGTGCCGCTGACGCTGCCGCTCGACGCCGAGCTGCCGCGGGAGCGCGAGGAGGTCGCGCGGCGGGCGCTGGCGCGGGCGCGCGAGGTCGGCGAGGAGTACGAGGACGTCGACGTCAGGACCGAGGTGATCCGCGCCCGCAAGGTCGGCGCCGGGATCGTCGAGGCGGCGCGGCGCTCGGACGCCGAGGCGATCGTGATCGGCGGCGAGCCGCCGACCAAGATCCGCGGCGGGGCGAAGATCGGCGGCATCGGCGCCGCCAAGCCGGCCGAGATCGGCGCGGCGACCGAGTACGTGCTGAAGAAAGCCCCCTGCCGGGTCCTGCTCACGGCTCCGCCCGAGTCGGTCTCAGAGACGCCCGCGACCGCGCCGAGCGCCTAGTATCCGGGCCATGTTCATCTTGATCGTCGGCTGCGGCCGGGTCGGCTCCTCCGTCGCCCGGGGGATGCTCCGCGAGGGCCACACCGTCTCCTGCCTCGACGAGGACCCGGAGTCCCACGCCCGGCTCGAGGTCGGGCTGGAGAAGAGCTGGGAGGACCTCGGCGGCCAGTTCACGGTCGGCGCCGGGCTCGAGACCGAGGCGCTGGAGGCGGCCGGGATCGAGCAGGCCGACGTCTTCATCGCCTCCACCGACGGCGACAACACCAACATCGTCATCGCCCAGATCGCGCAGCGCCGCTACGAGGTGCCGACCGTGATCGCCCGCGTCCTCGACCCGCTGCGGGCCGAGTGGTACCGGCGCCAGGGCCTGCAGACGGTCTGCCCGACCAAGGTCGCGATCGACATGCTCGAGTCGGCCGTGCGCGAGTCCGGCGGGCGCGGCGGCGCCACCGGGGCGGCGGCCGAGGTCGCCTAGGAAGCGAGGTCCGGGGAGCGCATGTACATCATCGTCGTCGGCGCCGGGAAGGTCGGCTGGAACCTGGCCCGAGAGCTGCTCGAAAAGGGCCACGAGGTGACCCTGATCGAGTCCGACCGCCGCCGCTACCTGACCGTCGAGCAGGAGCTCGAGCACAACGTCAGCTACGGCGACGCCTCCGAGCTGTGGGTGCTGGAGCGGGCCGGGATCCAGCGCGCCGACATGGTGATCGCGCTGACCGGCGATGACGAGGACAACATGCTGATCTGCCAGGTGGCGAAGGAGAAGTACCTGGTCGACCAGATCATCGCCCGCGTCAACAACCCGCGCAACCGCCAGCACTTCGACTTGCTGGGGATCAAACCGTCGGTCTCGGCGACCGACCTGATCCTGCGCCTGCTCGAGCACGAGGTGCCCGAGTACGGGCTGGTCCACCTGCTCGACCTGCAGGAGGAGCAGCTGGAGATCATCGAGATGCTGCTGGGCAAGGACTCGGGCCTGATCGGCCGCCGCGTCGGCGACCTCAGCATGCCCGAAGGCAGCCTGCTGATCTCGGTCCTGCGCTCCGGCAAGGGCTTCGTCCCCACCGCCGACACGGTGCTCGAGGAAGGCGACGAGGTTCTCGCCGTGCTCGATCCGGGTAAGGAGGACGAGTTGAAGGCTCTCTTCGGACCCGACGGAAACGGCGCCTGATGGCCGATCGCGAGGTCGACTTCCTGCTCGTCGGCGGCGGCCTGGCCGCGGCCAGCTGCGCCAAGGAGCTGCGCTCGCGCGGCGCCGAGGGCTCGGTCCTCCTCGTCGGCCGCGAGCCCGAGCCGCCCTACGAACGACCGCCGATCTCGAAGGAGTACCTGCGCGGCGACGCCGAGCGGGCCGACGCCTACGTCGAGCCGCCCTCCTGGTACGAGGAGAACGGCGTCGAGCTGGCGACCGGCCGCAACGTGATGTCGCTCGACCTCGAGGCGCGGACGGCAAAGCTGCAGGGCGGGGAGGAGGTCGGCTTCGGCCAGGCGCTGATCGCCACCGGGGCGCTGGTCAACATCCTCCGCGTCGAGGGCGCCGAGAACGAGGGGATCCACTACCTGCGCGCCTTCGGCAACGCCGACGCGATCGCCGCCGACGCCGGCAACGCCGAGCGCGTCGTCCTGATCGGCGGCAGCTACATCGGCTGCGAGGTCGCCGCCTCGCTCACCGCCCAGGGCACCAAGTGCGCGATCGTCGGGATGGAGGACGTTGCCCTCTCCCGCACCTTCGGCGAGGACGCCGGCCGTTGGTTCCAGGCGCGCCTGGAAGAGCACGGGGTCGAGTTCCACGGCGGCGAGGAGCTGGAGGCCTTCGAGGGCGACGGCCGGGTGCGGTCGGTCGTGACCAAGAGCGGCCTCGGTCTCGAGTGCGACGCGGTCGTCGTCGGCGCCGGCGTGCGGGCCGACGCGATGCTCGCCGAACGGGCCGGCCTGTCCGTCGACAACGGGATCCTCTGTGACTCGAAGCTGCGCACCTCGGCCCCGGGCATCTACGCCGCCGGCGACTGCTGCAGCTACGAGAGCGTCGTCCACGGCCGTCGGCTGCGGGTCGAGCACTGGGACGTGGCGATGCAGCAGGGGATGCACGCCGCCCGCAACATGCTCGGTGAGGACGCCGACTACGAAGTGGTCCCGTACTTCTTCAGCGACCTCGCCGACTGGGCCAGCCTCGAGTACGTCGGCCCGGCCGCCGAGTGGGACGAGGAGGTCTGGCGCGGCGACCGCGAGGCCGGCGAGTTCTCGGTCTGGTACCTGCAGGGCGGCCGCGTCGCCGGCTGCCTCAGCGTCGGCCGCTCCGAGGACCTCGCCGAAGCCCGCCGCCTGCTGGCCGACAAGGTCGACGTCTCCGGAGCCACGGCGACGATCGCCGACCCCGGCGCCGACCTCTCGGCCCTCGCCTGAGCCAGCGGCTCGCGCTGCGCCTTTGCCGCCGCCGGGCGGCGGGGCCGCTGTCGACCTTTTCCGGCCTATAGGGAGGACAAAGTCGACAGCGCTTCCGCTTGCGGCGGCGCCGGAGACGCGCCTCCCGGTTCCGGCGTCGGTATCCTTGGCTTTCCTTTGCGGCCTGGTGTAATGGCAGCACGCTTCGCTCTGGACGAAGTAGTCGGGGTTCGAGTCCCTGGGCCGCAGCTGAGAAGTGCCTGCAAAGCCGTCGATTCGCTTTGCTAGCTTCGCTGCCGATGAGACTCCTCCGCCCATCCCTGCTGGTCCTCGCGCTGCTGGCGCTGGCCGCGCTCGGCCTCGCCGCCTGCGGCGGGGGCGGCGACGCGACCACCGACGCGACCGAAGCGACGACGACCGAAGAAACGAAGCCGTCGCTGACCAAGGAAGAGCTGATCAAACAGGGCGACGGGATCTGCGCCGAGGTCAACGCCGCGGTCGGCTCGGTCGGCAACTCGGCCGCCGAACCGTCGAGTCAGACGACCCAGGTCGCCAACCTCTACATCGGCATGGTCGGCAGCCTCGAGGGGCTCGGCGCGCCGCAGGAAGGCGGCTCCGAATACAACGAACTTATCGCCGCTGCCGAAAACCTCGCCAAAGTCGAGGGCGAAGTGAAACTCGCCGCCGAACGCGAAGACTCCGCCGCCCTGGTCGAAGCCGAAGAACGGGCGGGGCCGGCGCTCGAAGGATTCCAGACCCAGGCCGGCGTCTTCGGCTTCGAACAGTGCAGCCAGGGCCCCAGCGCCCCGCCGGTCGCCCCCTCGAGCGGCGCCGAAGGCGAAGGCGAAATCGAAGAAGGCGGGATCGAACCCGAAGGCGAAATCGAAGAATACGTCCCGCCCGAAGAAGAAGGCGCGATCGAAGAATACGTGCCCGAAGAAGGGGGCGGTGCGGGGGTCGAAGAAGAAGCAGCGCCCGAAGGCGGGGGCGAAGAAGGCGGCTCCTCGGGCGGGGTCGGACCCGGCTGAGGTTCGGGGCGTCCCCTCGGAGACCCGGGGATGGCCTCTCCGGGAATTTGTCGCGCCCCTTCCGGGGCTGCTCCCTCATGTTGCTGCCCGCCTATGGCGGGCTTCTAATCAGATGACATTTGGCCCTGACGGGCGACATTCCCGGAGAGACCATCCCCGGGTCTCCCAACGTCACCGCGACGAATCTCAGAAGCCGCCGGCCGCACGCGACGTAACGGGCCGTCTTCGCCCCCGCCAGACCTCCTGAAGCTTTCGTGTCTCGGGAAGCCCCTGAAGCATCCGCATCTCGGAGAGTCCCTGAAGCTTCTGCGTCTCGGGGCGTCCACTGAGCTTTTCGTGTGGCCTGAGCTGCGCCGTCCCGGTTGCGCGTGTGGGTGGCGGAGTCGGTTATCGCTCTGAGCGAATGTTGCCCGAAGGGCGCGATATGCAATCTGATTCCTGCGCCCCATAGGGGCGCAGCATCTTCCCCGACCCAGCGCCCGAAGGGCGCGGGAGGTATTCCGGCGAGGCGAGCCCGAGAGCCCCGCCGTCTCATCCTCCCGCGATCGACAGAAAAGTCTCGGCCCGCTGTTTGTCTTTCACCGCCCGCGACCACTCGGCGGTGCCCGCCTCCGACTCCGACAGCCGCCGTTCGGCATCCGAGAGTTCCTCTTTGAGGGCCCCGGCGTCAAGATCCTCGGCCGGGACGGCTTCCTCGACCAGCACGCGGGCGGTGTTGTCGAAGACCTGCAGCCAGCCGTGCGACTGGGCGTAGCTTTTCGTCTCCGCGTCGGAGACGTGGAGCCGCAGGGTGGTCGGCAGGAGGGCGCCGAGCACCGGGGCGTGGTTGGCGAGGATGCCGATTTCGCCCACTTCGGTGCGGGTCGAGAGCTGACGGACTTCGCCGCTGAAGACCTCCCCCTCGGGGGTGAGGACTTCGACGTCCAGCATGTGCTCGGCGGCCAACTTCTACCTCAGGCTTTCGCCGTGGCGTTCTCGGTGACCTGGTCGATGCCGCCCTGCATGTAGAAGGCGCCCTCGGGCAGGTCGTCGTGGGTGCCGTCGAGGATCTCGCGGAAGCCGCGCACCGTCTCCGACACCGGCACGTACTCGCCGGAGCGGCCGGTGAACTGTTCGGCGACGAAGAACGGCTGCGAGAGGAAGCGCTCGATCTTGCGGGCGCGCGCCACCGTGAGCCGGTCCTCGTCGGAGAGCTCGTCGATGCCGAGGATCGCGATGATGTCCTGGAGCTCTTTGTAGCGCTGCAGGACCTCCTGGACCTCGGTCGCGGTCCGGTAGTGCTCGTCGCCGACCACGTCGGGCTTGAGGATCGTCGAGGTCGAGTCGAGCGGGTCCACCGCCGGGTAGATGCCTTTCTCGGAGATCGCCCGCGAGAGCGCGGTGGTCGCGTTCAGGTGGGCGAACACCGAGGCCGGGGCCGGGTCGGTGTAGTCGTCGGCGGGCACGTAGACGGCCTGGATCGAGGTGACCGACCCGCGGTCGGTCGAGGTGATCCGCTCCTGCAGGCCGCCCATCTCGGTCTCCAGCGTCGGCTGGTAGCCGACCGCCGAAGGCATGCGCCCGAGCAGCGCCGAGACCTCGGAGCCCGCCTGGACGAAGCGGAAGATGTTGTCGATGAAGAGCAGCACGTCCTGGCCGCCCTGCTCGCGGTAGTACTCGGCCATCGTCAGGCCGGACAGGGCGACGCGCAGGCGCGCTCCGGGCGGCTCGTTCATCTGGCCGAAGAC
>CAZHLT010000209.1:0-5757 GCA_964533285.1 uncultured Conexibacteraceae bacterium | reverse complement strand
GCGCGATCGCCTGCGACTGCCTCGCCGTCTGCGGCGGCGCCGCGCCGGCGTCCTCGCTGCTGCTCCAGGCCGGCGCCCGCGCCGCCTACGACGAGCAGGCGAACAGGTTTCTCCCCGGCTCGCTGCCGGCCGGGGTAAGCGGCGCCGGTGCCGTTGTCGGCCACGAGGACCCCGTCTCCAATCTCCTCTCGGGGTCCTTGGCCGGCGCCGAATCCGCACTCGCGCTCGGCTTCGGCGGCGCCGAGGACCGGGCCCGTGCCGAGGACGAGCGCGGCCGGCTCGAGCAGGCGCTCGCCGCCGCGGCCCCCTCGCGCCAGGCACCCCCGGCTCTGGCCAGCGACGGCGGCAAGGGCAAGGCCTTCGTCGACCTCGACGAGGACATCACCGCCAAGGACGTCGCCTATGCCGCCGCCGAGGGCTACGACTCGATCGAGCTCTCCAAGCGCTACACGACGGCGACGATGGGGCCCTCGCAGGGCCGCTTCTCGCAGCTCGCCGCGGTCCGTGCCCTGGCCGAGGACACCGGCCTGGCGATGGGCGAGGTCGGCCTCACCACCGCCCGCCCGCCGTGGGCGACGGTGCCGCTCGGCGCCCTCGCCGGCCGCCCCTTCGAGCCGGCCAAGCGCTCGGCCCTGCACGGCCGCCACCGCGAGCTCGGCGCCGCGGTCAGGTGGGCCGGCGACTGGCGCCGCGCCTACGACTACGGCGACCCCGCCGCCGAGGCGCTCGCGGTCCAGGACGACGCCGGCCTGATCGACGTCTCGACCCTGGGCAAGCTGATCGTCCGCGGCGCCGAGGCGGGGGAGTTCCTCGACCGCCTCTACCCGAACCGGATGTCGAGCCTGAAACCGGGCCGGATCCGGTACGGGATCCTCACCTCCGAGGCCGGCCGGATCACCGACGACGGCACCGTCTGCCGGCTCGACGAGGAGACCTTCTACGTCACCACCACCTCCAGCGGCGCCGCCGCGGTCGAGCAGTGGTTCTCCTGGTGGCTGGCCGACTGGCGCCTCGACGTCTCGCTGACCGACGTCACCCAGGGGGTGGCGGCGATCAACCTGGCCGGGCCGCGCTCGCGCGAGATCCTCGCCGGGCTGACCGAGCTCGACTGCTCGAATGAGGCGTTCCCCTACCTCGACGGCCAGCACGGCACGGTCGCCGGCGTCCCCTGCCTGCTGCTGCGGATCGGGTTCACCGGCGAGCTCGGCTACGAGCTGCACTGCCCGCTGGCCAACGCCCGCCAGCTCTGGGACGCGATCGCCGCCGCCGGGGCGCGGCCCTTCGGGCTGGAGCCGCAGCGGATCCTGCGCCTGCAGAAGCACCACATCCTCGTCGGCCAGGACACCGACTCGGAGTCGACGCCCTACGGCGCCAACCTCGGCTGGGCGGTCAAACTCGACAAGGAGCAGGACTTCATCGGCCGCTGGGCGCTGGAAGAGAAGGCCGACGCGGAGCCGCCCCACCAGCTGGTCGGCTTCAGCTGCCCGGGCGGCGAGGTGCCGACCGAGGGCGCGGCGATCGTCCACGGCGGCGTCGTCACCGGCCAGGTGACGAGCTCGCGCCGCTCGCCGAAGCTGGGCCGGTCGATCGGGCTGGCGATGGTGGCGCCGGGCGAAGCGGTCGACGGCGCCGCGCTCGAGATCTCCGACGGCGGCCGGCGGATCGCCGCGACCGTCACCACCGCCCCGTTCTACGACCCCGAGGGAGAGGTGGTGCGCTCGTGAGCCAAGCGTTCCTCAGCCCCGTGGCGAGTGCCGAGGCGCCCGCCCGCAGCCCGCTCGCCGACGCCGCCGCGGCAGCCGGCGGCCGGCTCGAGGTGCGCGACGGCTGGGAGCTGGCGACCTCGTTCGGCGACGCCGCCGCCGAGGCCGCGGCCTGCGCGACCAGCGTCGGCTTCGCCGACCGCTCCTCGCTGACCAAGCTGGAGCTGCAGGGCGGCGCCGAGCGCCTCGAGCAGGCTGCCGGTGCGCTCGAGCTCGGCAGCGCCCAGCTCCTCGACGGCGCCTGGCACTGCCCGGTCGCGCCCGGCCTTCGCATCGAGCTGCACCCCGCCGGCGGCGCCGGCGAGCGCCGCGAGGTGCTCGAGGCGGCCGGCGTCCGCGTCCTCGACCTGACCGCTTCCCTCGGGGCGATCTCGGTCTGCGGTCCCGGGGCCGCGGAGACGATCGCCCGCTTTTGCGCGATCGACACTCGGCCGAAGTCGCTCCCCCTGTGCGGCTTCCGGCCGGGGTCGGTCGCCCGCACCCCCGGCCACCTGCTGCGCGAGAGCGAGGACGGCTTCCTGCTGCTGTTCGGCGCCGCCTACGGCGAGTACGTGTGGCAGCAGGTGGCGACCGCGGCGGCGACCCTCGGCGGCCGCCCGGTCGGCCCCGAGGCGCTGGCGGCGGCGAGTGAGGTGCGCGATGCGTGACCTCTTCCGCAAGCGGCGCATGTGGCGCAAGCCGGGCGAGCTGAAGGACTCCTACGACGTCGTCATCATCGGCGCCGGCGCCCACGGCCTCGCCACCGCCTACTACCTCGCCCAGCACGGGATCACCGACGTCGCGATCCTCGAGAAGAGCTACATCGGCTCCGGCGCCGCCGGGCGCAACACGACGATCCTGCGCTCCAACTACAAGACGCCGGAGGGCGCCCGCTTCTACGACGCCTCGGTGAAGCTCTACGAAGGGCTCGGCGCCGCGCTCGACTTCAACCTCCTCTTCAGCCAGTGCGGCCACCTCACCCTGGCCCACTCCGACCGGGCGATGTTCGTGATGGCCAACCGGGCCGAGGTCAACCGCCTGGAAGGGATCGACTCGCAGCTGATCGGCCCCGACCGGGTGCAGGAGCTGGCCCCCTCGATGTACGTCGGGCCGGACACGACCTACCCGATCATGGGCGCGCTGTACCACCCGCCCGGCGGCATCATCCGCCACGACGCGGTGGTCTGGGGCTTGGCCCGCGGCGCCGACGCGGCCGGCGCCGAGATCCACCCCTACACCGAGGTCACCGGCCTGCGCCGCGAGGGCGACCGGATCGCCGCGGTGCAGACCAGCCGCGGCACGGTCAGGGCCGGCACCGTCCTCAACTGCACCGCCGGTTGGAGCTCGCTGCTCTCGGCGATGGCCGGGGTCGAGCTGCCGATCACCACCCACATCCTGCAGGCCTGCGTGACCGAGCCGGTCAAGCCCTTCCTCGACGTCGTGGTCGTCTCCTCGCAGATGCACGTCTACATCAGCCAGTCCGACCGCGGCGAGTTCGTGATGGGCTCGGAGATCGAGCCCTGGAGCACCTACCGGATGCAGAACACGCTCAACTTCCTCCAGGACCTGACCCGGCACACGCTGGAGCTGTTCCCGCAGCTGGAGCGGGCGCGGCTGCTGCGCGCCTGGGCCGGGCTCTGCGACCTCTCGCCCGACTACAGCCCGATCCTCGGCAAGACCGAGGTCGAGAACTTCCACGTCTCCGCCGGCTGGGGGACCTACGGCTTCAAGGCGGCGCCGATCGTCGGCAAGACGCTGGCCGAGCTGGTCGCGACCGGCCGCACGCCCGACCTGATCGCCCCCTTCAGCCTCGAGCGCTTCTACACCGACGAGCTGGTCTCCGAGCTGGCCGCCGCGGCGGTCAGCCATTGAGCCGATGAACGGCAACGTCGTCCGCCTCGTCGTCGCCTGCCCCGACCGGCCGGGGATCGTCGCCGCGATCTCCGGCTTCCTCGCCGAGGCCGGGGCCAACATCGTCAGCTCCGACCAGTACTCGACCGGGATCGAGGACGGCCGCTTCTTCCTGCGGATGCAGTTCGCGCTGCCCGCCGGCGCCGATCTGGCGGAGCTCGAAGCCGGCTTCCGCGAGCGGGTCGCCGCGCGCTTCGAGTCGGCCTGGCACATCTGGCCGGCGGGCCGCCCGAAGCGGGTCGCGCTGCTCGTCTCGCGCTACGACCACTGCCTGCTCGACCTGCTCTGGCGCTGGCGCCGGGGCGAGCTCGAGGCCGAGGTCGGGCTGGTCGCCTCCAACCACCCCGACCTCGCCGCCGACGTCGCCGGCTTCGGCTTGCCGTACCACCACGTCCCGGTCGAGAAGGGCCGCAAGGCGGAGGCCGAGGAGGCGCTGCTGGAGCTGCTCGGCGACGAGTACGACCTCGTCGTCCTCGCCCGCTACATGCAGATCCTCTCGCCCGACTTCCTCGAGCGGGTCGGCACCCCGGTGATCAACATCCACCACAGCTTCCTGCCCGCCTTCGCCGGCGCCGGTCCCTACGAGCGGGCCAAGGAACGCGGCGTCAAGCTGGTCGGCGCGACCAGCCACTACGTCACCGAGGAGCTCGACGCCGGTCCGATCATCGAGCAGGACGTGATCCGGGTCAGCCACGACGACACGACCGAGGACCTGATCCGGCTCGGCGCCGACATCGAGCGCACGGTGCTGGCGCGGGCGGTGAAGTGGCACTGCGAAGACCGCGTCCTGGTCGACGACGCGACGACGATCGTCTTCTGAGGGGGTGGCGGCGATCGGCTTCAGCAACGTCTACGGGCTCCCCGGCTTCACCTCGGTCGAGCGCGACGGCGCCCGCGTCCTCGACGGCGCCGCGATCGCCGCCGAGCTGCGGGCCGAGGTCGCGGCCGAGGTCGCGGCGCTGATCGGAGAGGGGCTGCCGGCGCCGGCGCTGGCGACGATCCTCGCCGGCGACGACCCCGCCTCCGCCGTCTACGTCGCCGCCAAGCACCGCGCCTGCGCCGAGGTCGGGATCGACTCGATCGACCACCGCCTGCCGGCCGACTGCTCGGCGGCCGAGATCGCCGAGCTGATCGGCGAGTGCAACGCCGACCCCACGGTCAGCGGGATCCTGCTGCAGCTGCCGCTGCCGCTGCCGCTGGGGCTCGACTCCGCCGCCCTGGTCGATGCGATCTCGCCGGCCAAGGACGTCGACGGCCTCGCCAGCGCCAACGTCGGCGCGCTGTGGCGGATGCGGACCGGGCTGGCGCCCTGCACGCCCCAGGGGGTGATGGAGCTGCTCGCCCGCAGCGGCATCGAGCTGCGCGGCGCCCGGGTGACGATCGTCGGCCGCTCGGAGCTGGTCGGGCGGCCGCTGGCGGCGATGCTGCTGGCCGCCGACGCGACGGTGACGATCTGCCACAGCCACAGCCGCGACCTCGTTGCCCATTGCGCCGAGGCCGACCTGCTGGTCGCCGCGATCGGCCGCCCGCGGGCGCTCGGCCGCGCCCACGTCAAGCCGGGGGCGACGGTGGTCGACGTCGGCATCACCCGCACCGAGGACGGGCTGGCCGGCGACGTCGACTTCGAGGCGGTCCGCAACCGCGCCGGCGCGATCACGCCGGTGCCCGGCGGCGTCGGCCCGATGACGATCGCCTGCCTGCTGCAGAACACGGTCAGGGCGCACCGCCGCGGCCACGGGGGAGGCGCCGCCACCTGATAGACAGGCCTCGCATGTCCGAGCCGGGTTTCCAAGACGCCGAGCGCCGGGCCTTCCTCTCCCGGCTCGAGATCGCCTGCGGGCACGACTCGCCGACCGGCGACGTCGAGGCCGTCGACACCGTCGCCCGCCTGTTCGCGACCTGGGCCCGGGCCGACGGCTGCGAGGTCGAGCTGCTGCCGACCGCGAAGGGCGCCCCCCTGCGGGCGACGCTGCCCGGCGCGGGCCGCGGCCGGATCCTGCTGGTCGGCCACCACGACACCGTCTGGCCGCGCGGCAGCGCCGAGCGGGCGCCGCTGCGGACCGTCGGCGGGCGGGCGCTGGCGCCGGGCTCGGCCGACATGAAG
>CAZHLT010000208.1:0-6455 GCA_964533285.1 uncultured Conexibacteraceae bacterium | reverse complement strand
GGGTCTGGGGGGGGAGGGTCGCGGCGCCACCCCCCCCCGCCCCCCCCCGCCCCCTAAGGGGTGGGCCATTTGTCGTAATACGCCGCAAAATGGACCCACGCGGGGGTTTACGGGCAGATGACGATCAGGTGGAAGTCGGCGTCCTCGTTGGCGCCGTTTTTGTCGTGGGTGTGGACTTCGATGCCGTTGGCGTTGACCGCCGAGGTGTTGGTCTGGGCGTAGCCGGCGTTGGGCTCGTTGGTGCCGGCGTTGTTGCGGGCGGCGACGTCGGCGCAGCCGGCGACGTTGGCGGGGAAGACGACGGTCACGGCGCCGTTGGCCTCGGTCACGCTGATGCCGCTGTCGCTGGCCCGGTTGAGGGTCGCGTTGGTGGCGCCGGTGGGGTTGTCGACCACCGCCCAGTAGGTGTGCGCGGCCCGGTTCGCCGCAGGCACGACGCCGAGCTTGTTGGTGTTGATCTGGTAGCCGGTCAGCGTCTTGTGCTTGAGCTTGCCGCCGCCGATCGTCTGCTTCTTGATCGCGCCGCCGTTGATCGTCTGCGCCGCGTAGGCGGTGCCGCCGAGGGCAACGATCAGGGCGATCACGGCGACGACGAGCGCCGGGGACGGACGCCGCTGCTTGAGCGTCTTCATCTGGACTCCCTTCCAGTGGTGGCTGAGACCTGGTAACCCCGGAGACCGGGGAACGCTGCGGTACCCCTACCCCGGGGAGGCGCCCCCGAACCGCGGCGGACGGGGCCGCGCCGGCTGCCGCCCGCATGACATCTCCGCCGAGACCGCACTTATGCCCGCATAGCGGGCATAAGTGCGGTCTCGGCTCGGGGGTGCGCCACCGGCCCGCGCCGCGGCGTGGAATCGATCGGCTAGTGGGAGATGCCGAGCGTGCGGCGGGGGTCGCCGCTGTGCTCGGCCAGGTCCTCGAGGCGGGCGATCTTGCGTTCGCCTTCGACCCGGGCCGGGTGGCCGGCCGGCAGCGGCTCGATCAGGCGCTGGATCCGGTTGCGGACCTGGAGCGCGAAGTGGGGGGTCGAGGCGCCGGCCAGGGCGCGGATGTCCTCGGCGGTGACCTCGCCGGCGCGGCCGAGCAGCTGCGGGTTCTCCGCTTCGCTCATTCGCCGCCGCCGATCTTGGCCAGCTCGGCCAGCTCGTTGACCTCTGCCTGCTGGTTCACGTCGATGGCCTCCTGGTCGCCGATCACCCACACGTGGTTGTAGAAGGCGCGGGTCGGGTTGTTCGTGTAGCCGGGCTTCACGTCGAGAAGGTAGCTGCGAAGTTCGGCCGGGAGCTTAGTGGCGCTGTCGGTGAGCAGCAACGGACCCCAGGTCCCCGAGCCCGAGAGCGCCGATGCCGCGGCCGCCGCGAGCGGCGCTTCGGCGCGGGCGAGGACGAAGCCGTGGCCGGGGTCGTTGACGTTCCAGCCGAAGCCGCCGTCGCCGAAGCGGGCGAGGGCGAGGGCGTTGGCGACCGGCTCGTCGCCGGCGACCCGCTTGACGTCGCCGGAGATCTGGCGGATCCCGGCGAGCACGTCGGCGGAGATCGCCGACTCGGGGCCGAGGACGTAGACCGGGACGTCGGGGTGGCGGCGCAGCGCGGTCGCGGTCGCCGCCGGCAGGTCGTCGCGGTCGGCGTAGAGGACCGGGTCGCCCGAGCGCGCCGCCCAGGCGGCCGCCGGCGCCGCCAGTTCGGGGAACGAGCTGGGGGCGATGACGACGTGCTTGGGCGGCGAGCCGAAGAGGCGGTCGCGCAGGGCCGCTATTTCCGCCGCCTCCTCGGCGGCCGAGCGGGAGCCGACGCCGGTGGTCTTGGTCTCGCCGGGGACCGCGATCGCGCCGATCTGGATCGCCTGCGGGCCGCTGGGCAGCCCGGTCGGGCCCAGCGCCGCGATCGCTTCGTCGGTCACCTCGGGGAGCTCGCGCCCGGAGACCAGCAGCGGCGCCCGCACCGGTTCGGCCATCAGCACCGCGCCGGCGACCGCGCCCGCCCAATCTTCCTCGCCGACCAGGGTGACCGCCGCCGGCCGCTGCGAGTCGGTCCGCGACGGGTAGACGGCGAGCGCCGCCGCGGCGGCGATCGTGGCGGCGTCGGCGCCGCCGATCCGGGTCGTGTTGTTGGTCGCGAAGACGGGGAAGCCGAGTGATTCGGCGGCGCCGGAGCCGCCGTCGCCGGCGGTCTCGGCTGGGGCCGGCGCCGGGGCGGCCGGTTCGGTCTTCTCCTCGGAGCCGCCGGTGCCGCCGAGCACGGCGGCGACGATGAAGACGATCGCCAGCGCGACCAGCGCCGCCAGCAGCTTCGGCGTCAGCGGCTTCGGCTGGCGCCGCCGCGCCCGGGTGGGCGGTGGCGGTGGTGGGGAAGGGGCCGCAGGTGGTGCGGGCGTCGGCGCCTCCGCGGAGCGCTGTTGAGCTTTCCCGCGCATATCGCGGGAAAGCTCAACAGCACCGGTTGAATCGGGCTCGGGCGCGGGTTTGGGCGTCGGCTTGGGCTCGAGCTTCGGCTGCGGCTCGGGCCGTGGCTTCGGCTTGGGTGCCGGCTTCTTCTCGGGGGTCGGCGGCGCCTCCGGCAGATCGGCATTGATCGGCTTCTCCCGCTTCACCGCGCCAAAGCTACACCGGCCGCTGCCGGGATCCGCCGGCGCCGGCCCCGGATTCCGCGATCTCGTTCAGGTACAGTTCACGGAGGACTGGCTGACTGACCAGTCAATCGGTCCCCACGGGCACATCAGAGGCAGCGGAAAGGCAGCGATGAATTTCGAACCAACCGACGAGCAGCGCGAGTTCAGGGACCGCTGCCGCAGCTTCGCGCGCGAGGTCATCCGGCCGGCGGCGCGCAAGCACGACGAAGAGGAGAGCACCCCCTGGGAGGTGATCCGGGAGGCGCGCAAGCAGGGTCTGCAGGGCCTCGAGGCGATCCAGCGCTCGGCCTCGGACCCCGAGGGCCAGATGCAGCTGATCTCGGCCGAAGAGATGCACTGGGGCTGCGCCGGCATCGCCCTGGCGATCGGCGGCTCCGGGCTCGCCGCCGCCGGCATCGCCGCCAGCGGCACCCCCGAGCAGATCGCCCGCTGGGTGCCGGAGTGCTTCGGCAGCGGCGAGGAGGTCCAGCTCGGCGCCTACGCGGTGACCGAGCCGCAGGCCGGCTCCGACGTCAAGAGCCTGAAGACGACCGCCAAGCGCGACGGCGACGAGTGGGTCCTCAGCGGGACCAAGGTCTTCATCACCAACGGCGGCATCGCCGACGTCCACGTCGTCGTCGCCACCGTCGACCCCGAGCTCGGCACCCGCGGCCAGGCCTCGTTCGTGATCCCGAAGGGGACGCCCGGCCTCTCCCAGGGCAAGAAGGAGACCAAGCTCGGGATCCGCGCCTCGCACACCGCCGAGGTGGTGCTCGAGGACTGCCGGGTGCCGGCGGAGAACCTGCTCGGCGGCGAGGAGAAGCTGCAGAAGAAGCTGGAGCGGGCGCGCTCCGGCCAGAGCTCGCGCTCGGCCGACGCGCTGGCGACCTTCGAGATCACCCGCCCGATCGTCGGCGCCTCGGCGCTGGGGATCGCCCAGGCGGCCTACGAGTGGACGCTCGAATACCTCCACGGCCGCGAAGAAGGCGGCGTGCCGCTGCTGAAAGCGCAGCGGATCCAGCAGACGCTGGCCGACGTCGCGACCGAGATCGAGGCGGCGCGGCTGCTGGTCCAGCGGGCCGGCTGGATGGGCCGCAACGGCGTGCCGATGACCGGCGGCCAGGGCTCGATGTCGAAGCTCAAGGCCGGCGACGTGACGATGTGGGCGACGACGACGCTGATGGACCTAGTCGGCCCCTACGCGCAGAGCACCGAGTGCCCGCTGGAGAAGTGGTTCCGCGACGCCAAGATCTACCAGCTGTTCGAGGGCACGGCGGAGATCCAGCGGATGGTCATCTCGCGGATGCAGGCGCGCGACTACGCCGAGCGGCTCGAATTCGGCGCTGAGGTGGCGGCCAAGGCGATGGAGGCCAAGGAACCCGTCGCCGCCTGACCTATCCTCGGGTCCATGCACGGCCCGGGCGGGCACAGCCACGCGCACGGACATAGCCACGCGCTCGACGCGCGGCGCGCCGACAGCCGGCGGCGGATGTGGATCGCGCTGGCGATCAACGGTGCGATGCTGGTCGCCGAGGCGGTGGGCGGGGTCATCACCGGCTCGCTGGCGGTGCTGGCCGACGCCGGGCACGTGCTCTCCGACGTCGGCTCGATCGCGCTGGCGCTGTTCGCGGCGCGGCTGGCGGCGATGCCGGCGGCCGGCCGCCGCACTTTCGGCTACCAGCGCTCGGAGGTGCTGGCGGCGCTGGTCAACGGGCTGCTGTTGGTCGCGGTCAGCGTCGTCATCACGGTCGAGGCGATCGGCCGCTTCTCCGAGCCGCCGGCGATCGAGGCCGGCGGTGTGCTGGCCCTCGGCGTGCTCGGCCTTGCCGGGAACGTCGCCGCGACCTGGGTCCTCGCCCGCGGCCAGCGCGAGGACATCAACCTCGAGGGCGCGCTGCGGCACTCGGCGGCCGACGCGCTCGGTTCACTCGGCGTCATCGTCGCCGGCGCCTTCGTCCTCGCCGGCGGCTCCGACGTCGTCGACCCGATCGTCTCGCTGCTGATCGCCGCCCTCGTCCTCGCCTCCTCCTGGCGGCTGATCAAGGAGCCGTTCGACGTGCTGATGGAGGCGGCGCCGGCCGACCTCGACGTCGAAGGGCTGGGTCGGGCGCTCTGCGGCGAGGAGGGCGTCCGCGAGGTCCACGACCTTCACGTCTGGACGGTGACCTCGGGCTTCGGCGCGGTCGCCGCCCACGTCGTCGTCGCCCGCGGCGCCGACCGCGACCTGATCCGGCGCCGGCTCGAGCTGACCCTGCGCGAGCGCTTCGGGATCGAGCACACGACGCTGCAGATGGAGGAGGAGGCGAGCCCGGGCCTGCTGCGGGTGGAGAACGCGCCGGCGGCCACGCCCGGGGCCGGCGGCGGCGCCTGAGCGCAACCGCGGTTGCAGGGACTTTCGCGCGCTCGGGCCGCGATTCGGGCTTGGCTAGCCTCGACTCGATGCTCTTCAATCGTCTCGTCGCGACGGCGATCGTGGCCGCCGCGGCGCTGGCGGCGCTGCTCGCCGCCGCGCCCGCCGCGCCCGCGGCCGACCTCCGCGCGGAACTCGAAGCGAAGGAATCGAAGCTCGACGAAGTGCGCCAGCGCAAGGGCGTGCTGACGACGACGATCGCCCGCAACAAGGCCCGGATCGAACGCCTGACCGACGAGGTGGCGGCGATCCGCACCCACGAGGAAGCGGTCCGCACCCGGCTCGCCGCCAAGCAGGCGGAGCTCGACCGCGCGGCTGCCGAGCTGGCCAGCGCCGAGGGCCGGCTCGACCGGGCCCGCCTCCACCTGCGGCGGGCGCTGACGGCACTGCGCCAACGCTTGATCGCGATCTATGAGAGCGGCAACCCCGACCTCTTCAGCCTGCTCGTCTCCTCCGGCGACGTCGGCGAGCTGGCGATCCGCAGCGAATACCTGAACCGCCTGCACGGGGCTGACGAAGCGGTGGCGACCCGGGTCCGCGACCTGCGCGACGAAGTGCGGGCGATCGTCGAGCGCCGCCGCGGCTCGAAGCTGCGGATCGAAGCGGCGCGCGACACGATCGCCGCCGAAGAGGTGCAGCTGGCCGGCACCCGGCGCCAGCTCGCCGGCCGCCAGCGAGCGCTGGTCGCCGCCCGCGCCAGCCGCGAAGCGGCGCTCTCGCGGATCACCGTCCACGAGGAGGAGCTCGACGGCGACGTCGGCGCGATCCAGAGCGAAATCGCCGCCCAGCTCGCCGCAACCGGCTCGGCGCCGCTGCCGGCGGGCCCGATCCAGGAAGGCAGTGGCGGCCTGATCTGGCCGGTCAACGGGCCGATCGCCTCGGGCTTCGGCGGCCGCGACATCGGCGCCGGCTACGAGTACCACCCCGGGATCGACATCGCGGTCCCAGAAGGGACGCCGATCCGCGCCGCCGCCGACGGCACCGTCGCCCTGCAGCAGTCGGAGGCCGAAAGCGGCGGCTACGGCAACTTCACCTGCGTCGACCACGGCGGCGGGCTCTCCACCTGTTACGCCCACCAAAGCTCCTTCTCGGTCTCGCTCGGCGACTCGGTCAGCCAGGGCGAGGTGATCGGGTACACCGGCTGCACCGGTTACTGCCTCGGTCCGCACCTCCACTTCGAGGTCCGGATATACGGCCAGGTAACCGACCCCATGGGCTACCTTTAGCAATAGGCCGATGATTCGCCAGGCGCACACCTATCTGGTGAGCGCGATGTCGGGAACCACGCTGATCGTGGTCGCCATCGTCGCCTTCGTCCTGCTCGTCTCCGCCCAGGTCTTCGAGAACTGGCCGGTGGCGGCGCTCGGCCTAAAGGGCGAGGAGCCGCGCATCTCCGACGCGCGGGCGACCTCGGCGTCCGGCGGCGACGCCGCCGGCG
>CAZHLT010000207.1:0-3948 GCA_964533285.1 uncultured Conexibacteraceae bacterium | reverse complement strand
CGGTTGGCGACGGCGTGGTGCAGGGTCTCGTTGACCAGCGTCGACTTACCCGAGCCGGAGACGCCGGTGACGCAGCAGAGCACGCCGAGCGGGACGGCGACGTCGACGCCCTTGAGGTTGTGTTCGCGGGCGCCGCGGACGACGAGGACGCCGCGCGGCTCGCGGCGCTCGGCGGGGAGGTCGATGCGGCGCTTGCCGGAGAGGTACTGGCCGGTCAGCGAGGCGGGGTCCTTCTCGACCTGCTTCGGGGTGCCGGCGGCGACGACGTGGCCGCCGTGCTCGCCGGCACCGGGGCCGAGGTCGACGAGGTGATCGGCGGCCCGCATCGTCCCCTCGTCGTGCTCGACCACGATCACCGTGTTGCCGAGGTCGCGGAGCCGGTCGAGGGTCCCGATCAGCTTCTCGTTGTCGCGCTGGTGGAGGCCGATCGAGGGCTCGTCGAGGACGTACATGACGCCGACCAGGTGCGACCCGATCTGGGTCGCGAGCCGGATCCGCTGCGCCTCGCCGCCCGACAGCGAGCGCGCCGAGCGGGCCAGCGAGAGGTAGCCGATGCCGACGTTGTCGAGGAAGGTCAGCCGTTCGGTGATCTCGCGCACGATCAGCCGCGCGATCGCTCGTTCGGTCTCGTTCATCTGCAGCTCGCGGATCCACTCGCCGGCGGCGCGGGCCGAGAGCTCGCTGTACTCGGCGATGCTGAGGCCGCCGACCTTGACCGCGAGGCTCTCCGGCCGCAGCCGGGCGCCATCGCAGGCCGGGCAGGGCTGCTCGGCCATGTAGCCCTCGATCCGCTCGCGGTTGCTCTCCGAGTCGGTCTCTTCGTAGCGCCGCTGCAGGTTGTTGACGATCCCCTCGAAGCGGACCTTGTAGGAGCGGCGGCGGCCGAAGCGGTTGGTGTAGCTGACCTGGTGGCGCTCGGATCCGGTGCCGTAGAGGAAGATCTCTTTCTCCGACTTCTTCAGCTTCGACCAGGGCTTGTCGAGGTCGACGCCGTACTCCTCGGCGACCGAGGCGATCAGCCGCTTCCAGTAGGCGGTGATGCCGCGGTTCCAAGGCTGCAGCGCCCCCTCCGCCAGCGACAGGGTCGGGTCGGGGACGACCAGCTCGGGGTCGATCACGCGCTGGAAGCCGAGCCCGTGGCAGCGGTCGCAGGCGCCGTGCGGCGAGTTGAAGGAGAAGATCCGCGGCTCCAGCTCGGGGATCGAGGTGCCGCAGTGCAGACAGGCGAACTGCTCGCTGAACAGGAGCGTCTCCTGGTCGGAGTCGACGAACTCGACTTCGATCAGGCCGGCGGCGAGCCCGGCGGCGGCCTCGACCGACTCCGAGAGGCGGCGGCGCAGCTCCGGTTTCATCACCAGCCGGTCGACGACGATCGCGATGTCGTGTTTGAACTTCTTGTCGAGGACGATCTCCTCGTCGAGGCGGCGCAGCTCGCCGTTGACCTTGGCCCGCGAGTAGCCCTCGAGCCGCATCTGCTCGAGCAATTTGCCGTACTCGCCTTTGCGGCCGCGGACGACCGGCGCCATCACCATGAACTTGGTCCCGTCCTCGATCGTCATCAGCCGGTCGACGATCTGCTCCTGGGTCTGGCCGGTGATCTCCTCGCCGCACTCGGGGCAATGCGGAACGCCGATCCGCGCCCAGAGCAGGCGCAGGTAGTCGTAGATCTCGGTCACCGTGCCGACCGTCGAGCGCGGGTTGCGCGAGGTCGTCTTCTGGTCGATCGAGATCGCCGGCGAGAGCCCCTCGATCGAGTCGACGTCGGGCTTCTCCATCAGGCCGAGGAACTGGCGCGCGTAGGACGACAGCGACTCGACGTAGCGGCGCTGGCCCTCGGCGTAGATCGTGTCGAAGGCGAGGCTCGACTTGCCCGAGCCGGAGAGCCCGGTGATCACGATCAGGGCGTCGCGCGGCAACTCGAGATCGACGTCCTTGAGGTTGTGCTCTCGGGCGCCCGAGATGACGATTCGGTCGGAAGCAGCCACCACGCTCGATACTACATAGGCGAACAGATGTTCCCCCGGGGAGAGTTTTGGCCGAGAACGCCCTTAGACCCGCTGTGCGGGAAGAAATGCGTTCTCACGCGGAGCTGGCCGAGCTGGCGGAGCGGCAGTATGGGGTGGTTACGTTCGCGCAGATGCGGGGGCTGGGCTTCTCCAAGGCGGCGATCGGGCGGGCCTGCGCGGCGCGGCGCCTGATCCGGGTCTACCAGGGCGTCTACGCCGTCGGCCACGAGGCGCTGCCACGGCGGGGGCGCTGCTTCGCCGCGGTGCTCGCCTGCGGTGCGGGCGCGGTTCTGAGCCACGGCGCGGCGGCATGGCTCTGGGGGCTGCTGCCGACCCTGCCGGAGAGGATCGACGTCACCGTGCCCCGCAAGGGCGGGAGGCAGCCCCGAATCGCCGTCCACCACTGCGCCAGCCTGCAGCCGGCCGAATACGGGGTGCTCGTACGCATCCCGGTCGTAACCGTCGAGCGGACGCTGCTCGAGCTGGCCGCCGGCCACCGCACGTGGGACCTGAACAGCGCGATCGAGCGGGCAGAGAGACGGCAGCTGCTCGACATCGGCGCGATCGACGCGATGCTGCACCGCCGTCGGGGCGCCCGCGGCGCCGCCAGGCTGCGACTCGCAACCGAGATCTACCGCGAGCCGGTCTTCTCGCGGGCACGCTCGGAGCGGTTGTTCATGGCCATGGTCAAGGCGGCCGGCCTCCCCCGCCCCGCGATCAACACCTGGGTCGGCAAGTTCGAGATCGACGCTTACTGGGAGGCGGAGCGGTTCGCGGTCGAAGTCGACGGCTGGAAGGCGCACCGGACGCGGCGGGCCTTCGAGGGCGACCACCTGAGATGGGAGGAAATGAAGCTCGCCGGCATCGAGGTCGTCCCGATCTCCGCCCGCCGCATCGAAAAGCGGCCGGGGGAAGTCGGCGGCCACCTCCGCACCCTCCTCGACCGCCGCCGCCAGGCGCTCCGAAGCTCCCCCGCCTGACCCCACCTTTCTCTCCACCCGCCCGCGAGACCACCTTTCTCCCCGCATAGCGGAGAGATTCGCGGTTTCGCCGAGGGGTGGAGAGAAAGGTGGCTTCGCGGGGGTCAGGCGAGGGCGGTGGCCAGGCGGCGGCGGTACTCGCGGGCGGCGGGGTCGGCGGGGTCGCCTTCGCTGATGATGCCGACGATCGCTTGGCGCAGGAGGTCACGGAGGGCAGCGGGGTCCGGGACCTCGGCACCGGCCGCGGCCGCGCCGCCGGTGCTCGCGGCTCCCTCGCCGGTGCTTGCAGCGGCTCCGTTGGCGCCGGCGGCGAGCTTGGTCAGCTCCTCGAGCAGGGCGTCGAGGGCGGCCTCGCGGTGGCCGCGGTCGAGCGCGGCGAAGGCCTCGGCGCCGATGCCGGCGCGGCCGAGCTTGACGCGGGCGGCGATGCCCTGGGCGGCGAAGTCCTCGAGGTGGCCCTCGACCGCTTCCAGCGCCTCCTCCTCGGCCCCGCGCGCGAGCCGGGCGCGGGCCAGGGCGAGGGCGATGTCGGCGCGGCGCGGCTCCAGTTCGGCCGCGTCGCGCAGCGAGAGCTCGTCGCCGGCGGCAAGCAGCTCGTCGGCCCGCGAGGGGGCGAGCGAGTCGAAGAATGCCTCGACTTTGGCCGGCGGCACGGCGCCGACGAATTCGTCGACGACGGCGCCGTCGCGGAACGCCTTGACCGCCGGGATCCCTTGGATCCCGAACTGCATCGAGAGCCGCGGGTTGGCGTCGGTGTCGACCTTGGCGAGGACGACCTTGCCGCCGCGGCTCGCCTCGGCCGCCTCCAGCGCCGGCCCCAGCTGGCGGCAGGGGCCGCACCACTCGGCCCAGAAGTCGACGACGACGGGGACCTGGCGGGAGCGGTCGAGGACCTCGGCCTGGAAGGTTGCTTCGCTGACGTCTACCGGCACCCGCGGAAGGTTAGAGGGCGCCGTCGCCCG
>CAZHLT010000206.1:0-1725 GCA_964533285.1 uncultured Conexibacteraceae bacterium | reverse complement strand
CCGCACCCTGACCGGGCTGCGGGCGCGGATCGCCACAAAGCTCCTGGCGCTCGCCGCTGGCGTCTGGGTCAACAGCTGGCTCGGACTGCCGAGCCGGTCCTTCGCTCAGTTCGCGACCTGAGCGTGGAATCAATCATCTAGCCGCCGTTGGCGTCGAGCAGCGTCTTCAGCAGGTAGTCGCGAAGCACCTGGTCGAGGTCGGCGCAGTTGGAGCCGGAGGCGCGCAGCGTCGCGCTGAGGCCCGAGCCGGTTCGCCTGAACGTGACGCCGACCCGCAGACGGGAGGCATCGACCGGCGCCTGGAAGTCGAAGTCGGCGTGCTCCACTTCGACGTGGTCGAGGCCGGTGTCGCGGCGGATGAAGTCGAAGCGCCCCTGGCCGGTGAAGGGGGTCGCCTCCGAGATCACGGTCTCGGTGAGGATCCAGAGACCCTCGTAGTTGCGGCTGCCCTCCTCGTCGCGGTACTCGGAGACGAAGAGGTGCCCGGGCTCCTCGGGAAGGAAGGCCCGCACCGTTGCCAGCGCTGCCTGAGCCTGCTCGATCTGCGCCGCGCCCATCCCGATCCCGACCAGGTAGTCGCGAAAGTCCTCTGGGTTGCCTCCTACCACGTGCTCGTTCCTTTCGCTTCGTCTCGTTGACGAGCACGGACCTCCATGATCATCCCCTCCACGTAGTGGAGGATGTGACCGAGGTAGTTGGCCGTGAACTCGTCGCTTTCATAGTCCCACTGCCAGTTCGACCTGACCGGCGTCGGCTGCTCGCGCCTCGCCTCGTAATAGCGGTGGGTGAGGCGCCTGATCACCTCCTGCAGCTGCGTGGTGATCTGGATCTCGATCGCGATCGGGACCGGTTCGGTGTCCCATTTCGCGCTCGGGATGTGGAAGGTGTCGCGGATGCCGAGGTGGGCGGCGTAGTGCCCCTCCATGCGCGCCTCGAAGTCGAGCGTGGCGCGGCAACCGCAAGCCTCGCTCTTCGTCTGCAGTTGCTCGGCAAGGAACTCGACGCCGTCCAGGTATTTGACGACGAACGAGGTCCGGACCAGGTCGCCGACGGCCTCGAAGTCGCCGGGAACGATCCACTCGCCGGCCGGCGGCTCGGGCCAGCGCTCGTTTTCCGAGACGTTCCGCCGGTAGGTCTTGAGGACGTAGGAGTCGAACGACTTGGTCTCGAGCTCGGGCGGCTTCGGCTCGGCCAGGAAGAGCGGGAAGTTCTGCGAGCGGACCCGGTAGGCGCTGTCGTAGTCGTTGAGCTCCGCGCAGATCTGCGTCCACAGCTCCGAGTCCTCGAAGTCGCGCCTCACCTTGTTCACGACCGCGTCGTACCTGGCCTCGAGCCGGCCGCCGATCTCGACGTCCAGCGATTCCCGCAGCCAGGCTTCGTAGGAGGCCCGATCGCCGGGCCGCTCCTCGCCTCCGCCTCGCCGCACACGTCTGAGCCCCTCGCTTGGCACCTGGCGGCGCAGACTACTCTGCCAAGCTGCACCGGTCTAATCGCGTGCAGCGCAACCCCTCGTGGCAGTCATTTCCCTCCCTATAGAAGGAAAATCACTGCCACGCCGTGCTACTCGCCGGTGTTGAACTCCCAGATCGCGATCGCCAGCATCGTCATCCCGAGGGCGAAGACGGTGAAGATCGAGAGGGCGACGGGGACGGTCCAGCCGAACCAGGTGATGCCGGGGTTGAGCGCGGCTTCGGCCGAGGAGCTGAGGTCGAGGTGGGCGAAGAC
>CAZHLT010000205.1:0-1979 GCA_964533285.1 uncultured Conexibacteraceae bacterium | reverse complement strand
GAACTCGCGGTCGAAGCGGCCGGGGCCGAGCCCCAGCTCCCCGGCGTGCGAGCGCACGTAGGAGAGCGCGATCCGCGCCGACTCCTTCATCACGTCGCCGAGCTGGCCGGTCAGGACCAGGCCCTTGTCGCCGTCCATCGCCGTCGCCTCGACGAAGAGGACGTCGCCGCCGGTGCCGGTCACCGCCAGGCCGGTGGAGACGCCCGGGATCGCCGTGCGCTCGACCGACTCCTGGAAGAACCGCTGCCGGCCGAGGGCCTCGCGCAGCACCTCGCTGTCGAGGACGACCGGCTTCGCCGCCCCGCCGGCGGCGATTCGCGTCGCCGCCCCGCGCAGCAGCTTGCCCAGTTCGCGCTCGAGCTGGCGCACGCCGGCCTCGCGGGTGTACTCGGAGATCACCGCCCGCAGCACCTCGTCGGCGACCGCGACCTCCTCGGCCCGCAGGCCGTTGCGCTGCAGCTGCCGCGGCAGCAGGTAGCCCTTGGCGATCGCCAGCTTCTCCTCGGTCGTGTAACCGTCGAAGGCGATCACCTCCATTCGGTCCAGCAGCGGCGCCGGGATCGTGTCGGTGAGGTTCGCGGTGGCGATGAAGACGACCTCGGAGAGGTCGATCTCGACGTCGAGGTAGTGGTCGCGGAAGGTGTTGTTCTGGGCCGGGTCGAGCACCTCCAGCAGGGCGGCGCTCGGGTCGCCGCGCCAGTCGGCGCCGACCTTGTCGACCTCGTCGAGCAGGATCACCGGGTTCATCGTCTCGGCGTCGCGCAGGGCGCGGACGATCCGGCCCGGCAGGGCGCCGATGTAGGTGCGGCGGTGGCCGCGGATCTCGGCCTCGTCGTGCAGGCCGCCGAGGCTGATGCGAACGAACTCGCGCCCGAGGCTGCGGGCGATCGACTCGCCGATCGAGGTCTTGCCGGTGCCGGGAGGCCCGGCCAGGGTGAGGATCGTGCCGTTGGCGCGGCCGTCGTCCTCGACCCCGCGCTCCTCGCGCAGCTTGCGCACGGCGACGAACTCGGTGATCCGCCGCTTGACGTCATCGAGGCCGGCGTGGTCGGCGTCCAGCACCTCGCGGGTGTGGACCGGGTCCAGCCGCTCCTTGGAGCGCTTGCTCCAGGGCACCGCGATCAGCCAGTCGAGGTAGCTGCGGATCATCGAGGACTCGGGCGAGGACTCGCCCTGGCGCTCGAGCCGGCGCAGCTCCTTTTCGGCCTGCTCCTCGACCGCCTCCGGCATCCCGGCCTCCTCGATCTTCGCCTCGTACTCGGCGATCAGGTCCTCCTCGTCCTCGCCCAGCTCCTTGCGGATCGACTCCATCTGTTTGCGCAGGAAGTACTCGCGCTGCTGCTGCTGGGCGCCGGACTCGACGTCCTCGCGGATCTTCGAGCGGACCTGGAGCTCGGCCAGCCGCTCGCGCTGCAGCTCGACCGCCAGCTCGAGGCGGGCGCTGACGTCGATCGTCTCCAGCAGCTTCAGCTTGCCCTCGCGGGGGATGTCGGGGGAGAGGCCGGAGGTGTCGGCCAGCGCGCCCGGCTCGTCGATCGAGCGCAGGAAGGCGGCGACGCGGCCGTCGTCGCCGCGCAGCTCGAGGATCTCCTCGACCACGGCGCGGTACTCGCGCTGCAGCTCACGCGTTTGCTCGTCGTCGGGGTGGCCGTCGCGGATCTCCTGCACCTCGACGTGGAGGACGCCGGCCTCGGCCTCGCCCGCCTGGGCGGCGCCGGCCAGGCCGCGGTGCAGCCCGACCACGGTCGCCACCGGCTGGCCGTGGCGCGAGACGCCGTGCTCGATCACCTCGGCGACGACGCCGACGCGCCCGTACTCGCCGTCGCGGCGGGGGATGAGGAAGACCCGCTCCTCCTCGCCGACGTCGATCGGCAGGGTCGCGGTCACGGTGGGGAAGACGATCGCGTCGTCGAGAGGGATCAGCCGATAGTTCATAACCAAGTCCACTTTCTGTAGCTAGTCCTTGGAGGATAGCGCGA
>CAZHLT010000204.1:0-1499 GCA_964533285.1 uncultured Conexibacteraceae bacterium | reverse complement strand
TGGCCCTGGCCGCGGCGGTCTCCTTGAACTGGGAGCTGGGGCGGCCGAGCCGGGCGCTGGTCGACTACGTGGCCTGAGCCGTGGAACTACTCATCTAGCCGCGCTTGACCAGCTTGACCCGCTTGTAGACGGTTGCCTTCGTCTTGCCGGCGCGGACGCCGATCTTGATCAGCAGCCGCTTGCGGGCGCGCACCTTGGCGAGCGCCTTCGGCTTCACCCGCAGCTGGACGACCCGCTTCTTGGCCTTCCTGACCTGGGCGCCGCGGCGGACGGTCGCCGGCTTGCCCTTGCGCAGCTGGCCTTGGGCGTTGAAGTGGCACTTCGGCCGCTGGGCCTGGGCCGGGCAGCGCAGCTGCAGCCGCAGCCGGTTGCCGGAGAGCACGGCCGGACCGACGATGCCGGAACGCAGGAGCAGCTGCCGCAGCTCCTTGGCGCTGAGGCCCGAGCCGCCGCCCGCACCGCCACCGCCTCCGCCGCCACCACCACCACCGCCCGAGCTGCCGACCGTGAGGCGCACGTTGTCGAAGCGCAGCGCCGCCGAGCCGAGCAGGCCGAGGCTGGCGACCGAGGAGCTGGTTTCGCTGTCGATCGCCAGCGCGTAGGTGTGGCCGGCGATCACCGTCGCGGCGCCGGCTTTGCCGGCGAAGCCGGCGTCGGCGCCGCTGACCGAGTCGCCCAGCACTTCGGTGCTGGTGCCGGCGCTGCGGTCGAGCAGCGTCACTTTGTAGGTCGCGCTCGGGGTCAGGTTGAGCAGGTTGCCCGAGGCCAGCTGACGTTCCAGCCGCAAGCTGGCGCTGCCGCCCTCGCCGACTTTGAAGTCCGGCGATTCGAACGCGACCGTGGCTTTGAAGAGCCCGCCGACGTTGAGCAGGACTTCGGTTTCGGCCTTCAGCGACCCGGCCGGGTTGCCGTTTTCCCCGTCGTAGACCCCGGTCGCTTTGCAGAGTCCCAGCGTCCCCAGGGCGCCGATGTTGCAGGCCGGCGTCCCCGCGGTGTGCCAGCCTTCGGGCCCGCCGCTGAACGTGCTGCCCCCGGCCGGGTAACTCGCCGCCCGCGCCGCGACCGCGAACAGGCACAGCACCATGACCGCGGCGCAAGCCCCGATGAGGATTCCCCTGGCTCTGTTCCCCACGCCTTGCATCTGATTCCGCTCCTTCTGTCGTTCCAGTACGAGCCACCGCGCTCGCTCTACTCGAACTAGCTTCCCGCCTTACTTAATTTTGTCTAGCCATCTCCCCCATTATTGGACGCATATCCCCGTCCAAGCCCAAACGCCCGGCCAGCCCCCAAGACCCCGCCCGCCCCGACCCCGGCGCCCCGCCCCCGGGGGGGCTGACCCGCCGGCCCCGGGGGTGGGGGGGCGTGGGCGCCGTGGCGGTGGGGGGCGGGGCCTTGGGGGATGGCCGGGCGTTTGGGCTTGGACGGGGATATGCGTCCAATAATGGGGGAGATGGCTAGACAAAATTAAGTAAGGCGGGAAGCTAGTTCGAGTAGAGCGA
>CAZHLT010000203.1:0-9725 GCA_964533285.1 uncultured Conexibacteraceae bacterium | reverse complement strand
ACGGTCGCCTCGTACTCGCGGCCGCCGGCGCGGGCGCGGACGCCACCGGCGAACTCGCCGCCGCCGGCGAGCTCGCTCACCTCGTAGGACACCTTCGCCGCCAGCGCCAGCGCGCGGGGGTCGGCGATCGCCGCGGCGGTGAAGGCGTCGACGCCGAGCGAGCCGCGGGCGAGCAGGGCGCCGATGCAGTACGGGAGGCTGAACTTGGCCTCGTAGGGGGTCGCCGGCGCCGGCTTGCGGTCGGCCGGCTCGAGCACGAGCCCGACGGCGACGTCGCCGGTGACGACGGCGACCACCTCCTCGACCCGCTCCGGCTCGACCGCGCCGAGGCCGCTGGCCGAAACCGCGTCCAGCACCGCGTGGGAGGCATGGCAGCAGGGGTAGGCCTTGAAGGAGACCGCCGGCGTCTCCCAGCGCTCGCCCAGCCCGGCGGTCAGCGCCGCCGCGTCGAACTCGCCGACGTGGGAGACGAGCAGGCCGAAACGCCCCTCGAGCACGCTGCCGGGCCCGCTCGCCCCATGCGCGGCGAGGGCGGCGGCGACGATCCCGGCGTGGGCGGCCCAACCGGCGTGCAGCGGCTTGGTCTGCGAGCCGTCGGCGAGGTACTCCATCAGTCCGGCGGCCTGGCTGCCGACGATCCCCAGCGCGTTCGCCGTCTGCGCGGCGGAGAGGCCGCGCAGCCGCGCGGCGACCGCGGCGGCGGCGAAGACGCCGCAGACCGAGGTCGGGTGGAAGCCCTTGACGTGCAGCCGGCCGGGCGCGGCGAGGCCGACCCGAGCCGAGATCTCGTAGCCGCCGACGGCTGCCGCCAGCAGCTCCTCGCCGCTGGCGCCGGCCGCCTCGCCCGCGGCCAGCATCGTCGCGGCGACGACGACGCTGGAATGGACGATCGCGACCTCGTGGGTATCGTCGAAGTCGAGCGCGTGCATCAGCGAGCCGTTGGCCAGCGCCGCGGCCCCAGCACCGACCCGTCGCGGCAGGCCCAGCGCCGTCGCCTCCTCCGCCCCGCCCAGCTCCAGCGCCGCCGCCCGGGCGGCCGCCATCTCGTCGAGCGCCAGCGCCGCCAGCCCGCAGCCGACCGCGTCGAGCAGGTGCAGCTTCGCCGCCGCGAGGACCTCGTCGGGGACCTCCTCGAAGCGCAGGCCGGCGGACCAGGCCGCGAGCTGCTCGGCGGCGTGCATCGCCACAGCCTACGCGCGCGGTTGCGCTCCGGCCCCTCGGCCGGTTAGGGTCGTCGTGATGGCAGTCAAGCTCCACCGCTGCGGCCTGATGTGGGTGAAGATCGGCGCCCACCCCTGCTGGAAAGTGCAGAAGGCACTCGACGAGCAGGGCATCGAGTACGAGGTCGTGAAGGGGCCGCTGCGCGACCGCAGCGCCGTCAAGCAGATCTCCGGGCAGACCAAATACCCGGTGATCGAGTTCGAGGACGGCAGCACCTACCGCGAGGAATCGAAGGAGATGGCGGCGCGGATCAGCGCCGGCAACCTCTTCGACCAGCCGTCCGCGAGCGCCTAGCAACCGCGCCCCTGTCGACTTAGTCTCGCTATGCGAGAGCAAGTCGACAGAGCGGGTTAGGAAGCGCGCCCCAGCGCCTTCTCGACGAACGGGCCGAGCAGCTCGGCGACCGCCGAGGCGGTCTTCTCCGGCGACTCGGCCGGCGCCGTGATGTGGCTGATCGCCAGCCGCACCAGCGATTCGGAGAGCAGCGCCACGTCGGCCTTGCTCGCCTGCGGCCAGCCTTCCTCGATCACGCCGGCCAGCCGCCCCGCCGCCCAGGAGAGGACCGGCAGTCCCTGGGTGGTGACGAAGGGCAGCATGCCGCCGGTGCCGTCGTCGCTCAGCAGCTGCTTGATCAGCGGGTCCTCACCGGCGCTGGCGAGGAACAGCTCGAGGGCGGCGCCGATCGCCGCGTCGGGGTCGTCGAGGTGCTCGCGGACCGCCGCCTCGACCGCGTCGAGGAAGCCCTCGCCGACGTCGATCACGAAGGCAAGCCCGAACTCGTTGCGGTTGCCGAACTCGTTGTAGAGGGTCTGACGGCTGACCCCGGCGGCGCTGGCGATGTCGGCCATCGTCACCTCCGACCAGGGCCGCTCGGCCAGCTGCTCGCGGGCGGCGGCGAACAGCGTCTGCCGCAGCAGCTCGCGGGTCGCCTCTTGATATGGGGTGCGTGGGCTCGCCACCGTCGCCATCGTCGCAGCGGACCCGGTCAGGCCTCGTCGGCCGGCTCGAAGTCGACCTTGTCGCGGACGCCGCAGTCGGGGCAGTGCCAGTCGTCGGGCACCTCGTTCCACGGCGTCCCCGGCGGGAAGCCCTCGCGCGGGTGGCCGGCGGCCTCGTCGTAGACGTAGCCGCAGGAGGGGCAGACCCAGCGGCTCATCCGGCGCCCCCCGCGGTCGGCGCGCCGTAGCGGGCGAGCACCCGCGCCCGCTTGCGCGGGTGGATGTTGGCGCGGGTCACCTCGCCGCCGTAGTGCTCGACCAGGCGCTGGTCCATCACCCGCCGCCACAGCGGCGGCACCCAGGCGAGGATGATCATCCCGGCGTACCCGGTCGGCAGCTGCGGCGCCTCGTCGACGTGGCGCAGCGCCTGGTAGCGGCGGGTCGGGTTGGCGTGGTGGTCGGAGTGGCGCTGCAGGTGGTAGAGGAGGACGTTGGAGGCGACGTTGTTGCTGTTCCAGCTGTGCTCGGGCCGGCAGCGCTCGTAGCGACCGTCCTCTTTCTTCTGCCGCAGCAGGCCGTAGTGCTCGAGGTAGTTGACGACCTCCAGCAGCGAGAAACCGAGCACCGCCTGGATCAGCAGGTAGGGCAGGACGACGGGGCCGAAGGCGACGGCCAGCGCAGCGAAGAGGACGACGGTCATCGCCCAAGCGGTGAGGATGTCGTTGTGCGGCCCCCAGTGGGACTTGCCGAGGCGGTCGAGGCGGGCGGCCTCGATCCCCCAGGCCGAGCGCAGGCTGCCGGCGACGGTGCGCGGCAGGAAGGCCCAGAAGCTCTCGCCCAGGCGCGAGGAGGCCGGGTCCTCGGGGGTGGCGACGCGGACGTGGTGGCCGCGGTTGTGCTCGATGAAGAAGTGGCCGTAGCCGGTCTGGGCGAGGGCGATGCGCGAGAGCCAACGCTCGGAGCTGGCGCGCTTGTGGCCGAGCTCGTGGGCGGTGTTGATCGCGATGCCGCCGACGACGCCGACGCTGAAGGCGAGGAAGACGCTTTCCAGGACCGAGAGGTCGCCGCTCCCCCACATCCAGCAGGCGAAGACGAGGCCGGCGTACTGGATCGGGATGAAGACGTAGGTGCACCAGCGGTAGTAGCGGTCCTGCTCGAGCCACTTGAGGACGCTGTCGGGCGGGTTGCTGGGGTCGAGCCCGATCGCGATGTCGAGGATCGGGAAGAGGACGAAGACGAGGAACGGCGCCAGCAGCCAGAAGCCGCCGAACCCGGTCGCCTCGACCAGGCCCCAGGCCATGAACGGCGCCAGCGGCACCAGGATCCCGAGCAGCCAGGCGTAGCGCTTGCCGTCGGTCCAGCCCGCCGCGTTCAGCTCGACGTCGTCGTGGTCGTGGTGATGGTGATGCTCGTGGGCTTCGGCGTGTGCCTCCATACCCGCCTCCCTTGTCAAATTGCGGTCTGCAGTCGGCAGTATTTACATACTGGCGAAATTTGTCAAGAGGCCCTACAGATTGCTGACCGCTGTCGTCGGATTTGTGCCCAGGCGAACGCCGGTGCGAACATACGTTCGTGCCTTCGACTCGGCATAAATCCTGCAAACGGCAGAGCTGGACCCCGCTGCGAGCCACGACCACTGCTTCCTGGCGCGGGTCCATCCCGGTACAGCGGTACCGCTATAGACCAGGCCAGGAGGGGTGATTTGAGTACTGCCGCATGCCCCGATCGGAACCGCAGCCCGGCCTCGCCAGCGCCGTCAGGCAGCTGCGGACCGAACGGGGCCTCTCACAGGAAGAGCTGGCCAACCGGGCCGGCGTGCACCTGACCTGGGTCGGGCGGGTCGAGAGCGGCGCCCCCAACCCGAGCTGGGGCATCACCAAACTGATCGCCGGCGGTCTCGGCGTCCCCCACGCGATGCTCGCCGCGCTCGGCGAAGCCAAGGACGCGGAGCTGAGACGGGCGCGCTAGTGACCTGAGTCGCTAGATCTTCAGCAGGATCAGCGTGTTGACCGCGAAGACGACGGCGAAGAAGACGGTCGCGCGGTCGAGGTTGCGCTCGACCATCGAGCCGCCGCCGATCGAGCTGCCGCCGCCGCCGATGCCGAAGGCGCCGGAAAGCCCCGCGTCTTTCCCCGAGTGCAGGAGCACGAGGAAGATGAGGACGACGGCGACGATCACCTGGATGACGCTGAGGAACGTGTACATCGTCGGACGAGTTTAGCCGTGCTCGGCCGGTTCGCGCGTCTCCCCCGCCTCCTGGGCGGCCGCGGCGCCGTTGCCGCCGGGGCGATGGCCGTTGCCGTTGCCGCCGTTGCGGCCGTTGACGCTGTCGAGGATCGCGACCGCTTCGCGGCGCAGCTCGGCGTCGAGGATCGCGAAGTCCTCGTCGGAGAGCTTGCCGGCGGCGTGGTCGAGCTCGGCGTCGCGGATCTCGCGGTACTTGGCTTCCTTCAGCGCGTCGGCCTCGGTGCGGACGAGGGCGCCGCGGCGCCGGCCGCGGCTCGGCCAGAGCGCGACCAGGGCGCCGGCAAGAGCGATCAGGCCGCCGATCCAGATCCAGGTGACGAGCGGGTCGACGATCACCTTGAAGGTGACCGGCAGCGTTTCGCGGGCGTAGGCGCGGGCGATGTTTTCCGCCGAGAGCCCCTGCAGTTTCGTGATCTGGGCCATCGCCAGCGGCATCAGGTTCGGGTTTTCGCGCGCCTGCAGCATCAGCGCCCCCAGCACTTTGCACTGTGGCGGCGTCCCCGGGTCGGCGCGGACGCAGGCGGCGAAGGCCTTGTCGGCGGCGCTCGCCCGGTCCATGACGCCGTTGATTTCGGGCCGCGAGGCGACCCAGAAGTCCTCCCCCGGCCCGGCGTCGAGCCCGACCTCGCTGGTCGCCTCGCCGTCGAAGAAGGCGGTCAGCGAGCCGCTGCCGACTTCGCCGCCAGTCGGGCGGAAGAAGCGCCGGCTCGGACGCAGCGTCGCTACCAGCTCGCCGTCCTTTTCGACCCGCACCCGCTGGGCGAAGGTGAACTTCTCGCTGTCGACTGAGACTTCGGGCTTGACGTAGGTGAGCGTGTAGCCGTCGATGACGGCGCTCTCGCCCGGCTTCAGGTCGACTTCGCGGTTGGTCTGGAAGCTCGAGGAGGCGGCGATCCCGATCAGGATCACGGCGACGCCGGCGTGGACGATGTAGCCGCCGTAGCGGCGCCGGTTGCGGCTGACGACGGCGCCGAGGTTGCCCAGCAGCGAGCCGCCCGCCATCCTGCGCCGCGCCGCCGCGCCGTTCCAGAACTCCTGGGCGAGGCCGGCGAGGGCGAAGGCGGCGAAGACGAACAGGGCCAGCGCCCAGGGCTCGTGGGCGGCGTCGGTGAAGAGCGCCAGCGCGACCAGGGCCACCGCGGCGACGGCCAGCGGCAGGCGGAAGACGCGCTTGGCGCTGGCCCAGCTGACCCGGCGCCAGGCGAGCAGTGGCCCGATCCCGGTGAAGAGCACGAGCAGGATCGCCAGCGGCGTCGTGTAGCGGTCGAACCAGGGCGCCGCCAGCGAGGCCTTGCTGCCGGTGAACAGTTCCGAGATCAGCGGGAAGAAGGTGCCCCAGGCGATCACCAGGGTCATCCCGACCAGCAGCAGGTTGTTGACCAGGAAGACCGCCTCGCGCGAGAACAGCGAGTCGATCCGCTTCTCCGACCTGAGGTCGTCGAGCCGGGAGACGATCAGCAGCGTCGAGCCGACGACGACGACCGTGATCAGGCCGAGGATGTAGGGGCCGACGGTGTTGTCGCCGAAGGCGTGGATCGACTGCAGGACGCCGGAGCGGACGAGGAAGGTGCCGAGCAGCGCCATCGAGAAGGTGGCGACGACGAGGCAGGCGTTCCAGACCTTCAGCATCCCGCGCTTCTCCTGGACCATGATCGAGTGCAGGAAGGCGGTGCCCAGCAGCCAGGGCATCAGCGCCGCGTTCTCGACCGGGTCCCAGGCCCAGTAGCCGCCCCAGCCGAGCTCGGTGTAGGACCAGCGGGCGCCGAGCAGCAGGCCGAAGCCGAGGAAGGTCCAGGCGACGAGGGCGAACTTGCGGGTGGCGCGGATCCACTCGGCGTCGAGGCGGCGGGTGACGAGGGCGCCGATCGCGAAGGCGAAGGGGACGGTGAACGAGACGTACCCCGAGTAGAGCATCGGCGGGTGGATCATCATGCTCGGGTGCTGCAGCAGCGGGTTGAGACCGATCCCGTCGCTTGGCGCCGGGCTCACCGTCGCGAACGGGTTGACGTCGGGCGCGAACAGCATCAGCCCGGTGAAGAAAGCGGCGACGCCCATCATCACCGCGGTCGCCCAGGGGACGATCTCGCGCAGCTTGCCGCGGGTGACGTAGAGGGCGATCGCGGCGGCGATCGAGAGGACCCAGGCCCAGAGCAGCAGCGAGCCCTCCTGGCTCGACCACATCGCCGCCAGCTTGTAGAAGGTCGGCGTCTCGATCGAGGAGTGCTGGGAGACGATGTTGAACGAGAAGTCGTCGCCGAGGAAGGCGATCTCGATGATCACCACGCAGGCGGTGAGCAGCGCGCAGAGGCCGTAGACGCCGCGGCGCGAGAGGTCGACCCAGCGTCGCTCCCCGGCCCGGGCGCCGCGCAGCGCGACTAGCGCGGAGGCGACGGCGGCGAGGAACCCGAGCCCCAGCAGGACGCTGCCGAGGCTAGCCATCGCTCTTGGTCGTGAACTTCGACGGGCACTTGGTGATCAGGGTTTCGGGTTCGCCGACGAAGGTCCCGTTCTCCATCGCGCCCGTCAGGACGATCTCGCGGCCGTCGCGGAACGGATCCGGGACGGCTCCTTCATAGGTCACCGGCAGCGGCTTGCCGCCTCCTTCGCGGTCGACGACTTCGAAGGCGATGCCGTCGCCCCGCTCCTCGATCGAGCCCTTGACGACTCGACCGGTCATCTCGGCGCTGGTGCCCGGCGACGCTCCCACCAGTTCGGAGGGCTCCTTGGCCTCGGTCGACGCCGAGAACGAGGTGTAGATCAGCGCCACCGCAAGCAGCACGGCCACGCTGAGCGCCACCACCAGGCGGATCGTGCGCTTGCGTGAAGGGTCCACGTTCGCCGCGGATTATCGCAATTGAGAGAATCGGAGCAATGGCCGACCGCGACGACCCCGTTCTGCTGATCACCGGCGCCAGCAGCGGCATCGGCGCCGCCACCGCTCGGGCAGCGGCCTCGAGCCACCGTCTGGTGCTGGCGGCGCGGCGGCTGGAAGACCTGGAAGCGCTGGCCGCCGAGCTCGGTGGCTCGGGGCGCGCGCTCGCCGTCCGCTGCGACGTCACCGAGTGGGACGAGGTCGAGGCGATGGTCGCCGCCGCGCTGGCGAAGTTCGGCCGGATCGACGCCGTCTTCGCCAACGCCGGCTTCGGCGCCAAGCGCGGCTTCCTCGAGGAGACGCCCGAGTTCTGGCGCTCGATGGTGCTGACCAACGTCTACGGGGTGGCGCTGACGATCCGCGCCACCCTCCCCCATCTGCTCGAGCGCGGCGACGGCCACTTCCTGATCACCAGTTCCGTCGCCGGCCGCCGGGCGCTGCCCGGCTCGCTCTACTCGGCGACCAAGCACGCGGCGACGGCGATCGGCGAGAGCCTGCGCGCCGAGCTGCGCCAGATGCACGACAACACCGCGATCAAGGTGACGCTGATCGAGCCAGGGATGACCGACACGCCGTTCTTCGACAACAGCCCCGGCGAGGCGGCGCTGCGCGACAGCGACATCGCCAGGGCGGTGATGTACGCGCTCGAGCAGGGACCCGGGGTCGACGTCAACGAGATCCTGATCCGCCCAACCCGGCAGCCCAACTAGCGGTCGACGGCATCTCCCTGCCGATCCGCCGTGACCTCATGACCTTTGTAACTCAGAGGGTTACAAAGGTCATGAGGTCGGGGGTCGTGGGTGGCTTGGAGACCCGGCTGGGGCGACCGTACTGTTTCGGCTCTGGACGCTATCGGCTCAGGCGCAGACGATCCGGGCCGTGGACGAGCCGCTGCCGAAACACGTCGTCGGGAGCAACATCCGGCGACTCCGGCTCGGCAGGGGCCTGACCCAGGAAGCTCTCGCCCACCGGTCCGGCATCCACCCGGTGGAGCTGGCCCGGGCTGAGCGGGGCACGCGCGACATGCGGGTCTCGACCGTGGCGAAGATCGCCCGCGGCCTGCAGGTCCCCGCCAAAGAGCTGTTCGAGGGCATCTAGTGACCTGAGTCGTTAATTCGGGAGCAGCGTCGCGAGCGGATGGGCGTGGCTGGGGCCGCACGCGCGGCAAGCAGGTACTGGAAGTACCTGCGCCGAGCGGGTGGGTCCAGGCGCGGCCAGACGCCGCGAGGAGGCCGCGAATTAACGACTCAGGTCACTAGGAGGGATTGGCGAAACCCGCATGAGCGAGCGGCGGCCGGGACGCCCGTGGTCAGGAGGCCCGCGCGTAGACCAGCCGCGCGGTCGGATCCTCGATCCTCTCGACGAGGCCGGCGTTGACGAGCACCGAGAGGTGGTAGTGGACGAGGCTGAGGCTGGGGCTCTCGGGCAGCTCGTGACAGAGGGCTGTGGCCGGCAGCCGGCGCCCCTCGCCGAGGATCGCCAGCATCGCCCGCCGCAGCGGGTGCGACGCCGCCTCCTCTCTCCTCCCGCGCCTGTCCAGATCCTCTTGCATTGATTCCTCCTGTGCGCTCTGCCGTCCTGAGTGTATAGCCAATGACGTGCGGTCCGGGCAGCGACGGCCGCGCGCCGGGTTCCGTGACAGGCTCCCGAAGCGACGATCGGCCGCCGGCCTCCGCCTCGGCCGCAGGCTCCCGCGGCGCGAGGAGATCCCGCCTCAGCGCTCCAGCGCGGCGAGGATGCCGGCGGCGATCGCGTCCGGGGCGGGCGGGCAGCCGGGGATGCGGATGTCGACCGGCAGCAGCTCCTCGAGCGGTGCCGCCAGCTCGGTGGCGGCGGCGAGGACGCCGCAGCCGAGGGCGCAGTCGCCGAGCGCGGCGACCCGGCGCGGCTCGGGCATCGCCTCGTAGGCGGCCCGCAGCGCCCCCTCCATCCGCTTCGTCACCGGACCGGTGACGAGGAGGACGTCGGCGTGGCGCGGCGAGGCGACGATGTCGAGCCCGAACCGCTGCAGGTCGTACTGCGGCGCGCCGGTCGCGGTCAGCTCGTGCTCGCAGGCGTTGCAGGAACCGGCGTCGACGTGGCGGATCGCCAGCGAGCGGGCGCCGCGCCGGCGCGGCAGCGCCGCTTCGCGGCGGACCCGGGCCAGGTGTCGCAGGAGGACGAACACCTAACGGTCCACGCAGGCGTAGCAGAGCTCGAAGCTCTTGTTGATCAGCGGGAAGTCGGGCAGGAGGTTGCCCGCGGTGGCATGGGCGAGCGCCGGCCAGTTGGCGTAGGAGCCGGTGCGCAGGCGCAGGCGCGCGACCCGGCTCGAGGCGAGCTCGACGGCGCAGACCGTCTCGCCGCGCGGGCTCTCGACCCGGGCGACCGCGAGCGGCCCGCCGGGGGCGCCGCCGGTGGCGGCGGCGGGCAGGAGCGGCTCGGCCAGCAGCTCGTCGAGCAGCGCC
>CAZHLT010000202.1:0-4906 GCA_964533285.1 uncultured Conexibacteraceae bacterium | reverse complement strand
CATCGGGAGCGACCGGAGCCCGAGCTGCCGGGTGGGGGGCGGGGGCGCCGCCCCAGCCACTCACCAACGAGCCATAGGCGAGATGTGTCTGGGGCGGCGCCCCCGCCCCCCTCCGTCACCCCCGAGCTATGAGGGCCCCGGTGACCTCCTGCCACCAGGCTTTCTCGGCAGCGTCGACCCCCTCGCGCTCGGCGCGCCCCTCGCACCAGCCGGCCAGCGCCCGGCGGCCGCCGATCGCGACCAGGCCCGAGCCGGTCACCGCGTAGCGGCCGTCGGCCAGCGCCACCATCGCCGCTTCGCTTTCTTCGCGGCTGCGCAGCACCGCCAGCACCGGGATGCCGTCGATCTCGGCCAGCGCCTCGAGGTCGTCGCCCTCGCGCACCGGCCGCACGGTGAAGACCTGCGAGGCGGCGCGGCGGGGGAGGGGCGGCGGCGCCGGGCGGCCGATCGGGCCCCGGACCCAGAGTTCGGTCAGCGCCTCGACCTCCTCGCGGCGCTCGCCGCGGACGAGGATGTGGAGCTCGTCGCCCTCGCCCAGCTCGGTCGAGCCGCGCGGCGGCAGCGCCCGGCCGTCGCGGACGATGACGTTGACCAGCGCCTCGCGCGGCAGGCCCAGCTCGCGCACCCGGTGGCCGGCGGCGGCGGCGCCGTAGGGCAGGCGGAAGCGGACCACGTCGCCGCCCATCTCGCGGATCCGGCCCGACTCCAGCAGCCGCCGCGGCAGCGTCGGGATGTCGGTGGTGAGGCCCAGTCGCCGCGCCAGTGGCTCGAAGGTCGCCCCCTGGGCCAGGGTCGAGCTGACGACGACGAAGAAGACGATCGCGAACTCTTCGTCGCCGCTGCGGATGCCGGCGATCACCGGGAAGGTCGCCAGCCAGATCGGCGTCGCGCCGCGCAGCCCGGCCCAGCCGAGCAGCAGCCGCTCGTGCAGGTTGAACGGCGAGAGCGCGGTCGCCGCGAAGGTCGCCAGCGGCCGCGCCAGCAGGATCAGCACCGCCGAGAGGGCCAGGGCCTTGCCGGCGACGTCGAGCAGGTGACTGGGGAAGACCAGCAGCCCGAGCAGGATGAAGAGCGAGATCTGCGAGATCCAGCCGAGCCCCTCGTGGAAAGTGGTCAGGGTCCGCTTGGCCGGGATCGGCGCCGTCCCCAGCGCCAGCGCCGTCAGGTAGACGGCGAGGAAGCCGGAGCCGTGGGCGATCTCGGCCAGCCCGTAGGCGAGGCCGGCGACCGCCATCGTCGCCACCGGGTAGATCCCGTCGGAGGGCAGCGGCACTCGCTCCAGCACCCGCGTCGCCAGCCAGCCGAAGCCGAGCCCGATCGCCATCCCCAGCGCCAGTTTCAGCGCCAGCAGGCCGGCCATGTCGGCGAGCCCGAAGCCCGGCTCCTGGATCCATTCGATGAACCCGATCACCAGCAGCAGCGCCACCGGGTCGTTCATCCCCGACTCGCCCTCGAGCGAGCGGGCGAGCGGTTTGGCGACGGTCGAGCGGCGCAGCACGGCGAAGATCGCGGCCGAGTCGGTGGCGGCGATGGCGGAGCCGACCAGCATCCCTTCCAGCACCGTCAGGTCGAAGATCAGCTTCGCCGCGAGGCCGGCGATCGCCGCCGTCAGCAGGGTGCCGATCGTCGCCAGCGAGGCGGCCGTCCCCAGCACCGGCCGGATCTCGCGCCAGCCCGAGGTCAGCCCGCCCTCGAAGAGGATGAGGACGAGGGCGATCGTCCCCAGCGTCCGGGTCAGCTCGACGTCTTCGAAGTCGATCCCGCCGATCCCTTCCGAGCCGGCGAGCATGCCGAGGGCGAGGAACAGCAGCAGGCCGGGGATCCGCACCCGGTCGGCGAGCAGCGCGCCGGCGATCCCGGCGGCGAGCAGGACCCCGGCGACCAGGATCAGCTCGGCGTCGTGTCCGCTCATCGCGGGACCCTAGTCGACCACCACGGGACGAGCGTTCATACCTGCTCGTCAAGCATCGCCAGGCGTGCCTCGAGCTCCTCCCCAGAGCCCGGTTGAGGCACGTCCTCGGCGCGCTCGTGCGGCCGGCGGTAGACGTAGTACAGGAGCGAGAAGAGGAGGCCCGCGGCGAGCAGGAAGCCGATCTCGACGCGGCGGAACTCGTCGCTGACCAGCGGCACGAAGTTCCAGGCGATGAAGGCGGCCGCGCAGGCGATCCAGCGCACCGCCGCCCGCCGCACCTGGCCCTGGGCGATGCAGGCCTGGTTGACGGTGACCGAGGCCAGGTAGAGCCCCATGCCGACCGAGACCAGCAGCAGGCCGCCGCGGTCGTAGGTGAATTTCTTCGAGAAGGCAAGCTGCATCAGCTGCGGGCCGGCGATCAGGACGACGACGACGACCAGCGCGGTGAAGGCGAGGATCCCGAGCAGGACCATCCGCACCGTGTGGTGGAACTGGCGCTCGCTGGTCTCGGTGCGGGCGGCGTGCAGGGTGGTGAGGTGGGGCAGGATGCTGGTCGAGACCGACTGGAAGAGCTGCAGCGGCGCCCGCGCCAGCATCAGCACGTTGAAGATGAAGCCGGCCGCGGCGGCGTCCTGCAGCCCGCGGGTGATGAGGGGCCCGGCGTTGAGGAAGGCCTGTTCGCTGAACATGATCACGAGGACGGCGGCCGCGAACCCACCGCCATGGGCCAAGCTGAAGTCCTCGCCCTCATCCGGAGATTTGGAGATGGTTCCGGATGAGGGCACCGCAGCCGGCATTTCCTCCGCGTCGCGTCCGGGCGTGCCGGGCGAGACTCCCCGTTCTTTCTGGGCCCGCCGGGCGAAGGCGAAGGGGACGACCAGCAGCGAGAGGGCGGGGGCGGCGGTGATCCCGATCGCGACCGCCGACTGGCCGCTGAGGATCCCGATCGCGACGAAGACGGCGAAGACCGTGCGGAAGCACGATTCGGAGAGGATCAGGGCGACGAAGAGGCCGAAGCGCTGCTCGCCGGCGAGGAAGCCGCGGGCGAAGTAGCTGGCGGCGTAGAAGAGGACCGAGGAGACGAAGACCCAGTAGAGCGGTTCGTTGCCCTCCAGCAGGTTGTCCTGGATCGGCCCGCGCAGGGCGAGGGCGAGGACGGCGAAGAAGAGCGAGAGGCCGAACTGGATCGTCGCCGCGACCCGCATCGGCTGCCCGACCGGTTCCGCCTTCACCCGCCGTTCGGAGATGTGGCGCGAGAGCAGCTGTTCGATCGGCCGGTAGAGGGTCGAGATCGTGATGAAGACCGCCGACCAGAGCACCGTGATCTGGCCGTAGTCGGTCGTGTCGAGGACGTGCGAGGCGATCAGGAAGTAGGCGTAGGTGATGACGCCGGTGAGCCCGACGCCGACGGCGAGGAAGCTCGCGGTCTTGCCGTAGGCGGCCGAGCTGGCCGGCTTCGCGCCCTGCGTGGCGCTCACTCGTCGCCTTTCGCGGCGGCGGCGTCGGCGGCGGGGGCGCGCGCGGCGCCGGGTTCGTAGTGGGAGGGCTCGACCCCGAGCGCAAGCTCGACCCGGCGCACCCGCTCGAAGACCCGCTGCGTCATCACCCGCTGGCCGGCGAGCAGGTCGCCGATGATGCCGAGCGCGAACAGCTGCACGGCGGCGATGAAGAGGACGGCGCCGAGGATCAGCGACTGGATGTGGCCGGTCGAGTCGCCGTTGAAGATCCAGTCGATCAGGAACGGCAGCCAGGCGGCGAAGGCGAGCACCGCCATCACCGCCGAGGCGGCGAGGAAGGCGCGCAATGGCTCGTAGCGCGCCCAGATCCGCAGCAGCGCGGTGCCGTTGCGGCGCACGTAGGAGCCGGTCGAGGCGAACAGGCGCGACTCCCGCGTCTTCGCGTTGGTCGCGACCGCGACGTCGCCGACCGCGACCAGCATCTTGCCGGCCTGGACCAGGCTCTCCAGCGTGTAGGTGTAGTTGTCGACGACCAGCAGCCCCAGCGCCGCCTCGCGGTTGTAGGCGCGGAAGCCGGAGGTGGTGTCGGCGACCTCGGTGCCGGAGATCTGCCGCACCACCCAGCTGCCGAGCTTCTGCAGTCCCTTCTTGGATCCCGAGAAGTGCTCGATCGTCGCCACCTCGCGGTCGCCGACGACCATGTCGGCCTCGCCGGCGAGGATCGGCGCGACCAGCTTGGGGACGTCGGCGCCGCTGTACTGGTTGTCGGCGTCGGTGTTGACGACGACGTCGGCGCCCAGCTTCAGGCAGGCGTCCAGCCCCGCCTGGAAGCCGGCGGCGAGGCCCTTGTTGTTGGTCAGCCGGACGATGTGGTCGACGCCGTGCTCGCGGGCGACCTCGACGGTGCGGTCGGTCGAGCCGTCGTCGACGACCAGCAGCTCGACTGCGTCGAAGCCGGGCACGGCGCGCGGGAGGTCGGCGATCGTGGCCGGGAGCGTCTGCTCCTCGTTGAGGCAGGGGATTTGGATGATCAGCTTCATCGGGGGTGGACCGGCGATCCAGTCAGGGCAGGGTATTGGGCACCCCGGCGCGGTGGGTCCTGCGCTCCGGCGCGGTGGGTCCCGTCCCCGAGGGAGGAGCCTGCGGGCGAGGTTTTCGTTCTCGGCCCCTCTGCCGGGGTCACCCACCGCGAGGGGCGTACAATGCCGGGACTGATTGACCAGTCAATCAGCGTCTTTCAGCTTCTACCGAGTCCCAGTCAGCGAGGGTCGATGAACTCCCAGGTTACGAGCGTTGACGAGAGTCACCTCAGGCGTGCGCTCGAGCTTGCGGAGCACGGGCGGGGGAGGGTGAGCCCGAATCCGCTGGTCGGCGCGGTCGTCGTCCAGCGGGGAGAGGTTATCGGCGAGGGGTTCCATGCCGAGCTGGGGGGGCTGCACGCGGAGCGGGCGGCGCTGGCGGACTGCGCGGCGCGGGGCGAGGACCCGGCCGGGGCGACGATGTACGTGACGCTCGAGCCCTGCGCCCACCACGGGCG
>CAZHLT010000201.1:0-9534 GCA_964533285.1 uncultured Conexibacteraceae bacterium | reverse complement strand
GCCCCCCCGGGGCGCGCCGCGCCGGCCGCGGGGGCCGGGCGCGGGTGCGCCCCCCCCCCCCCCCACCCCCCCCACGACTCCTATCCCGACCCCTCCCGGCCCCGAGTAGGGTGGGCCGATGGAGGAATCGCCGCGGCCGGTGGGATCAGCCGAGCTGCCGAACTTCGGCCCGCCCTCGACGCCGCGACCGGCGGCCGGGATCGTCCTCCTGCGCCGCGGTGGCCGCCACCGCGAGCGCGCGCTCGAGCTGCTGATGCTGAAGCGCAGCGAAGAGGCCAAGTTCATGCCCGGCGTCTGGGTCTTCCCCGGCGGTTCGGTCGACGCGGCCGACGGCGAGGAGGACGCCGGCCACCGCGCCTGCGCCCGCCGCGAGCGGGCCGAGGAGGCCGGGATCGAGCTGGCGGCGGAGGAGGAGCTGGTCCTCTTCTCGCGCTGGGTGACGCCGGAGGTCGTCTCGACCCGCTTCGACGCCCGCTTCTACCTCGCCCTCGCCCCGGCCCACACACCGCCCCGCCCCGACGGCATCGAGACGATCGAGGCCGCCTGGTTCGAGCCGGCCATCGCGCTCGCCTCCCAGGAGGCCGGCGAGCTGCGCCTCTCCTTCCCGACCATCAATCAGCTGCGCTGGCTCAGCGCCTTCGCCAGCGCCGACGAGGCGATCGCCGCCTACCGCGGCAAGGACATCGAGTCGGTAACGCCGCGGATCGTCCGCGACGGCGACTCGCACCGCATCGTCCTCCCCGGCGAGCCCGGCTACGAGGACGGCGAACCGGCCGAGAAGGAACGCTAGGCGTCGGGGAAGAGGGCCAGCCCGGCATGCCAGGGGCCGGGCGGGTAGGTGTGGATCCCGCTCTCGTCCATCTCCGCCTGCAGCCGCCTGAACAGCTGACCGGCGTTCTTCAGCGCTTCCTTCAGCTCGGTCTCGCTGCGCTCGCGCAGCCGCCAGAGGAACCACAGCTGGCGGTCGTTGATCCCGAAGTCGATCTCGCCGGTCATCGTCGTCACCCAGGCGAGGAAGCCGGGGCTGAACAGCTCGCGCAGGGAGACCGGGTCGTACTCCTTCGGCACCGTCGCCAGGAAGCGCTTGTTGAAGTCGATCGACTCGAACTCGACCTTGCGCTGGAAGCGCTGGGTGACGACCTCGTGGCCCTCGATCGACTCGACGTTGAAGGCCGGCACGACCTGGGCCAGGTCCGGCATGTGGGCCTTGGCGAGGATCGCGGTCGGCAGCACGGCCTTGTTGAAGAGGCTGCCGACTTCCTTTTCGTCGGCGTCGCAGGAGGAGCCCCAGAAGCCCTCCGCCAGCTCGCCGGTGAGGCGGTTGACGCCGCCGACGCAGAGCGCGACCGGCGCGTCTTTCGGGTTGATCCCGCCGATCTCCTCGTAGGTGAGGCTGTGGCGCTCGCCGTAGCGGCGCACCGTCGCCGCCCACTCCGTCGCTTCCTGCTTCGCGCCCATCGTCGGATCTTATGTCGCCGCCGGGCGCCGGATCCGCAGCGACATTCGTCGATCTTCTCCCCCCGCTGCGGCTACGATGGTGCCCACCAGGTCGACTAAAGGAACTCAGGAGCCTCCATGACCATCGTCATCATCGTCGTCGTCGCGATCCTCGTCATCGCGGTCCTCTACTACATCGCGAAGCGCAACTCGATCATCGCCTCGCGCAACCGGGTCGACGAGTCATGGAGCGGGATCGACGTCCAGCTCAAACGCCGCCACGACCTCGTCCCCAACCTGGTCGAGACGGTCAAAGGCTACGCCGCGCACGAGAGCGAGGTCTTCGAGAAAGCGACCAAAGCGCGGGCGGCGGCGATGTCGGCCCACTCGGTCGCCGAAACCTCGAAAGCGGAGACCCAGCTCAGCGGCGCCCTCACCGACCTGCGCGCCGTCGCCGAGAACTACCCGACCCTGCGAGCGACCGAGAACTTCCAGCAGCTCAGCCGCAACCTCTCCGAGCTCGAGGACGAGATCCAGGCCGCGCGCCGGATCTACAACTCCAACGTCCAGTCCTACAACACGGACATCCAGCAGTTCCCGGGCTCGATCATCGCCAACCAGGGCGGCTTCACCGCGCGCGAGTACTTCGAGATCGAGGACAAAGCCGAGCGCGAACCGGTCTCGGTCAGCTTCGACAAATAGCGACAGGTCGTAGAATTCGCCTATGAGCGCGACCAAAGAGGCGACCCTCTGGATCTGCGAAAGCTGCGGGTTCATCTACGACCCCGCGATCGGCGACCCCGACGGGGGCATCCCGCCCGGCACCGCCTTCGAGGACATTCCCGCCGACTGGTTCTGCCCGGTCTGCGGCGCCCGCACCAGCGAGTTCCGCCCGCTCGAGCCCGGCGAGGCCTAGCCGCTCCGAAAAGCGGATAGGCTTGGCTGGCTGATGAGCCAGTTTGACTTCGATTGGGTCGTTGTCGGCTCCGGGTTCGGGGGATCGGTGTCCGCCCTGCGGCTGGCCGAAAAGGGGTACTCGGTCGCCGTCCTGGAGTGCGGCAAGCGCTTCCGCGACGAGGACTTCCCGAAGTCGACCTGGGACCTGCGCCGCTACTTCTGGGCACCGCGGCTCGGCCTGCGCGGCATCTTCCGCCTGACCCCGTTCAAGGACGTCTCGGTGGTCAGCGGCTGCGGCGTCGGCGGCGGCAGCCTCGGCTACGCCAACACCCTCTACGTGCCGCCGAGCCAGTTCTTCCAGGACCCGCAGTGGGCCGACCTCGAGGACTGGGAGACGACGCTGGCGCCCCACTACGAGGAGGCGCAGCGGATGCTGGGCGTCGTCGTCCACGACCGCGACGACCCCGCCGACCAGCTGCTGCGCGAGTACGGCGAGGAGATCGGCGTCGGCGACACCTACCGCAAGACCCCGGTCGGGGTCTACCTCGACAACCCCGGCGAGACCGTGCCGGACCCGTTCTTCGACGGCGAGGGACCCGACCGCACCGGCTGCATGCAGTGCGGCCGCTGCATGGTCGGCTGCCGCCACGGCGCCAAGAACACGCTGGTCAAGAACTACCTCTGGTTCGCCGAGAGGCTCGGCGTCACGATCCAGCCGGAACGGCAGGTGACCGAGATCCGGCCGCTCGGCGCCGCCGACGGCAGCGACGGCTACACGGTCCGCAGCGAGCGTTCGGGGCTGCGGCGCGGGCGCAGCGTCCGCACCCTGCGCGCCCGCGGCGTCGTCGTCGCCGCCGGCCCGCTCGGCAGCAACCGGCTGCTGCAGCGCTGCCGCCTCGGCGGCGCCCTGCCGCGGATCTCGCCCCGCCTCGGCGAGCTGGTGCGGACCAACAGCGAGTCGATCCTCGCCGTCACCGTCCCCGAGGACTACCCGGAGGACCTGACCAGGCGGGTCGCGATCACCTCCAGCGTCTACCCCGACCCCCACACCCACATCGAGACCGTCACCTACGGCAAGGCCGGCAACTCGATGAGCCTGCTCTACACGCTGCTGGTCGGCGACGGCACCCGGGTGACGCGGCCGCTGAAGCTGCTCAGCCAGATCCTCCGCCACCCTGGCCGCTTCGCCAGGACCCTCTTCCCGCGCAACTGGTCGGCGCGGACGATCATCGTCCTCGTCATGCAGACGCTCGACAACGCGATCGCGCTGCGGCCGACGCTGAAGCGCAACGGCGACGTCCGCCTGCAGACCGAACAGGACCCGGAGCGGCCGATCCCGACCTTCATCCCGGTCGCCAACGAGTTCTCCGAATGGCTCGCCAAGCGCACCGGCGGCATCGCCCAGAGCTCGGCCACCGAGGCGCTGGTGAACATCCCGACGACCGCCCACCTCCTCGGCGGCGCGGTGATCGGCCACGGCCCCGAGGACGGCGTCGTCGACGCCCGCCAGCGGGTCTTCGGCTACGAGAACCTGCTCGTCTGCGACGGCTCCGCGGTCCCCGCCAACGTCGGCGTCAACCCGAGCCTGACGATCACCGCCCTCGCCGAGCACGCGATGGCGGAGATCCCGGCCAAGGACGGGACCGAGCTGCGCCGCGAGGCGAGCCCGGCCCCGTCAGCCGGCTAGGACGCGAAGGCGTTCGCCACGTAGTCCCAGTTGACGACGTTCCAGAAGGCGTCGAGGTATTCCGGACGCTTGTTCTGGTACTTCAGGTAGTAGGCGTGCTCCCAGACGTCGGCGCCGAGCAGCGGCGTCTGTCCGTCGGAGATCGGCGAGTCCTGGTTGGCGGTCGAGATCACGGCGAGGCTCCCGTCGGCGTTCTTGACCAGCCAGGCCCAGCCGGAGCCGAAGCGGGCGATGCCGGCGTTTTTGAACTCCTCCTTGAAGGCGTCGAAGGAGCCGAAGGCGCTGTTGATCGCCTCGGCCAGCTCGCCGCTCGGCTCGCCGCCGCCGTCCGGGCTCATCATCTGCCAGAACAGCGTGTGGTTGTAGTGGCCGCCGGCGTTGTTGCGGACCGGGCCCTGCTTGTCGGCGGGCAGGCTGGAGAGGTTCTTCAGCACCTCCTCGACATCCTTGTCGGCCCACTCGGTGCCCTCGAGGGCACCGTTGGCTTTGTCGACGTACGCCTGGTGGTGCTTGTCGTGGTGGATGCGCATCGTTTCCTCGTCGATGTGAGGCTCGAGCGCGTCGTAGGGGTAGGGCAAGTCTGGTACCGAGTAAGCCATCCGGGTTTCTCCCTTGGTCGGTTTGAAGCGTCAGCTGCGGAGCCTAACCGCCGCGACGCCTCGGGTACCCGTCGCTCAGCTTCCGAGCTTCGCCCGCGGCACCGTGTCTGGGTTGCCGCCGGTCCAGGCGTTGAAGCGGTACCAGGCCGGCTTCGCTTCGCGATCGGCGGTCAGCAGCCCGGCCGAGCCGCAGAACAGGCAGCCGCCGGCCTCGTCGGTCCAGGTGAACCACCAGGCGCCGCCGATCCGCCAGCGGACCCGGTTGGCGGAGAGGATCGCGAACGCCTTCGAGAGCTGGCGCGCCTGTCCCTGCAGCCCCCGCTCCCAGCGGGTCGGGCCGCTGCGCGAGCCCCAGCCGAGCTCGGTGACGAAGATCGGGGTGCGGGAGTCGTTGTGCAGGCGCATCACCCGGCGCAGGTTGCGCAGCTGCCAGAGCATCGCTCGGGCGTCGGCGACGTAGGGGTGCAGCGCGACCCCATCGAAGTACGGGCGCACGTCGCCGTTCCCGTAGACGAGGTTGAGGTAATAGCCGGAGGCGATGTTGGGCGGGATCTGCAGCGGCCGGCCGAAGAGCCCGCCGATCAGCACCTGGGAGTAGGGGTCGGCGGCGTGCAGGGTGCGACCGGAGATCCGGATCAGCCGCGCGTAGGCGGCCGGGTCGGGTTCGCCGGCGAAGGTGACGATGTTCTCCTCGTTCCAGATCTCCCAGCGGTGGATCGGCAGGAAGGGCAGGTCGGGGTGCTCTTCCCAGAACTCGCCTTCGGGCCCGTAGCGCTCGACCGCGGCGCGCAGGAACCGGGTCCAGCCGCGCCGCTGCCAGGCGGTCCGCACCGGCAGCTCGTTCCAGCTCAGCGCGACCCAGTCGGGCGAGCCGTAGACGAACGGCAGCAGGCGGATCCGCGCTTCCGCCGCCAGTTCCACCTCGCGGTCGAAGTTGGACCAGTCCGGCAGGAAGAATTCGGGGTCGTCGGACTCGACCGCCGCCCAATTCAGCGGCACCCGCACGCTGCCGACCCCTGCCCGCTGCATCAGGTGGAAGTCCTTCGCGGTCGCCTGGCTCTGCGGCGAGACGCCGATGAAGCCCGGCGGCAGGTAGGCGCCGGCGCTCGCCGGCGCCAGCGCCAGCAACGCCACGACCAGGATGAGTATCGGAAGCCTGCGGAGCATTGCCTTTGCCTGCCGAGAACCCGCGCGGAGCCCAAAGTAGCGCCCAATCGCAGACCGCGCCCCTACCCCCGACCCCGCTCTGAGATAATCGCCGCTCTCGGGGCGTGGCGCAGCCTGGTAGCGCGCACCGTTCGGGTCGGTGAGGTCCCCGGTTCAAATCCGGGCGCCCCGATTGCATAGGCATCCTCGCACCATCGGCAAAGCCACATATAGAGCCAAGCGTCCCTTCGCGTTGGGCAGCAGTGCGCGAGCGCGCAGAGGGCACAGCCGTGCAATGGCGACGCGGCAGGGCAATCAGGAGGCAGACTTACCCGCGGCTGCGTGAAGCTCGAGTCGCAACCGACTCGAGCTTCATCTGCTCGCCAGGCAACGGTCGCGACGCAGAGTGCAGGGGTCCTCCACCATCGACTCCGGGCATTCGACTGGGCGTCGGATCACCCCGCTGGGGCGGACGGTCGGCATCGTCGCGACCTCCGTCGAGAGGCCGAGCGCCTCGGCAACCGCGGAGGGCAACCGCCACCGCTCATTCCACCGGTGCGCGACAGCTTCACTGAGTTGCGAGCCGCCAGTAGAAGACGCCGTCGGTGGTCCGCCTCAGGCCGACGTCCACCTGGCCGTCGCCGTTGAAGTCGCCGATCGCCGACTGGAAGTGGTCGCCTGCAGCCCAGGTGTAGCTGAACTGATCGCGGTCGTCCGCCGCCGCCGGCTTCGGCCACGGACACCCTCCATTGGCCTTCGGCCCCTTCTTCTTCGGGCACTTGTCCTTGCTGTCCGGGACCCCGTCCTTATCAGTGTCCTTCGGCGTCACGGGGCTCGTCGGCTTGTCCCTGACGTGGAGGAATGCGTCTGGCCAGCCATTGCCTCCACGGGATAGGACTCTGCGCGAGCTACCACCGATCCCGGCGCGGGTTGGCCAGCTCGAATCGGTCACGTAGACGGCGCCATCCACGACTTTCTCGACGTAGGAGACATGGCCGTAAGACCACCAGGCGATCGCGCCGACTTGTGGCGTCCCGTTGGCACGGTCCTTGCCCAGCTTGCGGACCACGACGTTCTTCCAATTGACGGCCCCACCGCTGCCACGGAAGCCCGGATCCGACGCCCCGTTCTTGATCAGCCTGAATGCGGCGTAGTTGGTGCAGTTGCCCCGAGAGTTCTTCGCCTGTCCCCACCAACTCTGGGTGGCGGGATTGAAGCCGGTGTAGGCGATGCAGGCGTTGGCGCGGTCAAAGCATTCCCACTTCCCCTTCGGAATATTGGTCCACATCGCAGCATTCGTGGCCGAAGGTGCGAAGAGCATGATCAGGAGCGATACGAGACCGATCAGTGCCCCCGAGACCCGCGATCCCGTGCGAAAACCGTGGTTCTGTTGCTCCGAGCTGGACATTCGCGCCCTCCTGTTCCCATGCTTTGCCAGGCGGGACCCTAACGAAGCGAGAGAGGACGCTGTCGTCAGTCCAGCCATCGTCCACCTGGGCTGATCGGGATGTCTCTCCCGCCCGAGGCATGAACGGCCTCGTCCGTCAGGCATCGCCCCTGAATGCCACCGGGGTGGCCCGCGGCGGCGAGAGTCGGATCGACAGCGCGCGGCGACGTAGCCTGGTTCCGCAGCCGCCTCCAAGCGCTTTGTGCCTGGGCCGCTCGAATCGCGTGGGCAGTGGAGCCGGCGAGGCTGGTTCCCTAGGATCTCGGGACGATGCTCTTCGGCCAGGAACACGTCGACCGCTACCTCGCCACCGACGGCGAGGAGGGCCACGACTGGCAGGGGACGCAGACGCTGCTGCTGACGACGACTGGGCGCAGGAGCGGCGAGCCTCGGGTCGCGCCGCTGATCTACGCCCCGGCCGGCGACGCCTACGCCGTCGTCGCCTCCAAGGGCGGGTCCGACGCGCCTCCCGCCTGGTACGTCAACCTCACCGCCAACCCCGAGGTCGAGGTCCAGGTCTGGGGCGATCGCTTCAAGGCGACGGCACGGACTGCGACGCCCGCGGAGAAGGCGGAGTTGTGGCCGACGATGGTCGCCGAGTGGCCGAGCTACGACGAGTACCAGACGAAGACGGATCGGGAGATCCCGATCGTCCTGCTCGAACGAGCCTGAGCCAGGTCCAGCGGCGCGGCCGCCGCGGGGAACCGCCCGCCGTCACCATCGCCCGCGCGGCATGGGCGCCGATCAGCGCCCTCACGACGCCGCCCCCGTCTGCGGCTCCCGCGCAGCCCCCCCGTCCAGCGCCACCAGGCGGGCGCGAGGCCGACAGACGGGCGCCGAAGGCGGCTGCCGGCAACTCGCTGTGGGAGATGCAGCGCAGGCTGTGGGCGAGGTCCTCTCGGCCCGGGCGCAGCCAAGCCCGGATCCGTGCATAGGGGTTCAAGGCGATGACCTCCTCGGTCGTGGGTCGTGACGCGATCGAGGCAAGGCTGGCGTGCGGGCTTGAACAAATCCTTGACGCCGGCGAGAGACCGAACGACCACTCCCGCGTGGTGACCGGAGGTACCAACGGCGGATAGGGTCTGGGCATGGCAGCCGGCCCCTTCGAGGCCCACGACGTCGACCTGCACGGCCACCGCGCCGTCTACCGGGTCGCCGGCAGCGGGCCGAACCTGGTCCTGATCCACGGCATGATCAACTCCTCGCGCCACTGGCAGGCGGTGGCCGAGCGGCTCGCCGACTCCCACCGCGTGATCGCCCCCGACCTGATCGGCCACGGCGATGCGGCGACGCCGCGCGGCGACTACTCGCTCGGTGCCCACGCGGCCAGCATCCGCGACCTGCTGACGACGATCGGGGTCGAGCGGGCGACGATCGTCGGCCACTCGCTCGGCGGCGGCGTCGCGATGCAGTTCTTCTACCAGTTCCCCCAGCGCACCGAGCGCCTGGCGCTGATCTCCAGCGGCGGCCTCGGCCACGACGTCAGCCCGATGCTGCGCGGCGCTGCCCTGCCCGGCTCGGCGACCCTGCTGCGGCTCGCCAGCAACCCGCGCCTGGTCGGCTCGCTGGCCGCCGCCGGCGACCGCCTGCGCGAGCGCGGCGTCCCCTCCGGCGTCTACCTGCAGGCGGTGGCGCGGGCGCTCGGCCCGCTGCAGGAGAGCGGTTCGCGCCGCGCCTTCCTGCAGACCCTGCGGGCGGTGATCGACGTCCACGGCCAGAAGGTCAGCGCCCGCGACCGCCTCTACCTGCTCGGCGAGATGCCGACCCTGATCGTCTGGGGCGAGCGCGACCGCACGATCCCCAAGGCCCACGGCCTGCAGGCCAGCGCCGCGATCCCCAACTGCCGCTTCGAGACCCTCCCCAAGGCCGCCCACTTCCCCAACCTCGAAGACCCCGAGGGCCTGGCGACGATCCTTCGTGACTGGATCGCGACCACCGAGCCGCACCACATCGACGACTCCGACTGGGGCGACGTGATCGCCCATCGGGCGCGGCTGCGGCCGGCGGCTTAGAGCCTCTTTCAGAATGCCCGCTTGGTCCGGCGCGCCATCCGCGCACGGGGCATTCTGAAAGAGGCCCTTAGGGCAGACGCGAGAGGGGCGAGGAACGGCAAGGGCTCGAGCCCCGTCGTCGGGGGAGGGTGCCGGCCACCCTCCATCAGCAGGCAGGGCGACCGGCGCCCTCCCCCTCCCGAGGCGAGTCCTGGGTTGGCTCGCGGCGGATCCCGCGGTTCCTTCGTTGCGCCAGCCGCTACCAACGAACCACGCAATCTGCCGCCCCGAGTCGTGGTTCCTTTGTCCGGGATACAGGGACAAAGGAAC
>CAZHLT010000200.1:0-5048 GCA_964533285.1 uncultured Conexibacteraceae bacterium | reverse complement strand
CCTCGCTGCGGCTGATCGCCGACATGGTCGCCTTCACCGTCAACGAGGTGCCGAGCTGGAACCCGACCAACATCTGCAGCTACCACCTGCAGGAGGCCGGGGCGACGCCGGTGCAGGAGATCGCCTACGCGCTCTCGACCGCGATCGCCGTGCTCGACGAGGTCAAGGCCCGCGGCCAGGTCGCCGAGGAGGACTTCGGCAAGGTCTTCGGCCGCATCTCCTTCTTCGTCAACGCCGGCATCCGCCTGGTCGAGGAGATCGCCAAGCTGCGGACGATGGCGGCGCTGTGGCAGGAGCTGGGCCGCGAGCGCTACGGCGTCAGCGACGAGAAGATGCTGCGCTTCCGCTACGGCGTCCAGGTCAACAGCCTCGGCCTGACCGAGGCCCAGCCGGAGAACAACATCCAGCGGATCGTGCTGGAGGCGCTCGCCGTCACGCTCAGCCGCGACGCCCGCGCCCGCGCGATCCAGCTCCCCGCCTGGAACGAGGCGATGGGCCTGCCGCGGCCCTGGGACCAGCAGTGGAGCCTGCGGATCCAGCAGGTGCTGGCCAACGAGACCGACCTGCTCGAGTACCCCGACATCTTCGCCGGCTCGGTGGTGATGGACGGCCTCGTCGCCGAGCTGACCGCGGGCGCCCGGGCCGAGATGGCGGTGGTCGAGGAGCACGGCGGCGCCGTCAAGGCGGTCCCCTACATGAAGGCGCGCCTGGTCGAGTCCCACCGCGAGCGGGTCGCCCGGATCGAGAGCGGCGAGCAGAAGGTGATCGGCCAGAACAGCTACACCGAGAGCGAGGACTCGCCGCTGACCGCCGGCGCCGACGGCGGCATCCTCACCCCCGACCCGGAGGTCGAGCGCGAGCGGATCGAGGCGCTGGCGCAGTGGAAGGCCGAGCGCGACGAGGAGGCGGTGAAGGCGGCTCTGGCGGCGCTGGCGGCGGCCGCCGCCGAGGATTCGGTGAACATCATGCCGGCGACGATCGCCGCCGCCAAGGCCGGCGCCACGACCGGCGAGTGGGCGGAGACGATGCGCGAGGTCTTCGGCCCCTACCGGGCCCCGACCGGGGTCGACGCCGCCGCCCCCCCGGCCAGCCGCGAGCAGCTCGACCAGCTGCGGGCCAAGGTCGACGAGGTCTCCGAGCGGATCGGCCACCGGATCAAGATCCTGGTCGGCAAGCCCGGCCTCGACGGCCACTCCAACGGCGCCGAGCAGGTGGCGCTGCGCGCCCGCGACGCCGGCATGGAGGTGATCTACCAGGGGATCCGCCTGACCCCCGAGGAGATCGCCGAGTCGGCGCTGCAGGAGGACGTCGACGTCGTCGGCCTCTCGATCCTCTCCGGCTCCCACCTGGAGCTGATCCCCGAGGTGGTGCGGCTGCTGCACGACGAGGGCGTCGAGGTCCCGGTCGTGGTCGGCGGCATCATCCCCCGGGCCGACGCCGAGCGCCTGCGCGAAGCCGGCGTCGCCGGCGTCTACACGCCGAAGGACTTCGACGTCAACCGGATCATGGGCGAGGTCGTCGAGCTGGTCGGCAAGCGTGCCGGCGCCGCCGCGGCCATCTGAGCGCGCTCGCCTGACGCCGAGCCGCGGCGCTCGCAACAATGGGTGGCATGAGTGAGCTGAACGGTGAGCGATCGGCCTGGCTGCGCTGCTACCGCTGCTGGTCGCAGAACCTCGAGATCCAGATCCACTACGACGCGATCCGCGCCGTCGATCCCGACACCGGGGCGCTCGCGGAAGGGGTCGACGAGGTCCAGGAATCGGTCGTCCAGTGCCTCGACTGCATGCACGACCAGCCGCACCTCACCTTCCAGGATGACCGCGTCGTGCCGGTCGAAGACCGCTGGCGGCGGATGGTGGCCGGCACTCCCTGGGTCGCCTCCTGCACGGTCTGCGTCGACCAGGACCGGGTCGAGAGCTGCTCGGGGCCGGAGGCGATCGAGTTCCTCACCTACGGCGCCTTCGGCGACGCCGGCGTCCGCGAGTTCTTCACCCACGTCCGCTTCCACAAGCACGACGACGAGCAGATCATCGTCCACTTGCTGGTCGAGCTCTACGCGCGCTCGGCCCAGGAGGCGACCGAGGTGCTCGAAGAAGCCGCCCAGGGGCAGCTCGAGATCACCTCGCTGGCGGAGGAGTCGCGGCCGCCCGCGCACGCCTCCGAAGAGGCCCACTAGGGCGTCTCCGGCGTGGCGCCGGGAACCGACGGGATCCCCGGTCAGCGCTCAAACATCTGTCCGGCGCCGTCCCCGACTTGGCGCTGCAAGGCGTCGTGCGCAACGAAACCCACCCGTGTTTGTTGTCGAGAAGTTGAGGGCTATGGAGAAATCGCGCCGACCCGGCTATGTTCCGGATACCCAAACGGAGGATCCGAGCCTGGTGCAGGCGCCTCAACCGGTGCTTGCTTGCTCCCCCGCGCGACTCGGAAACCCGTCCAAACAGCGCCTTCGCGCGTAGTCAGCCACATGGAGTCTTCGACCGTCAACCAATCCGAGCGCCGCCGCACGCTGGCGGAGGGGATCGTCGCCCCCGTCGTCACCGGCAGCCCACCGCAGCGGCGCGGTGCGGTGCTGGCGAAAATGCTGTTCCTCGGCGACGTCGCCGCGGCCCTGATCGCCGCCGGCCTCGCCCGCCTGATCTTCAACGACAACCCGCCGCTCGACCTGATCTACGTCGCCGTCGTCGGCCTGATCTGGCCGCTCGCCGGCTTCAGCATCGGTCTCTACCGCAGCGAACAGCTCTCGACCTGGGCCTCGGCGGTGTCCGAGGTCCCGCGCAGCTTCGTCGGCCTGCTGCTGATCACCTGGCCGATCTTCGGCGTCGCCGCCCTGGTCGGGCTCGAGCCGCCGATCAGCGTCGCCTTCACCACCGTCGGCGCCATCGCCCTGCTCGCCGCCGTCTCCCGCACCATGGTCCGCGCCAGCCTGCACCGGGTCCCCGGCCTGCGCCAGCGGACCCTGATCCTCGGCTCCGGCGTCGTCGCCGGCCAGGTCGTCGAGAAGATCCGCAAGAACTCGCAGTTCGGGCTGATCCCGGTCGGGATCGTCGACGACGAGGTGTTCGACGTCGGCACCCCGGACCTGCCCTGGCTCGGCCGCTTCGCCGACCTCGACAAGGTGATCAAAGCCCAGAACGTCGACCGCGTGATCATCGCCTTCTCGCGCGCCAACCACGAAGAACTGCTGGGCGCGATCCGCGCCTCGCGCGACGCCGGCGTCTCGGTCGACGTCGTCCCCCGCCTCTTCGAGTTCCTCGACGGCGTCCGCGCCCTCGACCAGATCGGCGGCCTGCCGCTGCTCTCGATCGGTGTGCCGGTGATGGCCTCGACCTCGATCGCCGCCAAGCGGGCGCTCGACATCGTCGGCTCGCTGTCGCTGATCCTGCTCTTCTCGCCGGTGATGCTGGTGACCGCGATCGCGATCAAGCTCGAGTCGCGCGGGCCGGTCTTCTTCCGCCAGCCGCGCGCCGGCCGCCGCCACGAGAGCTTCAACCTGATCAAGTTCCGCTCGATGTACGTCGACGCCGAGCGGCGCAAGAAAGAGCTCGACGACCTCAACGAGGCCGAAGACGGCGTCATGTTCAAGATCCGCGACGACCCGCGCGTGACCCGGGTCGGACGCTTCATCCGTCGCTTCTCGATCGACGAGCTGCCGCAGCTCTTCAACGTGCTGAAGGGCGAGATGAGCCTGGTCGGCCCGCGGCCGTTGATCTTCCCCGAGACGGCGGCGCTGGAAGAGCACTGGCACCTGCGCCGGCTCGAGCTGCGGCCCGGGATCACCGGCCCCTGGCAGGTCTACGGCCGCTCGCAGAGCCCGTTCCAGGAGATGGTCCGGTTCGACTACCAGTACGTCGCCGGCTGGTCGCTGGCCCGCGACATCGAGATCCTCCTCGCCACGCTGCCGGCGGTCCTCTCCGGCCGCGGCGCCTACTGACCCGGCCCGGGTAACCCCTTGCCCGCAGCGGACGCGACCTCCGTCAGCGCCACGGTCCTGATCCCGACCTGGCGGCGGGCCGAGTCGCTGGGCCGCTGCCTCGACGCTCTGGCAGCGCAGGAGCGCCGGCCCGACGAGGTGCTGCTCGTCGTCCGCGACGACGACGAGGAGACCCGCGGCGCCCTCGCCGCGCGCCCCTCCTCCGGGCTGGCGATCAGGCTGACGCCGCCGCCCGCGCCCGGCGTGATCGCCGCGCTCAACGCCGGCTTCGACGCGGCCCGCGGCGAGGTGATCGCGGTGATCGACGACGACACCGCCCCCGACCGCGACTGGCTGGCGCGGATCGTCGCCCGCTTCGCCGCAGCGCCGGACCTCGGCGGCCTCGGCGGCCGCGACCGCGTCGTCGGCCCCGACGGCGGCAGCGAGGAGCCCGCCGACGTCGTCGTCGGCCGCGTCCTCTGGTTCGGCCGCGTCGTCGGCAACCACCACCTCGGCGCCGGCGAGATCCGCGACGTCGACATCCTCAAGGGCGCCAACATGGCGCTGCGCCGCGCCGCCCTCGGCGAGCTACGGATCGACCCGGCGCTGCGCGGCCGCGGCGCCCAGCCGCACTGGGAGATCGACCTCAGCCTCGGTCTGAAGGCGGCCGGCTGGCGGCTCGCCTACGACCCGGCGATCCAGCTCGACCACTTCCCCGAGACGCGCCACGAGGGCGCCCGCGAGGAGACGATGTCGCCGCAGCAGCGCTTCGACGCCGTCCACAACCAGACCTACGCGCTGCTCAAGTACCTCCCCCCCGGCCGCCGCCTCGTCGCCCTCGCCTACGCGCTGGCGGTCGGCACCAACGCCGACCCGGGGCTGGCGCTGGCCCTGGCGCCGCTGCTGAAGGGGCACTCGCCGCGGCCGGCGCTGAGCCGGATGCGGGTGGCGAGCGCGGCGCGGATCGCCGCGCTCAGGTCGTGGCGGCGGTGGCGCCGCTCGCGGCACTGAGATGGTCGATCCCACGGCGGGGTGCGATCGGGGGAAGATGCGAGCCGAGACCGCACTTATTCCCCCCTAGCGGGCATAAGTGCGGTCTCGGCGGGTGGGGTATCTGAGCCCGTCGCGGTAGACGGCG
>CAZHLT010000199.1:0-14437 GCA_964533285.1 uncultured Conexibacteraceae bacterium | reverse complement strand
CGACATCATCGGCGCCGAGCTGCTGCGCGAGGTGCACCCCGGCGAACTGGTCTCGCTGACCGAGCGCGGGCTGGAGACGCGGCAGGTGGTGAAGGTCGACCGGCGCTCGACCTGCGTCTTCGAGCACATCTACTTCTCCCGTCCCGACAGCCGCCTCGACGGCAAGGTGCTGCAGCAGGCGCGCGGCAAGATGGGCGAGATCCTCTGGCGCGAGGCGCCGGTCGAGGCCGACCTGGTGATCGCCGTGCCCGACTCCGGCAACCCGGCCGCCGCCGGCTTCGCCCGCGCCTCGGGGATACCCCGCGACGACGGCCTGATCAAGAACCGCTACGTCGCCCGCACCTTTATCCAGCCCGGGCAGGAGCTGCGCAAGCACGGCCTGCGGCTGAAGTTCAACCCGCTGCCGGAGATCGTCGCCGGCCAGCGCCTGGTCGTCGTCGACGACTCGATCGTCCGCGGCAACACGACGCGGCAGATCGTCGGCATGCTGCGCGACGCCGGCGCCGCCGAGGTGCACCTGCGGATCTCGGCGCCGCCGATCCGCAACCCCTGCCACTACGGCGTCGACATGTCGACCCGCGAGGAGATGATCGCCCACGGCCGCTCGATCGCCGAGATCGCCGACGAGCTCGACGTCGACAGCCTCGCCTACCTCTCGATCGCCGGCGTCTACGAGGCGATCGGCGGCCTCCCCGAGGACCACTGCGACGCCTGCTTCAGCGGCCGCTACCCGCTCGGCGACCCCGACGACGCCAACGGCAAATTCGCCCTCGAGCAGATCGCCGTCGTCCCCGCCTCCCCGTAGCCCCCGCCGAGAACGCACTTTCGCCCGCATAACGGGCAGAACTGTGTTCTCGGCCGGGCGGACGTCGGAGGCATCGGCCGGGGCGGGAGAGGTGGGCGGGCGGTTCGCTCCAGGCCGCGCGCCGCGGCCGCTCTGATATTTTTCCCATTCCCCATGTGAAAAAGCCAGGAGGACGCGATGGCCTACGTGATCAACGAGCCGTGCATCGGCACCAAGGACACCTCGTGCGTCGAGGTCTGCCCGGTCGACTGCATCCACCCGACGCCCGACGAGGAGGGCTTCGAGGAGCACGAGCAGCTCTACATCGACCCCGACGAGTGCATCGACTGCGACGCCTGCGTCGAGGCCTGCCCGGTCGACGCGATCACGCCCGAGGACATGGTCCCGCCCGAGTGGCAGAAATACATCCAGATCAACGCCGATTTCTACAAGCGGGGAGCCTGACGGCTGCGGCGGCGGCGCTGCCGCGTCAGCGGTGCGCGAAGATGCACCGGTGGAAAGCTTCCGCCTCGTCGTCCTTGCTTCCGGCAGCGGCACCAACCTGCAGGCGATCCTCGACTCGCTGCACCGGCACGACGGGATCGAGGTCGTCGCGGTCGGCTCCGACAAGCCGGCGGCGCGGGCACTGGAGCGGGCCGCCGCGGCCGGGGTCGACACCGCAGTCTTCCCCGCCGAGGCCTTTGAGGACCGGCTCGGCCGCGACGCGGCGCTGGCTGACTGGGTCGAATCGCACCGGCCCGACCTGATCGTCCTCGCCGGCTACATGCAGCTGCTGAGCGAACCGTTCGTCGCCCGCTTCCGCGGCCGCATCGTCAACGTCCACCCGGCGCTGCTGCCGCGGTTCGCCGGCCTCGACGCGGTCGGCCAGGCTCTGGCCGCGGGGGTCGAGGTGACCGGGGTGACGGTCCACTTCGTCGACGAGGGCATCGACACCGGGCCGCCGATCCTCCAGCACGAGGTGCCGGTGCCGCCGGGCGGCGACCGCGCCCAGCTGGAAGCGGCGATCCACGCCGTCGAGCACCAGCTCTACCCGCGGGCGATCCGCATGATCGCCGAGGGCAGGGTTAGGATCGACCCGAGCGACCCGACGGTGGTCGCGATCGATGACTGAGGCAGGCGCGGACACCCAGGACGGCACCGCCGGCGACGGCGAGATCCGCGTGCGCCGGGCGCTGATCTCGGTCTCCGACAAGACCGGGGTCGCCGACTTCGCCAGGGCTCTGGCAGCGCTCGGGGTCGAGATCCTCTCGACCGGCGGCACCGCGACGGCGCTGCGCGAGGCCGGGCTCGAGGTGACCGACGTCGCCGAGTTCACCGGCCAGGCGGAGATCCTCGACGGGCGGGTGAAGACGCTGCACCCGCGGCTGCACGCGGCGCTGCTGGCGCGGCGCGAGGACCCCGAGCACATGGCGACTCTGGCGCGCGAGGGGATCGAGCCGATCGACGTCGTCTGCGTCAACCTCTACCCGTTCGAGCAGACCGTCTCCGGCCACGACGTGCCGGCCGAGGTGGCAATCGAGAACATCGACATCGGCGGGCCGACGATGATCCGCGCCGCGGCCAAGAACCACGAGGGCGTCGCCGTCGTCGTCAAGCCCGAGTCCTACGACGCGGTCTGCGCCGAGCTGGAGGAGTCGGGCGGGACGATCTCGGCCTCGACCCGGCACTGGCTGGCGAACGAGGCCTTCGCCCAGACCGCGCGCTACGACGCCGCGATCAGCCGTTGGTTCTCGACCGAGTACGAGGACTTCCCCGAACATCTGGCGGTCGCCTACGAGAAGGTGATCGACCTCTCCTACGGCGAGAACCCGCACCAGCGGGCGGCGCTCTACGCCGAGGCGGGAGTGCGCAGCCACATCCTCTCGCGGGTCGCGAAGCTGCACGGGCGGGCGCTCTCCTTCAACAACGTCCTCGACCTCGACTCGGCCCGCGCCCTGGTCGGCGACTTCGACGAGCCGGCCTGCGTGATCGTCAAGCACAACAACCCCTGCGGGGTGGCGATCGGCGCCGACGCGCTGGCGGCCTACCTGAAGGCGCTCGCCTGCGACCCGGTCTCCGCCTACGGCGGCATCATCGCGCTCAACCGGCCGGTCTCAGCGGCGCTCGCCGAGGAGCTGCACAAGAACTTCGTCGAGGTGCTGATCGCGCCCGCCTACGAGGACGGGGCGCTCGACGTCCTCTGCCAGAAGGAGGCGATCCGGATCCTCTGCGAGGAGGAGCGGCGCCAGCCCGACCCCGGCGAACGCGACGTCAAGCGCGTCCTCGGCGGCCTCCTGATCCAGGACCGCGACGGCGACCCCGAGCCGCGCGAGATCATGGAGGTGGTCACCGCGACGCAGCCGAGCGAGCAGCAGTGGCGCGACATGCTGTTCGCCTGGACCGTCAGCCGCCGCGTCCGCTCCAACGCGATCGTGATCGCCAAGGACGGCGCCACCCTCGGCATCGGCGCCGGCCAGATGAGCCGCGTCGACTCGGTCCGCCTCGCCGTCGAGAAGTGCCGCGACGCCTTCGGCGAGCAGGCCGACGTCCTCCTCGCCGGCTCCGCCGTCGCCTCCGACGCCTTCTTCCCCTTCGCCGACGGCCCCGAGCTCGCCCTCCAGGCCGGCGCCACCGCTGTGATCCAGCCCGGCGGCTCCAAACGCGACGCCGAGGTGATCGAGGCCTGCGACGCCCAGGGCGTGGCGATGGTCTTCACCAAGCACCGCCACTTCCGGCACTAGGTCAAAGCGAGTGGCCGACCCTACGTCTTCTCTGACGAGGCCGGGAACAAGAAGCGAGGGACCTTCCACCCGGCGGTTCACGAGTTCGACATTTCGGCCGGTTGGTGCGACCCACTTCTACCAGGAGGGATTGGCGAAACCCCCGCGCACGCCCGGCGGTGGCGGACACGGGGCGGGGCGGCGTCCTCGATCCGAGCGCCCTCGCCACATTGACCACACCAGAGTGGGGTCAATGTGGCAAGGGCGACGGGTACGGCCTGACGCCAGCAGCGTGATCGGCGGAGCGGACGAAACAGATCGAACGTGTGTTCGCTACACCCCGCGCAGCTCGCGCTGCAGGGCTTTGGCGCGGAGGACGTGGTCGCAGACCTCGCGCGGGGTGTCGGCGGTGAGGAGGAGCCGGGTGTCCGCGGGGGCGATCAGGCCGTCGGCGGCGACGTCGTTTTCGATCCACTCGATCAGGGGGCGCCAGTGCTCGCTGGCGACGAGGATGGTGGGGAAGTGGCGGATGCGTCCGGTCTGGATCAGGGTCAGGCTCTCGAACATCTCGTCGAAGGTGCCGAAGCCGCCGGGGAAGATGACGAAGGCGCGGGCGTAGCGGACGAACATCAGCTTGCGGGCAAAGAAGTAGTGGAAGTGGAGCGAGCGGTTGACGTAGGGGTTGCTGCGCTGCTCGTGGGGCAGCTCGATGTTGAGGCCGATCGAGGTGCCGCCGGCCTCGGCGGCGCCGCGGTTGGCGGCCTCCATCAGGCCGGGGCCGCCGCCGGTGATGACGCTGAAGCCGTGCTCGACCAGGCAGGCCGCGGTCTCGCGGCAGAGCTCGTACCAGGGCTCGCCCTCGCGAACGCGGGCGGAGCCGAAGATCGAGACCCCGTTGTCGAGATCGCGCAGGGCGTCGAAGCCGCGCTCGATCTCGTCGCCGATCCGCTGCAGGCGGACCTCGTCTTCCTCGGCGACGTCGGCGGGGACACGCAGCAGGCGCTCGTCGTGGCCCGGGATCTCCCCGCTCACAGCGACAGCTCCCCCCGGTCCAGCGCCGCGGCGACGGCGTCGGCGGCCGCCTCGGGGTCGAGGTCCTCGACGTGGACGGCGTGGCCGCCGAGCTCGCCGAGGTCGGCGAACTGCGACCACAGCCGCGAGGTCACCTCGGGGTCGGCGAGCGGGCCGCCTTCGCGCTGGTCGACGCGGCGGACGCAGTCCTGCAGCGGCGCCCGCAGCACCGCGTAGGCAACCGCCAGCCCCTTCGCCAGCAGCACGTCGCGCAGCGTGCCGAGGAACCAGCGCGGGATCACGATCCCGTCGACGACGGTGAAGTAGCCGGCGAGGGCGTAGCCGGCGGCGGCCTCGGCGACGATCCCCATCACGACCTCGTTCTGGTCGTGGGACTCGGGCCGCCAGGGCTCGACGTAGCCGCTGACCAGGAAGCGGAAGAAGGCGTCGGATTCGAGGTGGACGCCGCGCTCGGCGCGCCGCGCCAGATCGGCGGCGACCGTCGACTTCCCCGCCCCCGGCGGGCCGGTGAGGATGAGGACATCGGTCGCGGGCGTGGCTGCCACGAACCGACGCTATCGCCCGCCGAGGCCGCGCCCAAGCTCGCCGAGGAACTCGCGCACGGCTCGGCGAGCACCAGCGCCGCCGCCAACCCCGGCGCGCTCACTGCAGCCATGGCCGCGCAGGCGAGAGCGAAGACGCGGCGGTCGCGGCGCAGCCAGGCCGCGGTCCCCTCCCACTCCCCGACGTCCCCGGCGAGCCCGTGCAGGAGCAGCGCCGGCGGCCCCTCGCCGCCGAAGTCGCGCAGCGCCAGCCGCACCCCGTCACGCTCGAAGCGCAGCCAGCCGGGGTCTTCGAGGTTTGTCGCGGAGACCGGGTCCATGGTGGTCAGCGCGTCGATCAATCGGAGCGACATCAGTCAATCAGCAAGCCGTGGCCTAAGATGGCGCCTTGATCCGGCGGCGGATTCTCCTTCTCTTCGCGGGGGCGTTGGGGTGCCTGTCCCTGGCTGGCGCCGCCTCCGGGGCCGCCGAGGAACCCGAGCCGAACGTACTGCGGGCGGCCTTCTCGTCATTCCCCGACTACCTGGACCCGCAGCTTTCCTACACCGCCGAAGGCTGGACGGCGATGAGCGACATCTACATCCCGCTGCTGACCTTCCGCCAGGCCGACGGGCAGGCCCGGGCAGCCGTCGTTCCCGGCCTCGCGCAGGCGCTGCCGAAGATCACCGACGGCGGCCGGACCTACACGCTCTCCCTGCGGCCGGGGCTGAGGTACTCGGACGGCCGGCGGATCAAGGCCTCGGACTTCGAGTACGCGATCGAGCGGCTGCTGAGGCTGCATTCCGGCGGCGCGCCCTTCTACATGGTCATCGCCGGCGCCTCCCGCTACGCCCGAACCCATCGGGGCGGAATCGGCGGCATCGACACCGACGATCGCAGCGGAAGGATCGTCATCCACCTCGATCGCCCGACCAGCACCTTCCCCTCCCTGCTGGCGCTGCTGTTCGCCGCGCCGGTGCCACGGGGAACGCCGATGCACGACCTGAGCGGCAAGCCGCCCCCGGCAAGCGGCCCGTACGTCATCGACAGCTCCGAACCTGGTCTGGGCTGGTCCTATGAGCGGAACCCGGCCTGGGCGTCGCACAACGGGCCGCTCGTCAGCGACGTCCCCGCCGGCCACGTCGACCGGATCGAGGTCACGGTGGTGCGGAATCCCGTCTCCGAGGTTCGCCGCGTGCTCTCGGGCAGGCTCGACTGGATGCAGAACCCGCCGCCGAGCTCCATGCTTCCGTCGCTGCGGCGGAAGTACGGGGGAACGCAGCTGCGCGAGGACCCGGAGTCCAGCACCTACTACTTCTGGCTCAACACCACCCGGGCCCCCTTCAACGACGTCAGGGTCAGGAGGGCGGTCAACTACGCGGTGGACCCGAGGGTCCTGCGGCGCATCTACGCGGGCCAGATCGCGCCCACCCACCAGGTTCTGCCGCCGGGGATGCCCGGCTACCGCCGCTTCGACCTCTACCCGCACGACATGGCGCGGGCGCGGCGGCTGCTCGCGGCGGCCCACCCTCGTGACCGGCGCATCACGGTCTGGGCGGATGACGAATCGCCGAACCTCGAAGCCACCGAATATTTCGTCACGGTCCTGCGTGAGCTGGGGTTCCACGCGCGGCTGAAGGTAGTCAGCAGCGACATCTACTTCCTCCTGATCGGGAAGGCGTCGACCCCGAACCTGGACGCGGGCTGGAGCGACTGGTTCCAGGACTTCCCGCACCCGGACGACTTCCTCCGGCCCCTGCTTCTCGGATCGAGCATCCGCCGGGTCGAAACCAGCAACTTCGCGCGGATCGACGCCCCGGCGCTCGACTCGAAGGTCGAAGAGCTGAGCAGGTTCCCGCTCACCCCCGCCACGGAACGACGCTACGCCGCTCTCGACCGCGGCTACATGAAGCTTGCCCCCTGGGTTCCCTACGGAACCAGGACCCTCGCCACCCTCGTATCCCGCCGGGTCGACCTCAGCAAGATGGTCGTCAGCCCGGTGTCCTCCACCTACCTCACCAGCCTGCGGCTCCGATAGTGCCCCCGGCGGGACTCGAACCCGCGACGCGCGGCTTAAAAGGCCGCCGCTCTAACCGGCTGAGCTACAGGGGCTTGCGCTGCCCCATGGTAGATGGGTCTTGAGTGGCGGGGCGGCGCGGTTCGGCGGCCGTGCCCGGGCCTCGGCTCAGGAGAGCTCGGGGATGCCCTCGTAGGCGGTCGAGGCCTCGGCGTGGGTGCGCTTGGGGATGCGGCCGGCCAGGTGGGCGGCGCGACCGGCGATCACCGCGCCGCGCAGGGCGGCGGCCATCGCGGTCGGGTCCTCGGCGCCGAAGATCGCCGAGGCGGCGAGGATCGCGTCGCAGCCGAGCTCCATCGCCAGGGCAGCGTCGGAGGCGGTGCCGATGCCGGCGTCGAGGACGATCGGGACCGCGGCGCGTTCGGCGATGATCGCGATGTTGTAGGGGTTGCGGATGCCAGCGCCGGAGCCGATCGGCGAGCCGAGCGGCATCACCGCGGCGCAGCCCGCCTCCTCGAGGCGGCGGGCGAGGATCGGGTCGTCGTTGGTGTAGGGGAGGACGGTGAAGCCGTCGGCGACCAGCTGTTCGGCGGCCTCCAGCAGCTCGACCGCGTCGGGGAAGAGGGTGCGGTCGTCGCCGATCACCTCGAGCTTGATCCAGTCGGTCTGGAAGGCCTCGCGGGCGAGCTTGGCGGTGCGGACGGCGTCGCGGGCGGTGTAACAGCCGGCGGTGTTGGGCAGGACGAAGAGGCCGAGGCGGTCGAGCACGTCGAGCACCGAGCCCTCGGCGGCGGGGTCGATGCGGCGCAGGGCGACGGTGACGATCTCGGTCCCGGCGGCGCTCAGCGCCGCCTCCATCTGCCCCAGCGAGCGGAAGCCGCCGGTGCCGGCGATCAGCCGGGACTTCCACCGACGCCCGCCCAGCTCCCAGGTCTCGTCGGCCTCCGGGGCGCCGCCCTGGATCGCCGCCAGGACCTCGACCGCCTGGCCCTCGCGCAGCGCCGTCGCCGCCCACTCGCCGCGCGGCACCACCTCGCCGTCGAGGGCGACGGCGACGCCGCGGCCGCCCTCCCCCGCCCCGGCCTCGCGCGCCGCATCGGCCAGCGTCGCGCCCGCCGGCAGCTCGCGAGCCGCGCCGTTCAACACCACCCTCATCAGCCCACCTCCGCCTCTGACCCCATGACCTTTGTAACCCTCTGGGTTACAAAGGTCATGGGCTCGGGTGGTTCGCCGGCCAGGGTCGCGGCGATGCGCTCGGCGGTGTGGGGGGCGAGGAGGATGCCGTTGCGGTAGTGGCCGGTGGCGAGGAGGAGGCCGGCGATCGCGCCGGGGCCGACCAGCGGCAGGTTGTCCGGGGTCCCGGGGCGCAGCCCGGAGACGGTGCCGACCAGCTCCATCTCGGCGATGTCGGGCAGCACCCGGTAGGCCTCGCGCAGCAGCTCGAGCACGCCGCCGGCGCTGACCGCGGTGTCGAAGCCGCGCTCTTCGGCCGAAGCGCCGACGATCAGGCGGCCGTCATCGCGCGGCACCAGGTAGACGCGCTCGGAGCAGACGATGCGGGTGCAGGGTGCGGCGCCCTCGCGCGAGCGCAGCTCGACCGTCTCGCCCTTGACCGGCCGCACCGGCGGGCGGGCGTGCTCGGGCAGCCACTCGGTCGCTCCCGACCAGGCGCCGTTGGCGAGGACGACGGCGTCGGCGCGCAGCTCCTCGCCGGCCGCGGTCCGCACCCCGACCAGGCGGTCGCCGCCGAAGATCCCGTCGACCACCTCGCACTCGCTGCGCAGCTCGCCGCCGGCCGCGGCCAGTGCCGTGACCAGGGCCGCGGCCAGCGCCCGCGGGTCGACCGAGGCCTCGCCAGGGGCGAAGACGCCGCCGTGGAAGGACGGCAGCAGCCCCGGCTCGAGGTCGCGGCAGCGGCGTGGGGTCAGCCACTCGGCCTCGAGCCCGAGCTTGCGCTGGAGGTCGTGGACGCGGCGCAACTGCGCCGCTTCGTCGCCGTCGAGGGCGACGTGCAGGGCGCCCTCGCGCAGGTGCCCGGTCGCCTGCCCGCTCTCGGCCTCGAGCTCGGCGACGAAGGCCGGGTAGAGCTCGGCCGCCGCCAGCGTCAGCTCCAGCAGCTCCGGCTCGCCGAAGGTCAGCTCGCCGACCGGCGCCAGCATCCCGGCGGCGACGTTGGTCGCGCCGGCCGGCGGCCGCGAGCGCTCCAGCACGACGACGCGGGCGCCGCGCCGCGCCGCGCGCCAGGCACAGGCGAGGCCGATCACTCCACCACCTACGAATATCGCGTCGAAACTGCGCTGCTCTGACAAGACTTGCCTCCGCCGGCATTACCCGGATCAGGTCCAGACGGTCGGCGGCCTCGATGCCGCCCTCTCAGCCCTCGTGGGCTCCCGGTCCCCTGATCCTACTCCCCTCGCCGCGCGGCCCCCGCCCGCTCGGGGGGTGCGGCGAGCCGCGGGGCGGCGGCGCGTTGCGGCCATAATCGGGGCATGAGCCTGACTCCGCCGGAGGGAAACGGACCGCTGCTGCGGGAGCGGCTGCGCACCGCGCGGCTCTATCTCTGCTGCGAGGCGCGGCCGCGCGGCGAGGACCCCGAAGCGCTGCTGCGGGCGGCGCTCGGCGGCGGCGTCGACATCGTCCAGCTGCGCGAGAAGGAGCTGGGGCGGGCCGAGATCGAGCGCGCCGCCGGCACCTACCGCCGCGTCGCCGACACCTACAGCGCCCTGTTCATCGTCAACGACGACCCCGATCTGGCGCGCAGCTGCGACGCCGACGGCGTCCACGTCGGCAAGCACGCCGAAGTCGCGGCGGCGCGGGAGCTGCTGGGGCCGGACGCGATCGTCGGCCTCTCGACCCACTCCGAGGCCGAAATCGAGGCCGCCGCCGAGCTGCCGGTCGACTACATCGCGGTCGGCCCGATCTGGGAGACGCCGACGAAACCGGGGCGGGCCGGGATCGGGCTGGAGCCGATCGCCTACGCCGCCGAGCGCGCCGCCCACCCGTTCTTCGCGATCGGCGGCATCAGCCCGCTGAACGCCGAGGAGGTGGTGCGGGGCGGGGCGGGGCGGCTCTGCGTGGTGCGGGCGATCCGCGACGCACCCAACCCCGAAGTCGCGGCGCAGGCGCTGCGGCGCGCCTTCGCCGCCGCCGCCAGGGGCGTGGCGCCGGGTGGCTGAGGAGCCGCGGCGCCCCGCCGAGGGCGCCGCCCCCGAGCGCGCCAAGCGCAAGGCGCGCAGCCCGCGCGAGCGGATGATGGAGGGCTACGCCCGCGGCGAGGAACGCAACCAGCGGGCGCGCGAAGAGCTGCAGCCGCTGGCCGCGGGCGAGCGGCCGCTGGTGGTGACGATCGGCGCCGTGCTGACCGGCCTGGTCGCGATCTCGATCGTCGTCGGCTACCTCGCCGGGGTCGAGGTCAACGGCGAGAAACCGAACTTCGCCCAGGTCGCGGCGCCGGCCCTGATCATGGGCGCGATGTCGTGGGGGATGTGGCGGGCGCGCTACTGGGCGGTGCTCGGCTTCCAGCTGATCCTCGTCTTCCTCATCTTCAGCGCCGTCTACGGGCTCGCCGTGCAGGCGACGACCGTGGTCCAGTTCGCCGCCACCACCGCCCTGCTCGCGGTCACCGGCGCCCTCTTCTTCTTCATGGTCAAGGCGATGGCGCGGATCCAGATGCCCGAGCGGCGGCCGCGCGGCGGCGGCGAGTAGTGCGATCGGGGGGTATCTACAAATGGTCCTCCGGCCCCGCGAAGGCACTTCTATAGGCTCAACGGTCTATGCCTGATACCTCTTACGACACGATCGTCATCGGCGGTGGGCCGGGCGGCTACGTCGCCGCGATCCGCGCCGCCCAGCTCGGCCAGAAGACCGCCGTCGTCGAGCGCGACAAGGCCGGCGGCCGCTGCCTCAACTACGCCTGCATCCCGGCCAAGACCATCCTCCGCACCGCCGAGATCTACCACGAGGCGAAGAGCTCGGTCGACCTCGGCGTCGTCACCAAGGGCGTCGAGCTCGACTGGGACGCGGTGATGAAGCGCCGCGCCGCCGTCTCCGAATCGCTCTCCGGCGGCGTCAGCTTCCTCTGGGACAAGGGCAAGATCGACGTGATCGAGGGCGAGGGCTCGCTGACCGCCGAGGGCAACGTCAAGGTCGGCGACGCCGTCTACGAGGCGAAGGCCGTGGTCCTCGCCACCGGCTCGGTCGCGATGCCGATCCCCGGCGTCGAGTTCGGCGGCCGCGTCGTCGACACCTGGGGCGCCTGGTCGCTGCCGGAGCTGCCGCGGAAGATCGCCGTCGTCGGCGCCGGCGCCTCCGGCTCGGAGATCGCCTCCGCCTACTCGCGCTTCGGCACCGAGGTGATCCTGATCGAGATGCTGCCGCAGATCCTCCCGGCCGAGGACAAGGACATCGCCAAAATCGTCGAACGGGTCTTCAAGAAAGGCGGGATCGAGGTCTCGACCGGGACCCCGGTCGAGAACGTCGAGGCCGGCAAGAGCTCGGTCAAGTTCACCTACGGCGACAAGAGCGCCGAGGTCGACTACCTGGTGATCGCCGGCGGCCGCCGCCCCGACGTCGAGGCGCTGAACCTGAAAGAGGCCGGCGTCGAGCTCGAGGAGAACGGCAAGGTCAAGGTCGACGCCTACCAGCAGACGACGAACCCGAAGGTCTACGCGATCGGCGACCTCGTCAACAAGAAGGCGCTCGCTCACAAGGCCTCCGAGGAGGGCGTCGTCGCGGTCGAGAAAGCCGCCGGCGTCGAGACCCACCCGGTCGACCAGGAGCTGATCTTCGGCGCCACCTTCACCCACCCGCAGGTCGCCTCGATCGGCCTCACCGAGGCCCAGGCCAAGGAGGCTGGCCACGAGATCAAGGTCGGTAAACAGAAAATCTCCGGCGAGGGCGCGGGGACCGTCTACGACGACAAAGACGGCCTCGTCAAGCTGGTCGTCGACGCCAAGTACGGCGAGGTGCTGGGCGCCCACATCGTCGGCAACCGGGCCTGCGACATGATCGCCGAGCTGGTCGCCGCGATGGCGCTCGAGGGCGGCTACCAGGAGCTGGCGCGGATCGTGCACCCGCACCCGACGGTCTCCGAGGCGGTCCTGGACGCGGCGCGAGCGGTCGACGGCTGGGCCATCCACGCCTGAGGCTCCTGCAAATCGGCGCATCTCGGGGTCCTCGGTCGGGCTCGTCGGGTCACGCACATGAGTGCGCTCCCCTCCTCACCCTTCCCTGCGTCCCCCGATCTGCTTGATTTTCGGAGTCTCTGATGAGATCTGTCTTCTATTACGACCTCGGCTCGCCGTACGCGTATCTGGCGGCGGAGCGGATCAGCGGGCTGTTCGCCGAGGCGGAGCTGGAGCAGCCGGAGTGGCAGCCGGTCCTGCTCGGCGGCCTCTTCCGCGAGTTCGGGCGCGAGTCGTGGGGCGTCGGGCCCGAGCGCGAGGCGGGGATGGCGGAGTGCGAGCGGCGCGCCTCGGCCTACGGGCTGCCGCCGATCGTCTGGCCCGAGCCGTGGCCGGGGAACATGCTGACCGCGATGCGGGTCGCGACCTTCGCCAAGCAGACCGGCCGCACCGTCTCCTTCTCGCTCGCCGCCTTCCGCCAGCAGTTCGCCGCCGGCCACGACCTCAGCGAGACCGACAACGTCCTCGTCGCCGCCGCGGCCTGCGAGCTGCACCCGCGGGCGCTGCTGAAAGCCCTGGAGACGCAGTCGGTCAAGGACGGGCTGCGCGCGGCGACCGAGGCGGCGGCTGCGCGCGGCGTCCAAGGCGTGCCGGCAGTGGTCGTCGGCGAGGAGGTCTTCTGGGGCGACGACCGCCTCGAGGACGCCGTCGCCGCCGCGTCCGCCTGAGCGCGCCTGGACACTCCTGGCCTCCAGCCACCGGACCCTTGACGGCTACCGCACCTTCAACCACCCCCCCGATCGTCGCTAACTTGTATACAAGTATGCAGACCGCCCCTCCGATCATCTAAGGTGGCCCTTCGGATGGCCGATCTCCCCGACGCACCGACCTGCTTTGAACTGCTGTCGCGGATGGCGCTGATCCGACGCTTCGAGGAGGAGGCCGGCCGCCAGTACCAGCGCGCCAAAGCCGGCGGCTTCCTGCACCTGGCGATCGGCGAGGAGGCGACGATCGTCGGCACCACCTCGGTGATGCGCGACGAGGACTTCCTGATCGGCACCTACCGCACCCACGGCCACGCGATCGCCCGCGGCACCGATCCCGACGCGGTGATGGCCGAGCTCTTCGGCCGCGTCGACGGCACCAGCGGCGGCCGCGGCGGCTCGATGCACATCTTCGACGCCGAGCACCGCTTCATGGGCGGCTACGGGATCGTCGGCGGCAACCTGCCGATCGCCGCCGGCCTCGCCCTCGCCTCCCAGTACAAGGGCGAAGACGCGGTCACCGTCTGCATGTTCGGCGACGGCGCCTCCAACACCGGCAACTTCGGCGAGACGATGAACCTGGCGGCGCTGTGGAAGCTGCCGGTCCTCTTCCTGGTCGAGAACAACCTCTACGGGATGGGGACCGCGGTCGAGCGCCACTCGGCCCAGACCGACCTCTCGAAGAAGGCCGAGGGCTACGGCATCTCCGGCACCCGGGTCGACGGGATGGACGTGATCGCGATGCGCGAGGCCGTCGCCGAGGGCCTGCGCCAGGCGCGCGAAGACGCGCGGCCGACACTGCTGGAGGCCTTCACCTACCGCTACCGCGGCCACTCCGCCGCCGACCCCGAGGTCTACCGCGAGCGCAAAGAGGTCGACGAGTGGCGCGAGAAAGACCCGATCGAGAGCTTTGCCCGGCGCTGCGTCGAGGCCGGCGTGCTCGGCGAGCGCGAGGTGCAGCAGGCGCGCGAGGCGGCCGAGGCGGCGGTCGCCGCCGCGGTCGAGTTCGCCGACGCCTCGCCCGAACCGCCGCTCGACACGATGTACGAGAGCCTCTACCAGCGGACCGAACCGGGCGGCTGGTACGCGATCGACGAGCGCAGCCCCGACACCCACCGCGGCGAGCGCGAGGCGGAGATGCCGGAGCGCGCCCGCGAACTGGCCGAGGCCGGCGCCGCCTACGCCGGCCAGCCGGAGGGCCCGCGGCCCAACCCGGCGATCCACGGCGACGCGATGGACGGCCGCGCCAGCCGCCGGGGCGAGAACGGCGCCGAGGGCAGCGAGCCGCAGGACCAGGGGCAGCCGGTCGAGGAGCAGGAGCGGCCGCTCAACGCCGAGGAGGCGAGCTGATGGCGACGCTGCGGATGCGCGAGGCGCTGCGCGACGCGATGGCCGAGGAGATGCGGCGCGACGAGTCGGTCTTCGTCATGGGCGAGGACGTCGGCGTCTTCCAGGGCGCCTTCAAGGTGACCGAGG
>CAZHLT010000198.1:0-6318 GCA_964533285.1 uncultured Conexibacteraceae bacterium | reverse complement strand
TGACGCCGCGCCCCTTCCGCGTGCTCGAGCGCCGCCAGGAGACGCACGACACCTGGACGCTGACGATGGAGCCCGCCGACGGCGGCCCGGCGCCGGCCTTCGGCGCCGGTCAGTTCAACATGCTCTACGCCTTCGGCGTCGGCGAGGTGCCGATCTCGATCAGCGGCGACCCCGGCGCTGGCGGACCGCTCGAGCACACGGTGCGCGCGGTCGGCCCGGTCAGCAGCGCGATCTGCCGCACCGAGCCGGGCCAGCAGCTCGGCCTGCGCGGCCCCTTCGGCAGCTGCTGGCCGCTGGCCGAGGCGGCCGGCCGCCACGTCGTCATCGTCGCCGGCGGGGTCGGGATGGCGCCGCTGCGCGGGGTGCTGCTGCGGGCGCTGGCCGAACGCGACCGCCACGCCGGTGTCGTCCTGCTCTGCGGCGGCCGCTCCCCGGACGAGCTCCTCTTCGGCGCCGAGATGGAGGCCTGGGCGGCCGACCCGCGGCTCGAGCTCGGCCTCACCGTCGATGCCGCCGCCCCCGGCTGGGACGGCCACGTCGGCGTCGTCACGACGCTGATCGGCGACGCCCCCTTCGACCCGGCGCGGGCGCTCGCCTTCGTCGTCGGCCCCGAGGTGATGATGCGCTTCACCGCCCAGGCGCTGGTCGACCGCGGCATGGACCCGGCCGACCTCTACGTCTCGATCGAGCGCAACATGAAGTGCGCGGTGACCCAGTGCGGGCGCTGCCAGTTCGGCCCCACCTTCGCCTGCCGCGAGGGCGCGGTGATGAACATGGCCGCGATCGGCCGCTTCTTCGGAATGCGGGAGCTGTGAGCGCCGCGATCGTCACGGTGGTCTCCGGTCGTTCGAGTCCGTGGCGATCGGGGCGCGAACGAGAGGTGGTCATGTGAGCGCCCGGCCCCGGCTGGCGGTCTGGAAGTTCGCCTCCTGCGACGGCTGCCAGCTCAGCCTGCTCGACCTCGAGGACGAGCTGCTGGCGCTCGCCGGGCGGATCGAGATCGCCTACTTCCTCGAGGCCGGCGCCGTGGCCGACGTCGAGGGTCCCTTCGACCTCTCGCTGGTCGAGGGCTCGGTGACGACCGCCGCCGACGCCGAGCGGATCCTCGACGTGCGGCGGGTCTCGCGGCGGCTGGTCACGATCGGCGCCTGCGCGACCGCCGGCGGGATCCAGAGCCTGCGCAACTTCGCCGACGTCGAGGAGTTCGCCGCCGTCGTCTACGCCGAGCCGTCCTACGTCTCGACCCTGGCGACCTCGACCCCGATCGCCGACCACGTCGCCGTCGACTTCGAGCTGCACGGCTGCCCGATCGACCGCCGCCAGCTGCTCGAGGTCGTCACCGCCTTCCTCGCCGAGCGCCGCCCGCAGATCCCCGACTACAGCGTCTGCTTCGAGTGCAAGCGCCGCGGCAACGTCTGCGTCACCGTCGCCCACGGCACCCCCTGCCTGGGACCGGTCACCCACGCCGGCTGCGGCGCGCTGTGCCCCAGCTGCGACCGCGGCTGCTACGGCTGCTTCGGGCCGATGGAGAGCCCCAACGCCGCCTCTCTCTCGGCCCGCCTGCGAGAGCTCGGCGCCGAGACCCCGGACCTCGTCCTCCTCTACCGCAGCTTCAACGCCGAAGCCCCCGCCTTCCGCGCCGCCGCCGACCGAGCCGCGGAGCGCATCCCATGAACGTGGCAGTCATTTCTCTCGCTATAGGTGGAAAAGCACTGCCACGCCGGGGGGCTGGGGGGTGAGCGAGCGGCGGATCGAGACCTCGGCGCTGGCCCGGGTCGAGGGCGAGGGGGCGATGCACGTGCGGCTGCGCGGCGACGAGGTGCTCGACGTCGAGCTGCGGATCTACGAGCCGCCGCGCTTCTTCGAGGCGCTGCTGCGCGGCCGCGGCCTCGCCGAGGCGCCCGACATCACCGCCCGCATCTGCGGCATCTGCCCGGTCGCCTACCAGACCAGCGCCTGCCAGGCGATGGAGGACGCGCTGGGGATCGCGGTCGAGGGCCAGCTGCGGGCGCTGCGCCGGCTGATCTACTGCGGCGAGTGGATCGAGAGCCACGCGCTGCACCTCTACCTGCTGCACGCGCCCGACTTCCTCGGCTACGAGAGCGGCCTGGCGATGGCGGCCGAGCACGCCGACGTGGTCGAACGCGGGCTGCGGGCGAAGAAGGCCGGCAACCGGCTGATCGAGGTCATCGGCGGCCGCGCCATCCACCCGGTCAACGTCCGCGTCGGCGGCTTCCACCGGGCGCCCGAGCGGCGCCAGTTGGAGGAGCTGCGGGGCGAGCTGGAGCGCTGCCGCGAGGAGGCGCTGGAGACGGTGCGCTTCTGCGCCGGGCTCGAGTTCCCCGAGCTGGAGCGCGACTACGAGCTGGTCTGCCTGCGGCCCGAGCGGGCGGGCGAGTACCCGATCGACCGCGGCCGGATCGTCTCCAGCCGCGGCATCGACGTCGCCCCGGCGCAGTTCGGCGAGACCTTCGAGGAGCGCCAGGTGCCGCACTCGACGGCGCTGCACGCGCGGGTGCGCGAGCGCGGCGCCTACCTGACCGGGCCGCTGGCCCGCTTCAACCTCAGCCGCGAGCGGCTCTCGCCGCTGGCCGCCGAGGCGGCGCGCGAGGCCGGGATCGGCGCCGGCTGCGCCAACCCGTTCCGCAGCATCGTCGTCCGCGCGGTCGAGATCCTCTACGCCTTCGACGAGGCGCTGCGCCTGATCGACGCCTACGAGCGGCCGGAGCGGCCGGCGGTGCCCTGGGAGCCGCGGGCCGGCGTCGGCCACGGCGTCAGCGAGGCGCCGCGCGGGCTGCTCTACCACCGCTACGAGATCGACGCCGAGGGCCGGATCGTCTCGGCCTGGATCGTGCCGCCGACCTCGCAGAACCAACGCTCGATCGAGGAGGACCTGCGCGAGTTCGTCGCCGCCCACACGGCACTGCCCGACGAGGAGCTGCGCCACCGCTGCGAGCAGACGATCCGCAACTACGACCCCTGCATCTCCTGCTCGACCCACTTCCTGCGGCTCGAGGTCGAGCGCCTGTGAGCGCCCCGATCGCCGCGGTGATCGCCGGGCGCCCGGGTCGATGGCGATCGGGGCGCGAACCGACTGGCGTCCGGTGAGCGGGCGGCGGCTGCTGATCGGCCTCGGCAACGAGCTGCGCGGCGACGACGCGGCGGGCCTGCTGGTCGCCCGCGAGGCGCGGCGGCGGCTGGCGGGCGGGGCGCGGGTCTTACCGGCGGGCGCGGGCTTGGCGGATGGCGGGGGCGGGGGCGGGGCTCTCGCCCTCGATGCCAAGGACGAGGCGGCCGGACGCGGCGCCGGCGTCGAGGTGCTCGAGCTCGGCGGCGAGCCGGTCGAGCTGCTCGAGGCCTGGGACGGCGCCCACCGCGTCGTCCTCGCCGACGCCGTCTCCTCCGGCGCCGCCGCCGGCATCGTCCACCGCCTCGACGCCGCCGCCCCCCTCCCCGCCAGCCTCGCCGGCGCCTCGACCCACCTGCTGGGCCTGGCCGAGGCGATCGAGCTCGCCCGCGCCCTCGGCCGCCTCCCCCCGCGCCTCCTGGTCCTCGGCATCGAGGGCGAGAGCTTCGCCACCGGCGCCGCCCCCACCCCCGCCGTAACCGCCGCCATCCCCACCGCCGCCATCCAGGCCCTCAAAGCCCTGACCGCATCAGTAAACACTTGAGGCCCCTATAGGGGCCTCGAACCAGGGGCGCGAGCCGTCCACTCGTGGAGGACCGAGCCGGTCGGTTCGGTCCTCCACCGATGACCCGAGCGGGGCGTTCCGTCATGCTTTACGGTAAACCGACCGGCCAGGGGCCCCACGATGGAGATCAAGACCGCGTCCATCCATGGCAGCGACCTCACCTACGCCCACGCGGGCAAGGGGCCGGTGCTGCTGCTCGTCCACGGCATGGGCGGCAACTTCCGCAACTGGGAATCGGTGATCGGGCCGCTCGCCCGCCACCACACGGTGATCGCCCCCGACCTGCCCGGCCACGGCGAGTCGGAGACCGGCCACGGCGACTACTCGCTCGGCGCCTTCGCCTCGACCCTGCGCGACCTCCTCCTCACCCTCGGCCACGAGCGGGCGACGCTGGTCGGCCACAGCCTCGGCGGCGGCGTCGCGATGCAGTTCGGCGACCCGTTCCCGGAGATGGTCGAACGGCTGGTGCTGGTCTCCAGCGGCGGCCTCGGCCCCGAGGTGAGCCCGGTCCTGCGCGCCGCCACCCTGCCCGGCGCCGGCCTCTTCATCCAGGCGACCGCGGCCCTCGGCCAGCACGTCGTCCCGCCCCTCGCCCAGGGCCTCGAACGGATCGGCCTGCGGCCCAACGCCGACGTCGCCGAGGTCGTCTGCGGCTACGGCTCGCTCAGCGACGACGACCGCCGCGCCGCCTTCCTCGCCACCGTCCGCGGCGTCATCGGCCCCCAGGGCCAGCGCGTCAGCGCCGGCCAGCGCCTGCTCCTCGCCGAGAACATCCCGGTCCTGATCATCTGGGGCGAGCGCGACCGCATCATCCCCGCCAGCCACGGCGCCCAGGCCCAGCGCCAGCTCCCCCACAGCCGCCTCGAGATCTTCGACAACGTCGGCCACATCCCCCAGATCGAGGTGCCGCTGCGCTTCGTCGAGTGCCTCGACCGCTTCCTCGCCGAGACCGAGCCGGCCAGCTTCGACCGCGACTACTGGGCCGCCCGCTTCCGCGCTGCGTCCTGATCGCGCGGTTCCCTTGTCGCGCCCAGCGCCACAAAGGAACCGCGGCTAGGCGGCGGCGCGGCCGAGGTCGGCGAGCGCCTCCTCGATCCCGGCCCGCATCGCCTCGAGGTCGGGGACCGAGTCGCGGTCGGCGTTGAGGCCGAAGGTGACGGTGCCGTCGTAGCTGACGACGGCGACGCCGATCGCGTGGCCGGCGAAGATCGGGACCAGGGGGACGACGCGGACCATCGGCGCGCCGAGCGCGTAGAGGGTGACCGGCGAGGCGGGGACGTTGGTGATCGTCAGGTTGAAGAGGCGCGGGGTGAAGGCGAGGCGGGCGACGGCGCTCTGGATCACCGGCGGCGCCAGGCCGGCGAGGCGGATCACCGACTCGGCGCCGGCGGCGGCGTCGCCGCGCTTCAGCTCCTCGGCGGCGGCGACGATCTTGCGGTAGCGCAGCAGCGGGTCGGGCTCGGCGACGGCGAGGTCGACGAACAGCGAGGAGACGCGGTTGCCGAGCGCCAGCGACTCGCTTGCCGCCCGCACGCTGACCGGCACCATCGCCCGCACCTTCTCGACCGCCTCTTCGCCGCGGCCGTGGAAGAGCCGCCGCAGGCCGCCGGCGGTGGCGGCGAGGACGACGTCGTTGACGCTGCCGCCGAGCTCGCTGCGGACCCGCTTCAGCTCGGCCAGCGGCACGTCGACCGCGGCCAGCCGGCGGCGGCCGCCGATCGCGACGTCGAGGCTGGTGCGGGGGGCGCTGACGATCTCGTCGCAGACCAACGTCTCGGCCAGCGCCTTCGACTGCGCCAGCAGCCGCCGCGGGTGCAGCGCCGCGCCGACGCCGACGCTGACGGCGCCGCGCAGCCGCCCCAGCGCGCCGTTGCCGCCCTCGTCCTCCTCGCGCCCTTCGGCGGCGGCGAGCAGCTCGGCGATCGTCGCCTCGTCGTCGGCGGGATCGGGCTCGGCGTCGAGCAGGATCGTCGCCACGGCGGCGCCGCTGAGGCCGTCGATCAGGCAGTGGTGGGCCTTGGTGACCAGCGCCCAGCGGCCGCCCTCGAGCCCCTCCAGCACGGTCGTCTCCCAGAGCGGCCGCGAGCGGTCGAGCCGGTGCGAGAAGAAGTCCCCGAGCCAGTCCATCAGCTCCGCCTCCCCGCCGGGAGCCGGCAGGGTCGCCCGCCGCATCAGGTCGGCGACGTCGAGGTCGGGCACGGCGACCCACTCCGGCAGCGACAGCGCCCCGACCCGCGGCGAGGAGAGGCGGCGGCTGAAGCGCGGCAGCGCGACCAGCCGCTGGCGGGTGCGCTCGCGCAGCTCCTCCAGGGTCGGCACGCCGCCGTCCGGGCGCGGCTCGAAGACCATCGCCCAGCCGATGTGCATGTGGGCCGCGGCGTCGGCTTCCTCGAGCTCGAGGAAGGCGGCGTCGAGCGCGCTCAGCTGCGTTCCCATCCGATCCTCCCGTTCGTCGCCTCCCGCCCGACCATCGTCGCCGCCGGCCCGCGGCGGGACAATCGGGGAAGGCCGCACCGGCGCGTTCCGCGGACTACGGACCCGCGGCGCGGGCGGCGGCGACCGCCGCCTGGCCGAAGGAGATGGCGCCGTCGCCCGGCGGCAGGCGCTCGGGGATGAGGACGCGGAG